>PMKM01000175.1 GCA_003157745.1 Bryobacterales bacterium | reverse complement strand
CGAGATCTGAGGAAGCTCTTGGAAGTCCTGGCACGGGAAGTGGCGAAAGTTACAGTGCTCTTGGGAGCGAAGGCCGTAGCCGGCACCTATCGAAACTATGCCGACAGGAAGAGTTGGCGTTCGGCCTGGCGGCGGCGGAGGAGGCCGGGGAGCACCTGGCCGTTGGCTTTGTCGATGTCGAGCAATTGATTGGCGGCGCTGGCAGCGTCTTCGGCGTTGAGGTCGGCCACCAGTTTGGGTGCGATTTTCGGCAGCCCCAGCGCGTCACCGGCGACGTTGAAACACAACGAAGTCAACGCGTCGAACTGACCTTGAGTCAGCGGCACGTGGAAGACTCTGGGCAGGTTAGTCTCGATGGGCGCGATATCGGAGGCGAGCAGGGTCTCGGCCTGGGGTTCGGTCACGGTGTCGCCGGGCTTGACGCCGGCGGTGTGGCCCCAACCGATGGTCCATACCTTGGCGGGACAGAGATAGGCGTTCAGCCGGAGTCCTTCGAACTGCTTAATAAGAGCGTAAGCGGCCGGGCTGGCTTTGCGTGGGGCGGGCGTGGAAGGGGCGCTCATCGAATTAGTCTCCTATGGCGGGTTGACGGACGATAGTATGTGTCTCGTGGTGTTATACAGACTGGCATAAGTCGAGTAAGGTGGCAAGCGATTCGCGGCGACGTGTAGGTTGGGAGAGGAAAAGGGCAAGCTAAAGCATGCCCCACCCATGTTCTGCGGCGGGCGCGGATTTTGGTTGCGGGGATCGCGGAAGTCACGGACGCGACGATAGGATCTGTGCGCCGGTGACGGCGGCTCCAATGGGACTCAAATTGCGATAGATGACGGCGCCGTTGAGGGTGTAACCAATCAGCCGGTCGTACCAGCGAGGCTTGGTGATGCGGTTCATATTGGCGACGAAGCCATCGGTCTGGACGCCGATATCCTGCCAGGTTTTGAGATAGGACGGCCAGTCGCGGCGAAAATCGCGGCTCATGCCGGAGACATCGGTGGCGGCGGTTTCGACGCCGCGGGAGACGCCGACGTAGCGGTTGAAGACGCAATCGGGGTTATGGTCGCAATCGAGGAACATGGGGAGGGAATCGTCGAGCTGCGCGGCGACGGAGGCGGAATGGCGAAGGGTGGGGCGCAGTTCGCCCTCGAGCGCCGTGGTGGTGGCAAGAGCGGCATCGATGCGGGACAGCGTAGCGCCGAACTGGCGGCTGGTCGAGTCGCCGAAGTTGGCGGTTCGCTCGAGCAGTCCGGTGCGAAACGCGGTGGCCTGGCGATCGGAGAGAGAGAGCGTGGCCGCGCGGGTGGCGTCGATCTGGCGATTGAGATCCTGGCGCGCCGCACCGGCTTCTGCAACCAGCGCGGCGCGCGTGAGGCGGATCTGGGCCGGCACCGCCGCAACCGTGGCGGTGGCAGCCCGCACGAAGATGGTCGCTGCAACCGTGAGCGCGGTGAGCGCCGCCAGAAGGGCGCAGACAAACGCCTGGCGAACCGTATTCATTTGACACTCCCCGCTTCGAGCGCGGTGAACACTTAGGGCTTGAGAGAAATTCCGTTGCGGGTGGCCGGGGTTATGCGGACTTATCGCCGTGCGTATCGGCCACCCGATGGTTTAAGTAGAAACTTCGATGACTCGGGCCCGCTGGATGGCGGACATGTCCCTGTCGATTCGTTCCTTACTCTCTGTTATCCAACGGGCGGCAATGACAGCTATCCGTATACCGCTGGCGGTCTCAGATTCCGGAATCCAAAGTCTTCCGTCGAGGATCCACCCACGGGGGACCCCGCATGCCGTTCACGGGCGCCGGAAGTTCAGTACCAACTAAGTGCAACGGTCCCCGGCCGGGGAGAAAGCTGTTGCGGCGGCGCGAGTGGTTCGCGCAGCCTCTATCCAATTCCACTGTGCACGGAGTGGGATGCGGCGCGCGCGGCAGAGCAGGTGTAAGTATCTGGAAACGCGGGCGAGAAAATCATGCGAACGGCTGTCACCGGGTTTACGGCGGCGCGCCGGGCGCCGGCGCGTGCGCTATCGAAAGCACACTCGAAGCCGGTTCGCGCAGGGATCCAATGCGCCGGAATTGCCGATGTCCGGAAGCGCGCCACAGGCGGAATGCAGCCGACAATGATGTTGCCGGAACTTTTCGCGAGTTTCCAATGAATTACAATTAGGTTAAATTGTGAATGTAACCGTCCCGGTCGAGCGAACCCGATACGTCATCATTCATTACCACATATTCAAGAACGCTGGAAGTACGATTGAGCACATATTGGAGCGGGAGTTTGCGGAGCGGTTTGCGACGATTCACGGCAGCGATCCGGATGCGACGCTGGACGCGGAGGACTTAGAAGAGTTTCTACGGCAGGAGCCGGAGATTGCGGCGGTATCCAGCCATCACTTACGTTATCCAAAGCCAGTAAGCCGGCGGGCGGTGTACTTCGATTGCTGTTTTCTGCGCGATCCGATCGCGCGGTTATATTCCTGCTACAACCACTACCGGCGGGGCGGCGTGGGTTCTCGCTATGCCGGTTGGGCGCAATCTCTCGGTGCGCGGGAGTTTGTATTGCGTCTGATCGAGGAATCTCCCCACCTGGTGAGCGACGTACAGACGACGCAACTGGTGAACGGTGGGGCGTTCACGCGTCCGGCGGATGCGCGGGACCTGGAGCGGGCGTCGGCGGCGGTCCGCAAAATGGCGATGCCTGGGCTGGTGGAACTATTCGACGAAAGCCTGTTGGTGGCGGAGTACTTTCTGCGCCCGGCATTTCCGGAACTGCGGCTGGAGTACGTTGCGCAGAATGTGGGGCCGTCCGGGAGGCGCGCGCAGCCCGAATCGCGGGAGTTTTGGCAGGGCCTTTGGGGCGAAGACCTGTTCGGACGGCTCGAGCGGATGAACGAGATGGACCTGGAGTTAGTGCGCCGCGCGAAGCGGGAAGTGCTGCGCAGATTCGAGCGGATACCGCGAGCGGACGAGAAGCTCGCCGACCTACGGGCGCGGTGCGCGCGGCTGGCGCTCGGCACGCGAGAGGCGGCGCCGCGTGCGCTCGCGGCGGTTGGCGATTAAGGTGGGGGCGCTTGGCACCCGCGTCGCGGCGCGCGCACCCGCACACCGGGTTCCGCGCTGACGGCGATTTGTGGTATCACCAGGGTAGGCCCACTGCTGCCGCGTTGGTTCCGGAACGGGTTCGTCAAACCGACCTGCAGCCCTTGGCCCCTCGATCGAGCACTACGCAGGCGGATATTCAACGAAAGAGCTTTTTTCTCGCGCCATGAAAACAGGCGAACACGGAAATTCCATGCCAGGACAGACCGGGCGGGCCGCTGGCCTGCTCTACGCGGCGGTTGCGCTGATTCTCGGGACAATTCTGTTTGTTGGCTGCCGGGCGAGCGGCGAGCGAAGCGGACCGCCCGGCGGCGCGCCGCCATTGGTCAGCGTGATGGAAGTGCAACCGCGCGCAGTGGCTATTTTCTCCGATTTCGCCGCGCAGACGTACGCGCGCAACATGGTGGACGTACGCAGCCGGGTGACGGGATACGTCGACCGCTGGCTGTTCCAGCCGGGTGCGGAGGTGGCGGCGGGCGAGGTTCTGTACGTGCTCGATCTGCGGCCGTTCGAGGCCAGCGTGGAGCAGGCGCGCGGCAATCTGCAGCAAAGCGAAGCCGACCTGGATTTCGCGCACAAGCAGGTTTCGCTGTTGCAGGCGCAGGCGAGCCTGGCCTCCGCGCAAGCAACCCTGGTGAAGGCGCAGCAGGATCACGAACGCCTGAAACCGCTGGTGGCGGCCGACGCGGCTTCGCAGCAAGACCTGGACGCGGCGGTGGCCGCGCTGCGCGCCGCCGAGGAGACGGTGAAGGCGAACAAGGCCAACGTGGAGCAGACGGCGCTATCGACGAGGACGCAGATCGCCTCCACCGAAGGCCGCGCCGGATCGAACCGAGGCGCGTTGAAGACGGCGGAGCTGAACCTCGAATACGGCACGATTCGCGCGCCGATCGGCGGCCGCGTAGGCGATTCGCTGGTGCCGGTGGGCGGCCTGGTGACGCCGACGGGGGCGCAACCGCTGACGACCATCGTGCCGCTGGACCCGATCTGGGTGCGCTTCCAGGTGACGGAATCGGAATACCTGGCCTGGGCCCGGCGCGGGCAAAGGTCGCCGACCGGGCAACTGACGCTGGTCCTCGCCGACGGCAGCGAGTTCCCCGCCAAGGGCCGCGTCACGGACACGCTCAACCAGGTGGACCCGAAGACGGGCACGCTCGAGTTGCAAGCCAGCTTCCCGAATCCGCGGCACACGCTGCTGCCGGGCCAGTTCGGCCGCATACGCGTGCAGGTGGACGAGCGCAAGGACGTCATCGCGATTCCGCAGAAGGCGGTCCAGCAGATCCAAAGCATGCAGACGGTGTACACGGTGGGCCCGGATAACAAGGCGGCCATGCGGCCGATCGTGACGGGCAGCCGCTCGGGCGAGTTGTGGATCGTCGAGCAGGGCCTCAAGCCCGGCGAACGCATCGTCGTGGAAGGGCAGTTGAGGGTGCGGCCCGGCGCGGCCGTGCAACCGCAGCCATACGACGATCGGAAGCCGGGGAACTGAGCCGTGGCGCGATTCTTCATCGATCATCCCGTCTTCGCGATGGTGATTGCCATCGTGATGGTCATCCTGGGCGCGGTGGCCATTCCCGGTCTGCCGGTGGCGGCGTATCCGGAAGTGGTGCCGCCGGTGGTGCAGATCACGACGAACTTTCTCGGCGGCAACGCGCAGGACCTCGAGAAAACGGTGGCGCAGCCGATCGAAGAGCAACTGGTCGGTCTCGACGGCATGCTCTACTACCTTTCGAGCAGCGCCAACGACGGCACGCTGAACATCCAAGTGACGTTCAAGCTGGGGACGAACCCGGACATCGCCACCGTGCAGACGCAGAACCGGGTGAGCATCGCCATGCCGCGGCTGCCAGCGGAGGTGCAGAAGCAGGGCGTGACGGTGAAGAAAGTATCGAGCGCGTTCCTGCTGGCGATCAGCCTGGTTTCGAAGGACGACCGGTACGACTCGCTGTTTCTCACCAACTATGCGCAGATCAACCTGGTGAACCAGATCGGCAACCTGGAAGGGGTAGGCGAATCGCGGCTGGGATCGAACCAGGTGTACTCGATGCGGGTGTGGGTGAATCCGGACAGGATGGCCGAGCTTGGGGTCACGGCGACCGACGTGAGCGCGGCCATCCAGGCGCAGAACCGGCAGAATCCGGCGGGCGCTTTCGGACAACCGCCGGCTTCGCAGGGGACCGATTTCCAATATTCGGTGAACGCGCCGGGCCGCCTGCTGGACCCGCGGCAATTCGAGGACATCGTGCTGCGGGCGCAGCCGAACGCTTCGCTGCTTCGCCTGGGCGACATCGGCCACGTGAAGCTCGGCGCGCAGACGTACGCCGGATTCAACCGCGTGGATGGCCGCGATTCGGGCAACATGATCGTATACCTGTCGCCGGGAGCGAACGCGGTGCAGACGGCGGCGCGCGTGAAGCGGTACCTGAACCAGATCAAGGGCGGCTTCCCGACGGGGATGGATTACATCATCTCGTACGACTCGACGATGTTCGTCAACGCGGCCATCAAGGACGTGATGACGACGCTGTTCGAGGCGATCGGGCTGGTGATTCTGGTGGTATTCATCTTTCTGCAAAGCTGGCGGGCCACGCTGATTCCGCTGCTGACGGTTCCGGTGGCGGTGATCGGCACGCTGGCGCTGTTCCCGCTGCTGGGTTTTTCGATCAACATCACGAGCATGTTCGGGCTGGTGCTCTCGATCGGCATCGTGGTGGACGATGCGATTGTGGTGGTGGAAGCGGTGCAGCGGCATATCGACGAAGGCAAGTCGCCGCTGGAGGCGACCATACAGGCGATGAAGGAAGTGCAGGCGCCGGTGACGGCGATCGCCTTCATCCTGGCCGCGGTGTTCATTCCGGTGGCGTTTCTGGGCGGAATCAGCGGACAGATCTACCGGCAGTTCGCGCTCACCATCGCGGCTTCGGTGCTGCTGTCGGCCTTCAACGCGCTCTCGCTGAGCCCGGCGCTGAGCGCGATGATCCTGCGGCCGAAGAAAGAGTCGCACGGGCCGCTGGCCGGCTTCTTCGGGTTGTTCAACCGCGGTTTCGGGTGGGTTACGGGCCGCTACCTGGCGGGTGTGAGCACGCTGATCCGCAAGTCCGCGCTGGCGCTGATCGGGCTCTTTTGTTTCTGGTTCGCGGCCGGCGCGATCTTCCACCGGATGCCGAACGGCTTTCTGCCGGACGAGGATCAGGGCGCCGTCTTCATTTCGATCCGGCTGCCGGACAGCGCATCGGTGGAGCGCGCGAACGCGGCCACGCGCAAGATCGAAACAATCGTCAGCCGGATTCCCGGCGTGGCCGGCACGCTGACGCTGGGCGGGCTCGACATTGCGACGCGCACCAACAATTCGAATGTCGCGACCATCATTGCGCGATTGAAACCGTGGGATGAGCGGACGGAGAAGAACGTGCAACTGCAGGCGATTCTCGCCAACATGCAGCGGGAGTTCGCCAAGGTGCCGGAGGCCTTCACGTTCGCCTTCGGTCTGCCGCCGATCCTGGGTCTGAGTTCCACGGGCGGTTTCCAATACATGCTGGAGGACCGGCTGGGCGGCGACGTGCATGGGCTGGCGCAGGCGGCCGACCTGGTGGTGCAGGCGGCGCGCCGGCGCCCCGAGTTGGGAAACGTGCTGAGCACGTTCCGGCCCGACGTTCCGCAATACAAGGTGGACATGGATCTGGCCAAGGTGCAAACGCTGGGCGTCCCCGTCGGCGACGCTTATAACGCACTGCAGACGTTTTTGGGCGGCCTCTACGTGAACGACTTCAATTCGTTCGGACACACCTGGCAGGTGCTGGTGCAGGCCGAGCCGGAGTTTCGCACCGGACCTTCGGACGTCAATCGGTTCTTCGTGCGCACGAGCGGAGGCGACATGGTTCCGCTGGGCACGCTCGCGACCGTGCGGCCGACGACGGGGCCGGACGTGATCTACCGTTACAACCGGTTCCGCGCCGTGCAGTTGTTGGGCGGGCCGTCCGCGGGGCATAGCAGCGGGCAGGCATCGAGCGCCATGGAGCAATTGTCCGACAGCGTGCTGCCGGCCGGATTCGGGTACGAGTGGACGGGCACGACCTATCAGGAAAAAGAGGCGCAGGGCCACGAAGGAGTGATCTTCGGTTTCGCGGCAGTGCTGGTGTTTCTGTGCCTGGCGGCGCTGTACGAGAGCTGGTCGATCCCGCTGGCGGTACTGCTGGCATTGCCGCTGGGCCTGTTCGGAGCGGTGCTGGCGGTGTGGGCGCGCGATTATCCGTACGACATGTACACGCAGATCGGCATCGTGACGCTGATCGGCCTCGCCGCGAAGAACGCGATTCTGATCGTGGAATTCGCGCGCATGAGCCACGAGGAGGGAATGTCGATCGTCGACGCGGCGATGGAAGCGGCGCGGCTGCGATTGCGGCCGATTCTGATGACGTCGTTCGCGTTCATCCTGGGCGTGGTGCCGCTGGCGCTGGCGGTGGGAGCGGGGGCGGCGTCGCGGCGGTCGCTGGGGACGGCGGTATTTGGCGGCATGAATACGGCCACGCTGCTGGCGGTGTTCATCGTGCCGGTGCTGTACGTGGTGATCCAGCGCGCGGGGGAGCGGAACAAGCCATGAGGAGAACCACGCTGGCAGTTCTTCCCGCGTTACTGCTGGCCGGTTGCGCCGTCGGGCCCAACTACAAGCGGCCGGCGGTGGCGGTGCCGGATCAATACCGGGGCGCGGCGGCGGATGCCGCATCGCTGGCAGATAAGAAGTGGTCCGCGCTGTTTGCCGACGACGCGCTGCGGCAGTTGGTCGAGACGGCGCTCGCGCACAATTTCGATTTGGGGATCGCCTCCGAGCGCGTGCTGGAGGCCCGCGCCCAATATCATATTCAGCGTGCGGACCAGTTCCCCAATCTGGCTGGGCAAGCCGGCTTCACCGCCGGGCGCACGCCGGGAGCGAGTTCTTTCCAATCCTTGCCGCCGAACGCCAGTTTTCAAGGAAGTTACTGGCAGGCGGGCCTGGCGCTCAATTGGGAACTGGATTTTTGGGGCCGGCTGCGGCGGCTTTCCGAGGCGGCGCGCGCGCAGTACCTGGCCACCGAAGAGGGCCGGCGCGGCGTGGTGGTGTCGCTGATCGGCGACGTGATGAACGACTACTTCCTGCTGAGGGAGCGCGATCTGGAACTCGAGATCGCGCAGAGGACGCGCGACATTGCACAGGACAATTTGCGCCTGGTGGAATTGCGCCACGCGCGCGGGGCGGTCACCGGGCTGGACGTGCACCAGGCGGAGCAATTGCTATATACGGCGACGGCGCAGATGGCCAGCGCGCGGCGCGACATCGAACAGACCGGGAACGCGCTGAGCCTGCTGGCGGGCAAGGCCCCCGGCGAGATCGCGCGCGGGAAAGCGCTCGAGGAGCTGGAAACGCCGGCGCAGATTCCGGCGGGGCTGCCATCGTCGCTGCTCGAACGGCGGCCGGACATTCGGCAGGCCGAGCAGGCGCTGATCGCCGCCAACGCGCGCATCGGCGCGGCCAAGGCGCTGTACTTCCCGCAGATCACGCTGAGCGGATTTCTCGGCGGCCAGAGCGTCGCGCTATCGAGGCTCTTCGACACGCCGGAGCGGCAACAGGCGATTGCGCCGGCGGTCGTACTGCCGCTGTTCAACGCGGGGCAGATTCGCGCCGGCGTGCGATATTCGGAAGCGCAGAAGCGCGAGATGGTGATCGCGTACCGGAAGGCGATCTACACCGGGTTGCGCGAAGTTTCCGACGCGCTGGCGGGTTACTCGCGAACGCGCGAGCAGCGGACCCAACAGGAACTGCTGGTGCAGGCGCTCACGGAGAGCACGCGCCTTTCGAACCTGCGCTACAAGGGTGGACTCGACAGCTATCTGCAGGTGCTCGATTCGGAGCGCAATCTGTTCCAGGGGCAGCTTGCGCTGGCGCAGCTTCGGCTGGCGGAATTGCAGTCGTTCGTGCAGTTGTACCGGGCGCTGGGCGGCGGCTGGGAGTAGAAGAGCGCGAGCGACGAAGGCCGGCCGCGGCGGGCGCCTCTCTGTCCTGAGCCGGCCCGGCCGGCGAACGGAACCCGACAGTTCGGGAGCTGATGACGTTGTAGGTCCGATCGAACAGGTACGCGCTGCCACCCTGCATGCGAGCCTTTGGCTCCACCTGGCAGGTATTCACCTGCTGCCTAACGCTGCTTGGGTCGTAGGTGTCGATCTCAGGATGGCCCAGACCGACCTGCGCCGCATCCGGACCGCCGTTTCCTCCACTCCGCTTGTCAGATTCGATAAAGGACTCGTGAATCATCCTTGAATATCCGTTGTCGCCGGGTGCATTGGTAGCTTCCGCGCGGCCGCTCACAAAGTGAAACGACGGCGTTCTGTGCGGCCCCGACGGGTGGCGCGGGCGGGTCACTCGATGGGAACCGTGACCGTGGCGCCGGCGCGGCCGCCTTGCGAGAACACCAGCGGCGCCGATTGCGAGGCGGCGATGCCAGAGGGAATCGTCACATTCACTTGATAGAGCCCGCTGAATCCGGGCGCCGCGCCGGCGAAGGATGGCGAGACGTTGACGCCGCCGATCGAGATCGAAACCGCGTCGATGGTCCACGATAGCGGCGTAGGCGGAGCCGGGTACCCCGCGATCAGGCGCGGCGACACGTCGCCCAAGCCAGTGCAGAAAATCTCAAGTGTGTCGCCGGCCTTGGCCGAGTTGCCGTTTCCGGCCACAGCCCAGGTTCCGTCGGGATGGACGATCAGAATCGAGCCGGTGCCCTGGCCGCTCTGCGCCAGCGTGAACACCCCGGGCAGCGAGGAAACCAGGCTCACCGGTTGCGGCGCGGAGACGGCGCCGTTGCGCGTCGCCACCACGTCCAGACTGGTGGACACGGGCAGGTCGTATGGCAGCATGGCGTTGATCTGGCCGGCCGTCACCACGTAAACCGGAACCGGCTCGCCGCCGATGGTGACCGAGGTTCCGCCCAGCGCGTTGTTCCACGGAAATGTCAAGTCGATCAGCGCGCTCGAATCGGTGAAGCCCGAGCCGAAAATGGAGACCAGCGTGCCCGGCGCGACCGGCGCCGCGTAGCTGGCGGCGTTCACCACGCCACCCGCGAAGACCACTGGCGGGGCCTCGCCCGGCGCCTGCACCGTCAGCCGCACGGTAATCATGCGGACCTGGCTGGCGGCGTTCGGCGACGTCACCTCGATCAGCCCGTAGTAATCGCCGGCCGCCAGGCCGGTGGGATCGGCGGTTACCGTCACCGTGGTGCCGGGTTGTCCGGCGAGGATGGCGCCGTTAGCGGGCGCAAGCGACAGCCAGGCGCCGCCGGAAGTCGTTGTCGCGGCGGCGGCCCAGTTCAGCGTGCCTTGGCCGCCGTTGGTCAAAACGAATGTCTGCGTGGCGGCGGTGGAACCGGTGGTGGTGAGACTGAACGCGATGGATGTAGACGACAGCGCAATCGCCGGACTGACCGCGGGTTGCACCTGGCGAACGCGGCGGTTGCCCTCGTCGGCCAGATACAGGTTGCCCGCCAAATCGAGCGTCAGGCCATAGCCGCCCGTAATCGCGGCGGCCGTGGCGGGGCCGCCATCGCCCGAGAAGCTGAACTGGCCATTGCCGGCGTAGGGCCCGATGATGCCGTCGGGCGTGACCTTGCGGACCAGCGGGACGTTGCCGACGTAGAGGTTCCCCGCTGCATCCACCGCGGTCGACCAGGGGGAGCTCACGCTGGCCGACGTCGCCTGGCCTCCGTCGCCGGTGTTGGTGGCCTGACCGTTGCCGACCACCGTTTCAATCGTGGTTCCGGCCGCGTTCACTTTTCTGATCCGGTTGTTGGTCTGGTCCGTGATGTACAGGCTCCCATCGGCCGCGGCCGCGATACTCAGCCAACTGCCGAACACGGCCTGCCGTGGCGCCCCGTTGTCGCCGCTGAAGCCGGGCGTGGGGGACGCGCCGCCGGCCCAGGTGTCGATCTTGCCGTCGGTGGCGATCCGGCGCACGGCCTCGGTTCCAGGCGTGAGATTGGATTGCACCGCGTTGACGACGTACACATTCCCCGCCCCATCGACAGCCACCGAAACCGGGTACGTCAGGCTGGCGGCTGTGGCCAGACCGCCATCTCCGCCGGTGCCAATTCCGGAGTAACTGTAAGCGCCGGTGCCGGCGAAGGTGGTGATGATACCCGTCACCGCATCCACGCGGCGGATCCGGCCGTTGCCGGAATCGGCGATGTACAGGTTGCCGTTCGAATCCAGGGCCACGCTGTTCGGCGAGTTCAGAATCGACGAAGCGGCCGGGCCGCGATCGCCCGCGTATCCCGTCTGGCCGTTCCCCGCGAGCGTGGTGATCGTGCCTGACAACGTCACCTTGCGGACCCGGTTGTTGGTGTGGTCGGCGATATAGAGGTTGCCCGCGGCATCCACGGCGACGCCGATTACGCCGATCATGTGCCCGCGCGTGGAGGGACCGCCATCGCCGACCGTGGTCGCCGTTCCGGCGAACGTGTCCAGATTGCCGCCTACCAGGAAGCGGCGCACGCGGCCGTTGTCCAGATCGGCCACGTAGACCGCGCCGGAAGCGTCCACCGCCACGCCCACCGGCGTGCTGAAGGTGGCCGCCGTCGCGAGCGAACCATCGCCGCCGAAGCCTTGCGTGCCGGAGCCGGCGACGGTCGTAATGATGCCGTTCGTGTCGACGCGCCGGATGCGCTGATTGCCGGTGTCGGCGATATACAGGTTGCCGGAAGCGTCCACCGCCATGCTATCCGGATCGTTGAGCTTGGCCTGTTTGGCCGCGCCGTTGTCGCCGGCGAACCCGCACACGCCCGTTCCGGCCACCGTGGCGATGTTCCCGTCGGTCGAGATTTTGCGAATCGCGCAATCGACCGTGTCGGCGATATACAGGTTGCCGGAGGCATCGATGGCAATGCCGTAAGGCTGGGCGAAGGTGGCCTTGCTGGCCGGTCCGCCGTCGCCGGTCAATCCCGTGGTGCTTCCACCGGCGATGGTGGTGATGATCCCGGTCGCGGCGCTCACCTTTCGGATGCGGCTGTTGAGGTAGTCCGCGATGTAGAGGTTGCCAGAAGCGTCCACCGCGACCCCGCTCGCGTTTCTGAGGGTGGCTTTCGTGGCAAGCCCTCCGTCTCCCGAGAAACCGCTTTGCCCGTTGCCGCCGGCCACGGTGGTGATGATCCCGTTGGTATCCACTTTGCGGACAGTGCTGTTGGCGGTATCCGCTATGTAGAGGTTGCCCGCCGAGTCGAAGGCCAGCCCCGCCGGATGCGCCAGCGACGCGCCGACGGCGAGCCCGCCATCGCCGGCGCCGCTGCTCAGACCGTTGCCGGCCACGACCGAGATCACTCCCGTAGCGGCCGAGACCTTGAGCACCGCGGCCAGGCCGGCGACGGAGAAGTAGACATTCCCCTTCGCGTCGAAAGCGATGCCAGTCGGAGTCACCAGATGGGCGGAAGTAGCGGGTTGGCCGGCGTCCGAGAACACGGCGTCGCTGCCGGCGTAGGTGTCGATGGTGCCCGCGGTTCCGGTTGCAGCGAGGAGCGTGTGCCGGCAGAGCAACGCGGATAGCAGGAGGAGAAAGTTCGAGGCGCGTCGGGTCGTCATAGGAAACCTCCACTTAACGAAGCGGCGCGGGAGGGGAAAATGCCTCATCCGCCCAGTACTTTTCCGGACTGAATCGGCAGGCGAATAAGAGCGGCGCGAGTTTTTGTCACAGTCGAGGCAAAGGATAGGCGAAAGCGATCGAAGCGGGGTCGAACAACGGTTTTGAAACCAATCAGGGATATGGTAGGCCCGGCTGGACTCGAACCAGCGACCACCTGCTTAGAAGGCAGGTGCTCTATCCACCTGAGCTACGGGCCCGCAATTAGTGCTCTTTGATTCTAAACCACCTCCGGGCTCGGCGCACACCGCGACTAGAACAAACCCGCCCAGGAGCGGATGACCCACGTTGTCGCACGTCGCAGTAGAACCGATCGACAGCGCCCGGATCGACGTCCGCGACTTGGATCGCCGGACCTTTCAACTTCATTGCGTTCGTTGGCATGATGATGGCTCTCCGGGGGCAGTTGTCGACTGCATTCCGGAGTATGCACGATCGGGCTGCGCCGGCGAACCGATGCATGGAGAAGATCGCGGCACGGCGCGTCGGTGCGCGCGCAGAGGCAATCTTATCGATGCAAAATCTGCTACGGCGGGTGCAAACTCAGCACCGGGAGCCGGTCGCGAAAGCTGCATACAACAACCCCAGCCGCCGTTGGCACGGGAAGAGGCCGGGGGGATGCGGATCTGTCGCTCGGGAATTGGCCGCCGGAAATCGCAGTTAACGCGATATATCGGCGCGATCCGGGGTTATCGTAGCGCAGGAGTGGCCATCGGCAAAAGACTGGTCCGCGTCGTGCATAGGAAACATGAATAGAGATGAACACACGTCGAAAGGACCGAATTCTATGAAGCGCGCCAATTCACCGTTCTCTGCCATGCGGGCTGTTCTCTGTGCCGCGCTGCTGCTCGCATTGGGGGGAGCACTGCTCAGCGCCCAACAGCCTCCGCAACTTCCGCCTCCCGGTCAGACACTGGCGCCCGATCAACTCGACGATTTGGTGGCGCCGATCGCACTCTACCCGGATCCGCTGGTAAGCCAGGTCCTGGTGGCGGCGACCTATCCGCTCGAACTCGTCCAGGCTTCGCAGTGGCTGCAACGAAACCCGGGGTTCACCGGCGCCGCCCTGACCGAGGCGGCACAACAGCAGAACTGGGATCCGAGCATACAGGCTCTGGTGGTTTTTCCGGACCTGGTTAAGCGGCTGAACCAGGACATCACGTGGACGACAAATCTCGGCAACGCATTTCTAGGTCAGCAAGGCGACCTGATGGACGCCGTGCAGCGAATGCGGCTGAAGGCGCAGCAGGCGGGGAAACTGTCTTCGACCAGCCAGCAGACGGTGAGCACCAGGAACGATTCCGGGCAACCCGTCATCGCGATCCAGCCCGCCGATTCCCAGATGATGTACCTGCCAAACTACGATCCCGCTTTCATCTGGGGGCCTCCTCTGTACTATCCCTACGCAAGTTGGTATTACCCGGGCGGCTACTTCGGCTTTGGCGCCGGCATCCCGATGGGTCTGTATTTTGGCGGTGGATGGGGTGGCTGGGGCGGATGGGGTTGGGGATTCGGCTCGGGCGGCCACAGCGTCTTCGTCAATAACAGCTTCGTTCACCGGTATAATTTCAACGCGAGCGGCGGCGCCAGCCTGAGTGGAAGAAGCGCATGGGCCCACGATGCATCGCATCGCGGGGGGGTGCCGTACGCGAACGCTGCCATGGCCGGTCGTTACCGAAACAACGTGCGGCAAAATCTGCAAACTCGTGGCTCGGACGGACAGGCGCAAGCACGGGGCGCGGATCAATCCGGCGCCGGCCGTATGGGCAATCGGCAGATTGCGCCGAGCGGAGGCGTCCAGAACCGTAGCGCTTTCGGCGGCGTTCGCGAGGGGAGCGCGGCGCGCGCCCACAGCGATCATGGGTATTCGAGCATGGGTCCCGCGCGGAGCGGCGGAGGGGCTTCACGCGGTGGCGGTGGCGGCGGCATGCGCGGCGGTGGCGGCGGCATGCGTGGTGGCAATGGCGGCGGTAGACATCGATAGGAGCGAATGATGCGGAGAACGATCTTGATTGACTCGAAAGATAGCCCGCTGCGGCTCACCCGGCTCGTGGCCGTGGGCCTCGTGGTTGGGACAGCTCTACTACAAGCTGCGCCAAAAGACGCGCAGCGGACATTTGCGACGCCGGAAGATGCCATTCAGGCGACCATCGATGCTGCGGAACGCAATGACACGGCGGCCCTCCTCCAGCTATTCGGACCCGATGGCAAGGACATTGTCGAATCCGGCGATCCGGCGGAAGACAAGGATCTGCGGACCGAGTTTGCGCGGTCCGCTCATGAAAAGCTCCAGATTGACCGGGACCCATTCTCGCCTGACAGGGTGGAATTCACGGTGGGGGCGCAGGGGTGGCCTTTTCCCGTTCCAGTCGTTCTCAGGGGCGGAAAATGGCAACTCGATCCAGCCAGCGGGCGCATCGAGATTCTGGCACGCAGGATTGGCCGGAACGAATTGAATGCGATGGAGGTTTGCCGGGGCTACGCCGAAGCGCAACTGGAATACGCCGCAGCGGAGCACGACGGCGACCGCGTCCTGAAATATGCGCAGAAGATCGCAGCCACGCCTGGCAAGCAGGATGGGCTGAATCTGGGCGGTGTTTCCAACAGTCTCGTTTCGCAACCTTTCGCCGATGCCGCATTCGCGACTCCGTCGCCAATCGGCAAGAAGTCAGAGCCGTACCACGGGTATTACTACCGGGTGCTGAAATCTCAAGGGCCGGACGCGGCCGGGGGCGCCTTCGACTACGTGGTGAACGGCAAGATGATTGGCGGCTTCGCGCTGATCGCCTGGCCCGCGGAGTACGGCGTGTCCGGAATCGGGACCTTTATCATCAATCACGATGGAGTGGTTTACGAAAAAGATCTGGGAGCCGGAACGGCTATGCAAGCCCGACAGATGACGCGTTTCAATCCCGACAAATCCTGGCAGAAAGTGGCCCTCGAGTAGCAACGCGCGCGACCGGGCGGCGACAGAAGTACTTACGGAAACCCGGAAGGTTTCGCCATCCGCAAGCTGACGTACCCGTCGCTTGAAATCACGAGCGAAAGAGGCGATGCCCGATCGCAGGGGCCCTCGTCCGGACGGATGGCATCAGGGCTCGCTCGCGGACTCGCGGTCGAAACCCCGCCACAACTTATAATGAGGCGTGCTCGAACGGTGTGACGGAAAGCGAATGGGGCGGCGGCTGCGCGCGTCACCGTGGGTGTGGGCGGCCCTGGCGTTGTCGCTGGTTTTCGCCTGGCAAGCGTTGACGGTGCGCGCGAATTACGGGGGCAATTGGACCGGACTATTTCGCACCGGACACGCCGCAGCCGTGCCGCCGCGTCTGGCGCCGGGCACCTTCCGCAACGCCAACCCGGTCGGCTACGACGGACAGTACTACCGGATGCTTGCCCACGACCCGTTCCTGCGCCGGGACACGGCGTCCTATCTGGATGCGCCGTTGTTGCGCTCGCGGCGAATTCTGGTGCCGCTGGCGGCCTGGGCGCTAGTCGGCGGGAGCGACAGTTGGATTGACGGGGCTTACGTCCTGGTGGTGGCTGCGTGCGTGTTCCTGGGAGTGTACGCACTGGCAAAGACCATGCAGCTCTATGGGCGCCACGCCGCATGGGGGCTGCTGTTCCTAATTGTCCCTGCGGCGCCGATCGCGGTGGATTCGATGACGGTGGACGTCGCGATCGCGGCGTTGACGGCTTGCTTTGCCTATCGCCTGGCCAGCGGGAGCGATCGCGGGCTGTGGTGGATTCTGGCGAGCGCGTGCCTGGTGCGGGAAACCGGCGTGCTGCTCGCGGTCGCCTGCGTGCTGGTGGCGCTGGCAAAGCGCGACGTGCGCAAGGCGAGTCTGTGGGCCAGCGCGGTGCTGCCCACCTTGGTCTGGTACGGATATTTGTACCAGGTGCTCCCGCCCGCGGCGCTCGCCGAAGGGATTGTCCCCAAATGGTTTTACCCGCATGCGAACGCGGGGATACTCGTGCGCGCGATCGATCCGCCGCGCCACCTGCAACTCGCGGCCAGTTTGCAGGGCCCGACCCGGGCACTCGACTTCGTCGCGCTACTGGCCACGATATTGACGATCGCCGCGGGAATCGCGCTGGTGCGGAAGATGCGGCCGGCCGCGATGGGCGCCGCCTTCCTCCTGTATCTCGGGTTGGTGCTGGCGGCGACCGACAAGGATTTCTGGAACACGCCGTACGGATACACGCGCCCGATTGTGCCGGTGTTCGTGCTGCCGCTGGTAGCGGCCGGGAGCATCCGCGAACAGTGGGTGCTGCCGGCGGTGGCCGTTTTGCCGGCCCTGGTGGAGCTGCGGATTCTGGGCGAGATGCAAACGCAGGCAATGGGGGTGCTCCGCCTTTTGACACATAGTTAACGCTACGGTTGCGGGACTGTGAACCATAGTACTCTGAAAGCTGCCGGCTGCAACTCAGGCGATTCCATGCTTCTCAGTATCCTGATTCCAACGCTCGAAAACCGGCGCGCGCTCTTTGGTCGTGTGCAGGGCCAACTCGCCGCGCAGGTGGCGGCCGCCGGCCTCGAAGCGGAAGTCGAGATCCTCGACTGCCGGGATAACGGGGAACAAACGACGGGCTGGAAAAGGAATCGCCTGCTCGAACGGGCCCAGGGCGAGTTCGTGGCGTTCGTGGACGACGACGACACCGTGAGCGACGATTACGTGCCGCGGATCTGCCGTGCCATCCGCTCCCATCCCGGCATCGACTGCATCGGCATTCGCGGCGTGGTGAGCTTCCGCGGCGGCCACCCCCGCGAGTTCGTCCACTCCACTCGCTACTCCGATTACCGAAGTTGCGATGGCGTCTACCAGCGGCCCCCGTATCATCTCAATCCGATTCGGCGATCGATCGCCGCGCAGTACCAGTTCGCGGACGTGTACTATTCCGAGGACATCGACTGGGCCCGCTCGATGGCCCGCGACAAGGTGTTGCGGGTGGAGTGTTTTATCGATTCGGTGTTGTACTACTACGCTTGCCGGCGTCCCTGGATTTACCAATGGGCGCTCGACCACACGGAGACCGTCCGGCACAGCCTCGGGCTGCGCCTGGACAATCGTCTGCGCCTGCGGCGATTTTTCGAAAGAGTGTGCGCGCGAGGAACCTGTGCCAATGCCACTCGATGAACCGAGAATCGCCGTTCTGACTCCGGTCAAGGACGCTGTCGCGCATCTCGACGGGTATTTCGAGGGCCTCTACCGGCTGGAGTATCCGCGGCGATCGCTCTCGCTCGGGTTGCTCGAAAGCGACAGCGCCGACGATACCTACGAGCGGTTGATCGAGCGCCTGCCCGAGTTGCGGCGCGACTTCCGCGAAGTTGGGGTGTGGAAGAAGGATTTTGGCTTCCGCCTGCCGCCCGGAACGCCGCGCTGGGCAGGCGCGGTCCAAATCGAACGCCGCGCGGCGTTGGCCCGCAGCCGCAACCATCTCCTGTTTCGCGCGCTGGGCGACTGCGATTGGGCGCTCTGGCTCGATGTCGACCTGGTCGAATATCCGCCCGACGTCATCGAGCGATTGCTGGCCGCGGGGCGCGACATCGTGCAGCCGAACTGCGTCAAGAAGCGCGGCGGCCAGAGTTTCGATCGCAACGCATGGCGGGACCGCGGGCGCTATCATCTCGGCGATCTGCGCGGACAGGGAGAGGTGGTGCCGCTCGATAGCGTGGGTGGGACCATGCTGCTGGTGCGCGCCGATCTCCATCGCGACGGGCTCGTGTTTCCTCCGTTCCCCTACGGACGGCCGCATCCGCTCTCGCGGCGCGAGGCTTTCGGCAGCACACGGACGATCTTTTCGCGGCGCGGCCCGGACGTGCGCGGGGAGATCGAAACGGAAGGGCTGGGGCTGATGGCTTACGACATGGGCGCGCGGTGCTGGGGCATGCCGAATCTGGAGATCGTGCACAAGGACGTCTGACGAATGAACACGCACCAACCAGAACTCGCGGTGATCGTCCCGGTTTTTAACGGCGCCGGCACGCTCGCCGGGTGTCTCGATTCGCTTTCCGCATCCACCCTTCGCGGCTTCGAAACCATCGTCGTCGACGACGGCTCGTCGGATGGGAGTGCGGAGATTGCGAGACGCTTCCCCGTTCGCCTGGTCTCGCTCGAGCAGAATCGCGGAGCGTCCGCCGCGCGCAACGCCGGGGTCGCCGTGTCGAACGCTCCGCTGCTGTTCTTCCTGGATGCCGATATTGTGGTGCCGCCGGGGTTGCTGGAGGGAGCCGCCGCCGCCATGCGCGGGCGCCCCGAATACAGCGCCCTGTTCTGTTCCTACACCAAGGAAACGGTTCCGCACGACGTCTATTCGCGCTACAAGAACCTGGTGCACCATTGGACGCACCAGAACGGCTCGGCGGAGGCGGCCACGTTCTGTGGCGGCTTCGGGCTGATCCGGCGGGAGGCTTTTCAGGACGTGGGCGGTTTCGACACCGGGCGCCGTTTCCTCGAAGATATCGATCTGGGCTATCGCCTGCATCGCGCCGGGCATCGTATTTGGCTGGCCAAACACCTGCAGGCAACCCATGCCAAGGCTTACACGCTGCGCAGCCTGTGGCGGTCCGAGGTGTTCGGCAGGGCGCTGCCCTGGACGCGGTTGATGATCGAATACCGGATCTTCCGCAACGATCTGAATACGCGGGTTTCGAGTGTGCTCGGCGTGCTGACGGCGTGCGCATTGGCGGTCTCGGTTGTCGTCGATCCTCGCCTGCGCGTAGCCGGCGTACTGGCGCTGCTGTTCCTGTGGCTGAACCGGCGGTTTCTGGGGCTCTGCGTCCGCGAGTACGGGTTTTTCTTTGCCATCTGCAGCGCCGGTCTGTGCTGGTTGAGCAGCATTGGGAGCGCGTTGGGCGCGTGTCTCGGCGTGGGTGCGTGGCTGCGCGACTTGTGCAGCATCGGGGCCGGAAAACTGCTCGCCCTGGCGCGCGACGCTTAGGCTGCCATGGCGGGCGAGGTCAAACCAGCGGTTCCATCGCGAGTGAAGGTCTTGCAACTCACCTACGGTGTGCCCTGGCCGCCGACCTCGGGTGCGCGCATTCGCGATTTCAACCTGCTGCGGGCGCTTTCGGGCGCGGCCGATATCACGCTTTGCTGCCTCGCCCAGGACGAAGTCGAGATACCGGACCTCGCCCGGCTGCAAGCGCTGTGCCGCGAAGTGCGTGTGTTCCGGCCCGGCCAGCATTCGCTGTGGCGGCGCGCCGGCGCTTTCGCCAAGGGCTTGTCGAACGGCGTTCCGCTGGGGATGTGCCCGTTTTTCGATCCCGGGTTCGCCGCCGAATTAGAGTCGATCGCGCGGCGGGAAGCCGTCGCCATTTTCCAGATCGAGCATTCCCTGCTGGCCGGATACATATGCGCCGCGCCGGAAGGTTGCCGCACAGTCCTCTCTCTGCATAACGTGTGCTCGGTCCAATACGCACGCATTGCCGGGCTGGATCTAGGTGTGTGGGGCCGCGCCGGGTTCCGGATCAAGGCGTGGCTGCTCGGGCGATCCGAGGCGCGCGCGGCCGCGCGCTTCAGCCATTTGATCGCGGTCTCAACCACGGATGCGGAGTTCCTGCGCCGCGAGAATCCCGCGTTGCCGATCTCGGTAGTCGAAAACGGCGTGGATTGCGCCCGCTTGCAACCGCTCGCCGAGGCGCCCGCGGGCAACGATCTGCTGTTTGCCGGCTTGCTGGGGTATCCTCCCAATGCGGACGCGGTGCGCTTTTTCTGCCGCGAGATTCTGCCCCTGGTGCGACGCGAGATTCCCGATGCCCGGCTGCTCGTCGCCGGGCAAAGCCCGCCGCCGGACCTGCGCGCGCTCGCCCGGTCCGATTCGGTCGTGCTGTTGGCCGATGTGGCCGACATCGTCCCCTGCTACCAGCGCGCGCGGCTGGCGGTGGTGCCACTGCGGGCGGGCGGCGGCACGCGCCTGAAGATTCTGGAGGCGATGGCGCTGGGGCGCGCCGTGGTGTCGACCACGATCGGTTGCGAAGGAATCGACGTGAGTCACGGCCGCGATATTCTCGTTGCCGATCGGGCAGAGGCTTTCGCCGCCGCCGTGGTCTCGTTGCTGCGCGACCCGGCGGCGCGGGCCGCATTGGCCGCGCGCGCCCGCCAGACGGTGGAGCGCGGTTACGATTGGCCGCTGCTGGCCGCCCGGCAACTCGCGGTGTACACCTCCCCGACGCCTGGGGCAACGGATGGCCGAAGCGGGCTGGGCGGTCCACTTCTATGAAGACTGTCCTTATGTGGAACTGACGCCGGATGGGGTCGGGCAGGCGCAAACGCGGTTTGGGCCGCATTACCGCTCGCGGGAGCGCGTACGCCGGCGGTTAGCGCCGGACGGACCCGGGTTGCGCGCCAGGCGCAAGATTCTGGGTTACCATGCCCACGCCGAACGAATCTGGACTTGGAGCTGAGAGCGCGGCGGTGCGTCTCATGAGGCACTTGCGTCACGCCGTCGAAGAATCGGTTCGCGCCGCCAGAAATCTCTCTACGTACTCGAGAAAGCCGGCGACGAAAGTCTCGGATGTAAAGCGCTCGCTGCGCCGGTGTACGGCCGTCCGCAACTGGTCCTGCAGCGCGCGATCGCGCAGCACGGCCAGGATCTTCCGGGCGGCGTCCTCGGCCGTCGAGTAACACAGGCGCGGATCGCGGTCGACGATCTCGACCTGTCCGCCGCTGGCGTGGACGAACGGGATGCACCCGGCGCATGCCATCTCCGCCGGAGCGATGCCGAAGTGCTCGTCGATGCTGGCGTGAATCCCGTAGCGGCATTGCGAGAGCAGCGCGATCAGATCGTTGCGGGAAAGGTCGGGGTGAATCCGTACCCAGCGGCCGTGCGCCCGCACCGCCGCTGCGAGCCGCTTGGTGTATGCGGCGTCCTGAACCGAGCCGCAAATGTGCAGTTCCAGATCGGGCCACTCGCGCCGGACCAGCGCCAGCGTATCGGCAACCCAGTCCTGGCGCTTGTGCGGAACCAGCCGGCCAGTGCAGACGAAGGCGTCCCGGCGCCGCTCCCAGGGGACGTCGGGGAACGCTCCGGGAGCGGGCGCGTAGAGTAGCTCGCCGGCCAGGCCCGCTTCCTGCATCTCGCCAATGGTCCACAGCGAGTTGGCCAGCGTCAGATTGCGCCGCATCCGTTCGAAGGAGTAACCGGAGATCAGCATCCACGGCTGCACGCGCCCGCTCAACAGGGCGCCCATGTTGGTGGCCAGCGGCGCATCGCCGGGAACGGTCCAGTTACGGCCCCTCTGGGCGAGGTACGGGTAATGAACATACTGAATGCCGGGGCGGCCGAAGTCGCTTTCGAATCCGGACCCGATCACCACGGCGAAGGCCTGGGCATGCCGCTTCACCAGGCGGAGCAGGTAGTTGGCCTGCTGGTGATGCGATCGGTCGGGAATCAGGCCCAATAGCCATTTTTCCGACGGAGAGGGTGTGACGGTCTCGATGGGCACGCCGTCGAGCGAGGTGCCGAACATCCGATCCAGCGCCGCATAGTCCGGCACGTCCCAGGTGAGCAGCGTAACATCGTAGGCGGAGAGTAGTGCCTGGAGCATCCAGGCGGCTACCAGCCCGCCACCGCCGTCCGCGATCAAGTCGTGACTTACAAAAAGGACCTTTTGTCTCATGTTTCGGCTGAGCGGCAAACTCGCCCGCGTCTGGCCGGCGTTGCCGGCGATCCAGGCGGGTGACTGCGCGCGAGACGCCGCGCGCGGTCGCTCACTCACCCCACATTAGCAAGCTGCGCCGCCATGTGCTCCGCGACGCTGCCCGTAATCCGTCCGTAAGCAGGCGTGATCGTAACCGACGGTCCTGCCAGGGATCCAACGGCTGCCCGTCGCAGCGCACCTGCCAGGTGCGACCGCTCACGGTCGCGGCTCCGAATCGGCCCGGCTGGATTCCGCCTCGCAGCGTTCCTACTTCGGATACACCCGGAAATCGTCGAAGGAAGTCACCGAATCGGCCACCGTCCACAGGCCGACCTTGCCGGCGGTGCGGAACGTGTAGTCCTCGGCTTGCAGGACGCGGCGATGGTTGACGTAAACCTGGAAGCGGGAGCCGCGCACGGAAACCTTCAGAATGTTCCAGGCATTCTGTTCGATGTCGTGCGGCACGGCAGTCGCAATAGGCAGCCGCTCGCCGTCGTGGACGCGGTAAATCGCCACGTTATGGCTGACCGCGTCGGCGCGCGCCAGATAGTAGTTATTCGGATCGCGATAGCGCCAGACCAGGCCGCCGGATTGGTCCTGCAAGCCGGAAACCGGTTTGATGCGGACGCTCACGTCGCAGTCGCGCGGGCTGACGCCATCGAAAATAGCCAGCGGGCAGCGGTCGCTGTGGTGGTCGGCGGAAAACTGTAGCAGCACGTAGGGCGGGAGGGGAGCCGAAGTGTCCTCGCGGACTTCCCAGCGCGGGGCGGCGCCGGTATGCGTCATGGCCACCGTCCAACCGGCGGGCGGATGCCCCACCGCGGCCCGGTCGAAGGTAACTACTCTGCCCGAAGACGCGAGCAGTCCGAAAGAAACCCAGAATCCCAGAACCTTGGTCATCGAGCCCTATTCATCCCAAGCCGACACGGCGGCTATCGCGCATGTCACTCTAACTCCATTATCCATCAGTTGGGGGAAGGAGATGTTGCAGCCCGTAATCCGTCCGTAAGCGCGCGCCGCCTACGACCGCTCACGGTCGCGGCTCCGAGAAGATTCGCCCTAGCACAGAGAGTTCAGACGCGCACAAGCATATTCCGCGGTGCGTCCATCCGCGACTGCTCGTGTCTCTCCTTCCTACCCGTGCCGCAGGTCGTTGATGGTATCGACGCCGAGGACGAGCGAGATGCCGATGATGAAGGCTATGGCGATCCAGGCCACCAGGTTGAACCAGCGCGGGTTCACCCACTCCCCCATCAGGTCCTTGCGGTTGATCAGCAGGATCATCGGGATCAGCACGAAGGGCAGCAGCACGCCGTTGAGCACCTGGGAGAACAGGATGGTCTTGATCAGCGGGAAGTGCGGGAGCAGAACCACTCCGGCGCCGGCCGCGATCAGCACCGTATAGAGCAGGTAGAACATCGGCGCTTCGCGCCAGCCTTTATCGAGGCCGGTTTCGAACCCCAGGCCTTCGCAGACCGAATAGGCGGTCGAGAGCGGCAGGATCGAGGCGGAGAAAATCGAGGCGTTGAACAAGCCCGCGCTGAACAGCAGGAAGGCATACTGGCCGAACGGCTTAAGACCCAACGCCGCCTGTCCGGCATCCTGAATGTCCTTGGGACCGGTACTGTAAATGGCGCCCGCGCAGGCCACGATGATGAAGAACGCGATCACGTCCGTCATCACACAGCCCACCACGACCTCCACGCGCGAGGCGACGTACTCCTTGACCGTGATGCCCTTCTCCACGATCGCCGATTGCAGGTAGAACTGCATCCACGGCGCGATGGTGGTTCCAAGCATGGCGATCAGCATGTAGATGTAATCGTGGTTCAACATCAGCACCGGCTTGAAGCTGTCGATGGCGGCTTCCTTCCAGTCCGGTTTCACCAGAATGCCGGATATGATGTACGACCCGTAAAGCACGCAGGCGAAGAGAAATATCTTCTCCACGCTGCGGTAATTGCCCTTCACCACCAGAAGCCAGACCGCGACGGCGGACAGCGGCACCGAAACGTACTTACTGATGTGGAACAGTTCGAGCGAACTGGCCACGCCGGCGAACTCCGCCACCACATTGGTGAAATTCGTCAGCACCAGCAGGGTCATCAGGATGAAGGTAAGCCGCAGGCCGAATTCTTCCCGGACCAGGTCGGAGAGTCCTTTGCCCGTTACGGCGCCCATGCGCGAGCACATCTCCTGGGTAAAGATGAGCAGCAGCGTGATCGGAATCAGCGTCCACAGGGTGAGGTAACCCCACCGGGCGCCGGCGGCGGAATAGACGTAAATGCCGCCGGAATCGTTGTCGACCATGGCGGTGATGAACCCGGGCCCGAGCACCGCCAGGAAGATGAGAATCTGGTAGCGGAAGCGGCCGATCGCGTTTCGCATCATTACTTCTGCCTCAGCACGGAGATGATGTCGTCGGCCGTGATGACGCCGGCCAGCTTGCCTTCCTCGTCGACCACCGGAAGGGTCAGCAGGTTGTACTTGTCGAACTGCTCGGCGACGCGGTTCTGCGATTTACCTACCGGCGCCTGAATCAACGGATCGCTCGCCAGTTCGGTCAGCGGCGTATCGGCCGGCGCGACAAAGAGCCGCGCCAGCGGAATGGAAGCCACCAGCCGCTCGGAAGCGTCCACCAGGAAAATCGTGTTGAGCTGTTCGAGCAAATCCTCGTTGGCGCGCAATGCCACCAGCGCGTCGGCCACCGTGGCCGCTTCGGGAAGCGCCACGTACTCGGTGTTCATCATGCCGCCGGCGGTGTCTTCCTCGAATTCGAGCAGTTCCTCGACTTCGGTTTTCGACTCCGCCTCCATCTCGCCGAGGATCTCCTCGCTGGTGTCGTCGTGCAGTTCGGAAAGCGCGTCGGCCGCTTCGTCGGGCGCCATCTCCTCGACGATGTCGGCGGCCTTTTCCGGTTCGAGCGATTCGAGGATCGACGCCTGCATCTTGGGGTCGATCTCAGAGAGCGCGTCGGCCGCCACTTCGCTGTCGATGGTTTCGAAGATGGCCTCGCGCTCGGCCGGGCTGAGGTCCTCGACGATATCGGCGAGGTCGGCCGGGTGCAGTTCTTCCAGCCTGTCGTAACTGATGGCGAGGCGCAGCCGCCGCAGCGGATCGGATTCGATCACGTTGCAGAGTTCCCAGCGGATGGAACTGGGCGGGATCGGTTCCTGCAGGCGCCGGATCCAAGCGGTCGGCATGCCGCCCTGCAGCAGGCGCCGCATAAAGCTGCGCAGTCCGACGTCGACTTCGACCACGTGCAGCGCGCTGTGTCCGCCTTCCTCGCGGATCTCCATCGTGACGTCGTTCACGCGCACCACTTTGCGGCCGGTCACGTCGATGATTTGCTGGTCCAGCAGGTCGCGCGCGATGCGCAGGATGCAATCGTCCTCATGATAGGGAATGAGCAGTTCGTCGCTGAGGCAGATTCCGGTTTCGCGGCCGATTTGGGCGATCTGATCGTGCCGCACGCTGAGCCAGGCGTCGCCGCCGCCCACCAGGTACCGGTCGATGCGGGAAGCCTGCTCGAGCGGGACCAGCGCCGCATCCTTGACGCGCCCAATGCGGCGCCCCTTCAGGTCGAGCACCGGCATGCCCATCAGCTCGGTAAAGAAAAGCAGATTGTCCGCCATCGAAGTCACGCCCGCGCCATCCACGCAGCCCGAGCGCGCACTTCCCGGTTCGATGAAGCTGGCTGACGATGCGCTCTACACGGCTGTGGCTCTGACGCCATTCCCAATATGGCGCATCCGCGCGCGGCTCCGCAAGCAAAAAACGCAAGGCCGTGCACCATTTCGCGATCGCGGCGGCTTTCAGTCCAGGAAACGCGAGGCCGAGACGTGCAGCACACCTGCGACGGCCCCGTAGGGGCCGGGGCCCGGCCCGCGCGCCCTGTGGCTCAACCCAGCCTGGCTGGCGTATACCGCGGCGTCATCAGATGGAGCAGGAGCAGCGCCACGAAGTAGCTCGTCCCGCACACCGCGAACACCAGAACGTAGCTGTGGGTCCACTGCACCACGTGCCCTGTGAAGACATCGAACAGCGCGCCGCCGATGGCGCTTATCATGCCGCCAATCCCCGTCACGCTGGCCACCGCCGCCTTCGGGAACAGGTCCGAAGCCACCGTGAACAGGTTCGCCGACCAGCCCTGGTGCGCCGCCATCGCCAAGCCCACGAGCCCGACCACCACCCAGAGATTCTTGGCGTATGGCGCGTAGAGCACCGGCAGAATCGATATCGCGCAAATCAGCAGCGCGCCCTTGCGGGACGCGTTCAGGCTCCAACCGGCCTTGAGCAACGCCCCCGAAAGATAGCCGCCGCCCACGCTGCCGATGGTGGCCAGCCCGAACGCCACCATCACGGGCCACCGGTTGTCGTGGATATTCAGGCCGAACGTCTCCTGCAAATAGCCGGGCAGCCAGAAGGTGTAAAACCACCAGATGGGATCGCTGAAAAACTTGGCTGCGGCGAACCCCCACGTCTCTTTGCAGGGAAACAGGCGGAGCCAGGGAACTCTTTCGACCGTCTCCGGCGGGTCGCTCTGAACGTGGGCCAACTCGGCGGCGGAGATTCGCGCGTGGTGCTCCGGCTTCTTATACAGCAACAGCCAGAACGCCAGCCAGACGAACCCGGTGGCGCCGGTCGTGAAGAAGGCGCCGCGCCAAGTGAAGGCGACTACCAGCACGGGCACCAGCATGGGCACCACCACGTTGCCGATATTAGCGCCGGAATTGAAAATGCCCGTTGCCAGCGCGCGCTCCGCCCTGGGGAACCATTCCGCCACGGTCTTGATGCAAGCCGGGAAGTTGGCCGCCTCGCCGATCCCGAGCAGAAACATCGCAATGCCGAAGGTCAACACCGAAGTCGCTAGGCCGGGCGTCATCGCGGCGAGGCTCCACAGCACGATGGCGATGGCGAAGCCCTTGCGCGTGCCCAGCCGGTCGGTGAACCACCCCGCGCCCACCAGCCCAATCGCGTAGGCGACCTTGAACGATGCCACCACGTAACCGAACTGGATCGAGTTCCAGCCGATCTCGTGCTGCAGGGTGTCCTTCAGATAACCGAAAACGCCGCGGTCGACGTAGGCAATCACCGTGGCGAAGAAAAGCAGCGCGCAGATATACCAGCGATAGTGCGACGCGGCGGGGCGGGTTTGGCTGGGCGACATGAATCTGAAATTATAGCCCCCCGCGAGCTCCGCCGCTTCCGAAAGGTTCTGCGGCACCACGCGAAAATAACTTAACGGTCGCCAGACTGCGGCACGCGGGCTCCCCGTGCCGCAGCCCGGCAGCGACTTACATGCCCGTCTCGTCCGCCGACGGTCCGTAGATGGACGGCACCGGAATATCGTTCAGGCGCAGGTAGACCGAAAGCTGGCCGCGGTGGTGCACGCAGTGATTGAACACCCAGGTGCGCAGCACTGCCACTTTCGGCATGGTGAGGAGCACAGTCTCGCCTTTCTTGAGCGACCACGGCTGCAGGAGCGGGCCGTCCTCCGCCTTGGCCAGCGCGGCCCGGCCGTTCGCCACCGCCTTGTCGAACTGCTCCAGCAGTTCGGCGCGCGTAGCGGCGATCTTGCGTTGGGATGGATCGACGCCGGCAAGATCGAAGAAATCCTGTTCGATGCAATCCACCGTCCAACCGGTCATCTCGGCGAGATGTGTGGCCAGCGTGGCCATGTCCATCGACTTCGGATGTGGCTTGAAGCCGAACTTGTCGTCGGGGATCCGCTCGAGCAGACGGCGCGTGGTGGCCATCTCCTGATCGAACTCCGGCAATAGCGCGTCACGAATCAACATAGGTGGTAGAGTTCCTTTCCGACCTATATTCGCTTTTTATTCGCCATCAGTCAAGCGAATATTTCGTGAATTTACGCATCCTGCAGGCTGGAGGCCGACGGGGCTTTCCAGCGTGCGCGGAAACTCAGCACGACCAGCACGACGGCGGCGGCCAGCAGCGAACCATCGCGCAGGAGCGTCTTCCAGGAGATGATGTCATTGGCGCCGAAGCAGCCGCAGGGAATCTCCATTCCCTTAACGTACGCGCGGACCATCAGTGTGAAGAACCCCGCCAGCACCAGCGCGATGGCCGTCGAGGCGGTGCGCAGCCAGAAGCCGGCGATCAGCAGCAGGCCCACCACCAACTCGAACCAGGGCAGGGCGCGCGCCACCAGTTCGACCGCCTTGATCGGCAGCAACTGGTAGGCATCCACCTCCATGGCGAACAGCTCCCAAGGCGTGCGCAGCTTGGTCCAGGCGGCATAGACGAATACCACGCCGAGAACGAGGCGCAGCACGAGCGCGATCGCGCGCGAAACCTTACTTGAGGAGGCCATCGAGCAAGCCCTTCAGAAATTCGTAATTGATGGTGCCGGAAACCGGATAGCGCGTGGCGCCGTGCGTGATCACGAGCGTGGGCGTGGATTGAATCGGAACGGCGCGGCCGATGCTCACCTCCCGCATGATCTCGCCCAGCACGGACGGGTCGTCCGCTCCCGCCTTCACCTTCTTCTGCTGCGCCGGGGTGAGCACGCTCGCGACCGCGTCCCAAACCTTGCCGTTGGCACTCCAGGCGGCCTGGTCGCGAAACATGGCATCGGCGACGGCCTGATATAAGCTGAGGCGCGCCGCGGCAACCGCGTAATTGGCCGCCTCGCGCGAGTGCGCGTGCATCGGCAAGGGATATTCGCGGAACACCAGGAAGACCTTGCCGGTGGCGACGAAGTCCCGCTGCAACTGCGGCAGCGTATTATCGTGAAACACCTTGCAGGCCGGGCATTCGAAATCGCTGAAGACCTCGATGGTCACCGCCGCCGAGGGCTTGCCGGCCGTTTTCTGGGGATCGACGTCGCTCAACGCGGCCATCGCCGGCCACATCGCTAGCAACGCAAGGGCGCAGAGTTTCATCTTCATATTGGACGCAGCATCTGGTCGAATGGCCCGCCTACTGGCCGAGATAATGATGCAGAACGCTGTTCAGTAAGTCGTAGCTGGGCGCGCCGCCCGGAAGCATGATGCGCTTTCCGTTGGCGGTGATGAACATAGTCGGCGTGCGGTCGATGCCGTCCTTGGTTCCTTCGTCGACATCGCGGCTCACTTCGGCCGCGACGCCGGGATCCTTCGCCAGCGCCTGCACCTTTTTCTGCTCGGCCGCCGTCAGCACGGTAGCCACCGTTTCCCAAACCTGGCCGTTAGTGGCCCAGGTAGCCTGGTTCTTCCATAGCGCGTCGGCCACCGCCGCGTACTTGCCGATGCGCGCCGCCGCAGTGGCGTAATTGGCCGCCTCGCGTGCATGAAGATGCCCCTGGCCGATGAGCGGAAACTCCCGCTCCACCAGGCAAACCTTGCCGCCCACCACGAAATCCCGCACGATTTGCGGCAACAACTCGTCGTGCATCACCTTGCAGTGCGGACAATCGAAACTGCTGAACACTTCGAGCACGATCGGCGCGTTCGTCCCGCCCAGGGTCTTACCCGGGTCGAAGGAGGCGGCCAGCGCCAGGCAGGGGAGCAAAATAGCGGCCAAAGCGGTTCGTTTCATATCCACCTCCATATTGTACGCGACGACGCAGCCGCTGGGTGAAACTAACTCGAAGAACGACGGTCTGTCCTACCTGGGACCGGTCCGATCTGGCTCAACTCAAACTCCACGACCTCAGGAGTTCGGACTCTCGGCTCGGCCGGCTGGAAAGCCTGAGCCACGACTTAGGTGAACAGGATTGGGCTGAAGCCGTGCTCCGAGGTGGGCTGACTGGTGCAGCGCTTGCGGATCGCCGTCCCCAATCTGGTGGGAAGCACCACATCCACCAGCGCGATCTCCGACAGAGCTTCGAAAACTTGCCGTGGTTCGTCGCCCAGCCCCGCCTGCCGGCAACTGGCGGCCAAGGTTTTCCAGAGCGCGTAAGCCAGGAAGCAAACCAGGATGTGCGCCTGCACCCGGTGCTCCTTCTGATGCCACACCGGGCGGATCGCCAGATCGGACTTGGGAATGTGAAACGCCGCCTCGGCCTCGGTCAACTGGATGTAAACCCGCCACAGATCTTCCGGGCTCCAATCCGTCACATTGCTGCGCAACACGTAGCAGCCTTCATTCAAGCGTGCCCACTCGCGCCAGACCTCCACCTTCGACCACCGCAGGCTGGCGAAGCCACCGGCGTCGGCTTCCACCTTCACGTCGAACGGCGCGGCCGCGCGCGTGTTCTTTCCCAGCAACCGGCCCACCCGCGTGGCGATCGTCACCGGCTTCTGTTTCTCCTTCTGACAACTGGTCCGGATCTTGGCGAGGCCTTCTTCGATGCGCTTCTCGAAACGCTCATGCATGGCCTGCTCCTTCGCCCGGCGCCGGCGCTGCGGCACAGAATGAAGACCTCCTTAGTGGACGCCCTCCCCACCTACCGGTTGTCCGGCGCGCGCCAATAACCGGGGCGCACCTGGATGCGCTTGGCCGCGGGCGAGCTTACATACACCGCAATCTGGTGGAAGCCCGCCTCCAACTTGTTGTTGGGGTTGTAGCTGAGCAGGTACTCGCTGTGCAATTGCTCGCCAATGCGCTGGATGGCATCCTCCAGCCCATTGCGCCGGTAGAAGCTAAACTCGGTGCCACCGGTTCCGCCAGTGAAAACCTCCACCGGGTTGCGCTTAAAAATCGCCTTGGCGTCGCGGTAGATCTCGAGCAGCAGGGGCACGAACTCCGCTGCGTTGCCCGTCGCTTCGGCGCCGGCGGAGGTCTGCATCACCGTGTTGGGCGTGGCCGGCACGCCCGACGGCAGCGGGTACATGGCCGGCGGCAGTGGATCCTGGCGCGGAATCTCCCGTGGCGCGGTGAGTTTTTCGATGATGCGCGACATATCCACCGCGTAGAACACGATGTTGTTCAACGCCATGTTGGTCAGCGTTTCGCGCCCGCGCGCTTCGCTGCCTACGTCGCGCGTCTCGCCTATATATAGAATGATGCGGCGGCGGTTCGGCGGACGATGGCGCAACAGGAGGATGGCTTGTTCGGCGCCGTCCACCATGTGGCTGGCGCTGCTGCCGGGTTGAATCTTGCGCACCGCCTGAGTGATCTTGTCGGGGTCGGAAGTGAACTCCTGCAGCGTGCGGATGCGATGATCGAAAGCGATCACGGCCGCCTCGCCCTGCGAACCGAGAATCAGCGGCTCGATCATGTTGCCGATCTTGTTGATCGCCGGCAGCATCTTTTCCACGGCCGCATTCGCCTGCACCAGGATCACCATCGAAATCGGCTGGTAGGCCACGTCCACGCGGATGTTCTGCTCCTTGCCATTGTCGATCAGGTGAAACTGGCTGGGCTGCAGGCCGTTGACGAAGTTGCCGTCGCGGTCGTAGACCAGCACCGGCGCCAGCACGTTCTGCACCTCGGTGGTGATGTGGAGCACGCTTCCTTCTTCAGATGCGGGCGGCGGAGTTTGCGCGGGTTCCTGCGCGAGCGCCAGGCTCGCAAGCAATATCAAAATCGGCGATCGAAGCATTTTAATCCTGAGCGGCAGTATGGGAGGTTTGGCCTCCAAGTAGTTCGAGCACGTGAGGCACCAACTCCACGATAGCATTCAGGCTCTCGACCGCGCCTTTGGGCGAGCCCGGGAGTGTGACGATGAGCGCCCGCCCGCGCGTGCCGCCGAGCGAGCGCGAGAGCGAAGCCAGCGGCGTCGATTCTCTCCCGCGCGCGCGCATCACCTCGCCGAAGCCCTGTATTTCGCGGTCCAGAATGGCTCGTGCGGCCTCCGGTGTCACATCGCGCGCCGCCACGCCGGTGCCGCCGGTCGAGAAAATGGCGTCCACCTCGCCCCCGTCGGCCAACGCCGCCAGGCGCGCCGCGATAGCGGCCGCGTCGTCGGGAACGACTTCCGCCACTGAGACTTGCCAGCCCAGTTGTTCCAGCCGTTCACGCACAGCGGGGCCGGAGCGGTCGGCGCGCGTGCCGGCGGAAACCGAATCGCTGATGGTGAGAACGGCCGCGCGAATCATGGCTTTCGTTTGCGCCGGAATTCGCCGCTCTTCCCGCCGGTCTTTTCGAGCAAGTATATTTCGCCGATCTCGATCGATTTGTCGAGCGCCTTGGTCATATCGTAAATCGTGAGCGCGGCCACCGCGGCGGCCGTCAGGGCTTCCATCTCGACCCCGGTCGGCCCCGTCGTCGCGGCCGTCGATTCGATGCGGATACCACCCTTTTCGATGCCGACTTCCACGTCCGCGTGCGTCAGCGCGAGCGTATGGCAGAGCGGAATCAACTCCGCCGTGCGCTTGGCCGCGGCAATGCCGGCGATGCGGGCGATTTCGAGCGGATTGCCCTTTGGATTGTCCGGCAACTTCTTGAGCACCCCCGCGCCGATCCGCACGAACGCATGCGCCCGCGCCGTGCGGTGCGTCACCGCCTTCGCGCTTACATCCACCATGCGCGCCGCCCCCGCCCGGTCGTAATGCGATAGCTTCTTCATAAGTCCGTGTCTCGTATTCACCATACCAATCACTCTAATGCCTCCGAGCCGCGACCGAATGAGTCCAAGTTCCGTAATCACTGCACCAATCACACCAAAGCAATCCGAGCCGCGACCAAAGGAAGCGGTTGCCCGGAGTGAGCAAATCACTCCGCGATGAGTCCCACTCCGCGCCCTTCACTTGAGCAATACGCGAATCCATTCGCCCGCCGCGTAGACCGCATGATCGGGCTCGGCCACCAGAAACGCGTTGGCGCGCGTGAGGGCCGGAACGTCGCCCGAGCCGTGCCAATCGACGGGCGTGACATCCGCGCCATCGCTGCCGAGAAAAGCGGGAAGAAAGCGCGTCAGGCCGGGCCGATGGCGAAACTCGCGTGTCAGCCGCGCCCACGGCATCGCCAGCGCGGTTTCCCTCTGTCCTCCAAGCAGTTCGAGCGCCGCCCGTGCGAAGACTTCGAACGTCACCATCGTCGACGCAGGATTGCCCGGCAGCCCGAAAAAGAACTTGCCCCGCGCGCGCCCGAACACCAGCGGCTGGCCAGGTTGAATCGGCACGCGGTCGAAATAGAATTGCGCGCCGAGACTCGCGAGCGCCTTCTCGACCACATCGTACTTGCCGGCTGAGACGCCGCCCGAAACCAGCAGCAGGTCGGCGGCCTCGATGCCGCGTCCCAATAGCAGGCGCGTGTGCTCGACCGTATCGCGCGCCACCGAAATCAGCGGCGTGCCGCCCGCCCGCGACACCTGCACTGCCAGCGACCAGGCGTTCGAATTGCGAATCTGAAACTCCGCTGGTGCTTCCTCCACCTCGACAAGCTCATCTCCGGTGGCGACGATCGCGACTACGGGGCGCCGGTACACCGCCACGCGCGCATGCCCGAACGCCGCCAGCGCTGCGATGCCGCTGTAGTCGAGACGCGTGCCCGCGTCGAGCACGATCTCGCCCGCCATCGCATCCACGCCGCGCCGATTGATGGCCTGCCCTGGCTGCACGCTGCCATCGATCTGTACGCGCCCGTCCTCGGCGCGCGTGTGTTCCACCATGACCACCGCGTCCGCCCCTGCCGGCACCGGCGCCCCGGTCATGATCTCAACCGCCTGCCCGGGTCCCACTACGCCTCCGAACCGCCCGCCCGCGCGCACTTCGCCGATCACCGCGAGCGAACCCGGCACCTCCGCCGCGCGCACCGCGTACCCATCGCGCGCCGACCGGTCGACCGCCGGCGCATCCCGATCCGCCGCTACATCCACCGCCAGCACGCGCCCCGCCGCTTCGCCCAGCGCGACCTCTTCCACGCCTGGAACCGCGCGCGCCTGAAGAATCGATTCGATCACCAGCGCGCGCGCTTCGAGAAACCCAAGCCGAGTCACGACACTATTCTATGCCGGAGGTTGGAGGCAGTCAGGAAATGGTGCGAATACTAACCAATGACACTATTTCGGAGTCTGAAGTCTGCGATACCCTGAGCACCATATCTACTAGCAGCCCGCAGTCTGAGACATGTGGAGGACTTCGACATTATGAGGATGAAAACCGTGCTTCGATTAAGAGCCGCATTGCCGCTCGCGATTCTTCTTGCCCTGGTTTCCAATTCGTTACTATGCGCCAGTGACGGTTTGATTACGACCATCGCGGGAGATGGCGCGGCTGGCTCAAACGCGACTGGCATACCCGCGACAAGCGCCCAGATCACTGGTCCCGCGGGTATCTGCGAGGATGCGTCGGGCAATCTCTTCATCGCCGACGCTGGGAACAACCGCGTGGTTCGGGTCGATGCAGTCTCCGGGGAACTGACGCTCGTCGCCGGCAACGGCACGGCTGCGTCCACTGGCGATGGCGGATTGGCCACGGCGGCTTCGCTCCACAGTCCCGTCGCAGTCGCTCTGGATAGCATGGGGAACCTCTACATCGCGGAGAGTCAAGGTTATCGCATTCGGTTCGTGGCCGCGCAGAGTGGCATGATCAGCACCGTGGCCGGCATCGGAACTTCCGGCTTCGGCGGAGATGGCGGCCCGGCGACGACTGCGAAGCTCGGTGTGGTTTATGGAATCGCGCTCGATCAAGCTGGGGACCTCTACATCGCCGACATGAGTAACAACCGCGTGCGGCGTGTGGACGCGGTGAGCAAGGTCATTACGACGGTGGCCGGAAACGGCACCAACGCTTTCACCGCCGACGGGGCCGTCGCCGCCAGCTCCAGCCTGGCAGAACCGTTCTCGGTTGCTTTCGATCTTTCCGGCGGCCTGCTGATCAGCGAGTTTGGCGCCTACCGCGTGCGGCGCGTCGATCCGGTCAGCGGTATCCTGACGACCGTGGCCGGGAACGGCACGGCAGGCTTCACAGGAGACGGCGTGCCAGCCACCAGCGCCGGTATCGGTCTTCCTACGGGATTGTCCGTCGACCCAACCGGCAACCTCTTCGTTGGCGATGGGACTGGGCGAGTCAGGCGCGTCGACGCAGTTACTGGATGGATCACGACCGTAGCGGGAAACGGAACCGGTGCCCAGGGACAGGCGGCGGCATCTGCCGGAAGTGGCGGCGGTGGCATCCCGTGCTACAGCCGGGTAATTGGCGATAACGGCCCTGCCACCAGCGCCACTCTCGATGCTCCCATTGACGTGCTGTTAACGTTCGCCGGCGGCCTGCTAATCTCCGACGAAATCGACTGCCGCGTGCGCCTGGTCGATTTGCCTTCGCCCCTGGCCTACACGAACACGGTGTTCACGACCAGTGCCACAGTGCTCCAGTCTGGTCAACAGGCGCTCCTCACGGCGACTGTCTCTCCGATTGGCACCACAGGGGTTCCCACGGGCACCGTTCAATTCGTGGATGAGTCGCCAGCGTCCGGCGCCACCGCGATCGGCACGGCTGTGCTGAATGGCGGCACAGCCTCGATGACGATGACGTCCTCCCAGGCCGGCGGGGTCATGGCGATCTACAGCGGCGATAGCTCGTTCAACGGTTCCGGCTCCCCGGAGACTGCAATCTCGTTATCGTCGGCGTCTAAGATCGTCGCCACCATCGCTCTCTCCGCCAGTCAGAGTTCCGCCACTACGGGTACCAGCGTCCTCTTCACCGCTACCGTGACTGCGCCCGCCGGAGCAGCCACCGCGCCCTCAGGCCCCGTCCTGCTCTACGATGGCTCCGCGCTGGTCGCAACCGCCAACCTGTCGAATGGCGTCGCAACCCTGCCGGATATGTTCACCACTTCCGGAAGTCACTCGATGACCGCTGCGTACCTGGGGAGCAATAGTTACTCGCAGGTTTTTTCGACCGTTCTGACGGAGACAGTGAGCGGTTCCAATACGATTTCGATTGCATCGGGCACGCCAAGTGCGACCTATGGACAAACAATCCAGTTTACGGTCTCCGTGGTTCCCCCTACAGCAACCGGCACGATTCAGCTCATCGTGGACGGATCGGCGATCCCTGGCTCGGCCGCGCTGACCAATGGAACGACGGCGATACCGGTTTCGACTCTTACCGCAGGCAGCCACACCGTCGCGGCCGCGTATTCCGGCGATGGCAACAACCCGCCCGGTAACTCCGCCCCGTACACGCAGAACGTAGCCCAGGCCACGCCGTCGCTCACGCTTACTTCTTCTCTGAATCCCTCGATTCACGGCCAGCTTGTGACGTTTACCCTCACGATGAGTCCAGTCGACAGCCAAGCATTCCCCAGCCTGACCATCGAGAACCCGCCCATCCCCATGACCGAATCCTTTAGCATCGGCCAGACGACGGTCACTGGCACCAACTTCTCGGCTGGTGCTCATACCGTGACCGGCTCCTGGGCCGGTGACGCAAATGTGTTGCCGGGCTCGACGGTTCTGATCCAGACCGTACAGGCGACTCCAACCACGACCGCCCTCAGCGCCAGCCCGAATCCTTCGGCGCCCGGTGACAGCGTTATTCTGACCGCCACCGTGACGCCGGCGTCGGCCACTGGCACCTTGCAGTTCCTCGATGGCGCCACAACGTTGGGCACTGCGACCGTTAGCGCCGGTTCGGCCACGTTGACGCTGTCCGGTTTGTCCCTCGGCATGCATTCGATTACGGCCGTTTACAGCGGCGATGCTTACAACGCCGCCAGCACCTCGGCGGTCCTGTCTCAAACTGTCAATAAGATCGTATCGAGTGTGGCGCTGACCTCATCGCCAAGTCCTTCGACCTTCGCACAGTCCGTCTCTCTCTCGGCGTCGCTCACGCCAACCACGGCGACGGGCACGGTTCAGTTCCTGGATGGATCTGCCTCACTCGGCACAGTCACGATCGGCGGCGGTTCTGCCACCTTATCGCTAACGACCTTAGCGGTGGGTGCGCATTCGATTACCGCCGTCTACAGCGGCGATACCAACGACGCCGCCAGCACATCGGCGGTCCTGCCGCAGACGGTCAATAAGATTGTGTCGATCATGGCGCTGACCACGTCGCCGAATCCTTCGACCAGCGGGCAATCCGTAACTCTGTCGGCAACGGTTACTCCAAGTGCTGCCACCGGCACCGTTCAGTTCCTGGATGGATCCACCTCGCTCGGCACGGTGACCATCAGCGGCGGCGCGGCAGCCTTATCGCTGATGACGTTAGCAGTGGGGGCGCATTCGATCACGGCCGTATACAGCGGCGATACCAACGACGCCACCAGCACGTCGGCGGCGCTATCTCAGACCGTCAATAAGACCGTATCGAGTGTGACGCTCGCTTCCTCGGTGAATCCCTCGACATATGGTCAATCCGCTACGCTATCGGCAACGGTCTCGCCAACCTCAGCCACCGGCACCATTCAATTCCTGGACGGATCCACATCGCTCGGCACGGCAACCGTCGCCAGTGGTTCTGCGACCTTGTCGCTGACGACGTTAGCCGTCGGTACGCATTCGATTACGTCGGTATACAGCGGCGATGCCAACGACGCAACCAGCACGTCGGCCATCGTTTCGCAGACCGTGAATAAGGTGGCATCGGGCGTGGCGCTGACCACGTCGCCGAATCCTTCGACCAGTGGGCAATCCGTTACGCTCTCCGCAACGGTTGCGCCCACCACAGCCACCGGCACGATTCAATTTTTGGATGGATCTGCCTCGCTCGGCACAGTGACGATCACTGGCGGCGCGGCAGCTCTGTCGTTGACGACGCTGTCGGTGGGCACGCATTCCATCACCGCGGTTTACAGCGGCGATGCCAACGACGCGACCGCCACTTCGACGGTCGTGGCGCAAACCGTGAATAAGGTGGCATCCAGCGTGGCTCTCACTTCTTCGGCGAATCCGTCGACGATCGGTCATAGTGTCACATTCGCCGCAGCGGTCACGCCGACCACAGCCACCGGCACCGTCCAATTCCTGGATGGATCCACTTCGCTCGGCACAGTGACGATCAGTGGCGGCGCCGCCAGTCTGTCGCTGACCACCTTGGCAGTAGGCACGCATTCCATCACCGCGGTTTACAGCGGCGATGCCAATGATGCGGTCGGCACATCGGCCGTGTTGACGGAGACTGTCGGCAAGATAGCTTCCAGTCTGGCGCTCACTTCCTCCCTGAATCCGTCGACCTTCGGGCAATCCGTCACCCTCTCCGCGAAGGTGACGCCAAGCACCGCGACGGGCAGCGTTCAATTCCTGGACGGCTCGAATTCGCTCGGCACGGTAGCGATTAGCGGTGGCTCGGCCGCCCTGTCTTTGTCCACCCTCGCGGCCGGATCGCATTCCATCACGGCCGCCTACAGCGGCGACTCGAGCGATGCCGCCAGCACTTCCACCGCCCTCGCTCAGACCGTCAACAAGGCCGCCACCACCGTGGCGCTCGCCTCCTCGAAGAACCCGCAGGCCAGCGGATCGAGCGTGACCTTCACCGCTTCCGTCTCGCCAACTGCGGCAACCGGTAGCGTCGAGTTCCTGGATGGAACCGCCGTGCTCGGCACAGTGACACTCAGCGGCGGCAAGGCGGCGCTGTCGCTATCTACCTTGTCGGTTGGTGCCCATTCGATCAAAGCGATCTATAGCGGCGACGGTAACTATCTCACCAGCACGTCTGCTGTCTTGACCCAGAGCATCACCGGCGCCGCATGCCATGTGACCTATGGACTAACCAACCAGTGGACTGGCGGTTTCGGTACCGCCATCACCATCCAGAACACGGGAACCGCGGCAGTGAACGGGTGGAGTCTCACCTGGACCTGGGCTGGCAATCAGAAGATTACCCAGTCCTGGAATTCCACTTATTCGCAGACTGGCGCCAACGCGAAGCTGACCAACCAGAGTTATAACGCTGCTATCGCGGCTGGTGCCACCCTCACTGGGATCGGGTTCAACGCCAGTTACAGCGGCACCAATACCGCTCCCACGGCGTTTTCCCTCAACGGCACGCTGTGTAAGTGATACTAAGTCGCCGCTCCCGATGGCGCGCGCTCCGGAATGGAGTCGCCGCCATCGGGAGCGGTATGGCGCGCCAAGCGCCAAGTCGGATGTCGCGGATGATCTGGGCGCCACCATTTGCACCGGCGCAGGCAAATGGAAACGCCTGTCACTGGTTTTGAATGTCCGCGACAGACAGCTCCACCGCGGTTGTGTAATATCCACCTATCTGCGACAATCGGCACGTATCGGCGGCAGATGCATACGATAATGTCTTTGTTGCCTCTCCCAGCACCGGCCACGTGCTTTCATACTATGCCGCGGACGGCTGGTTTGCATTCCGGTCCCCCGCCGGCTCCGATCGCCGCATCGCGAGCAGGAGCGCCGATGAGTCTGCCGGCACGTCCCCTTGCCCGGTATAGCTTTTGAGCCGGCGAAAACCCTCGCCCCGGGCGACGTGCCGCTCCGTCGCCATAACTTCATGAGACACGCAACAAGCCTTATCTCCACCCTCATCCCCATCCTCTGCGCTGTTGGGTTTACCCCAGCCGCCGCCCAAACCCCGATCGGCGGCGGTTTCAACGCTCCCCAGGGAGTGGCCGTCGATCGCAGCGGCAATGTGTTCGTCGCCGATACGGGCAACGGTCGGGTGAAAGTTGTCCCACCCGGCTGCGTCACCTCCGGTTGCGTGCTCCCACTTGGCGGCTCGTTCACTAACCCCAATGCCCTGGCGCTCGACGCCACTGGCAACCTGTATGTCACCGATATCGGCAACGGCCATCTTGATATGCTCCTGGCTTCGTCCGGTTACACCAACTTCGCGCCGCTGAACACGACCTTCTCTATTCCCACCGGCGTGGCCTGGGATGGCCGCGACAATCTCTTCGTAGTCGACAATGGCACCAGCCGGGTGTTTGAACTGGGGGTGACCACGAGCTCTGTGAAGAACCCGGTCGCAGGCGGGTTCCCGGCGGCCTCGGGCGTGGCTGTGGATGGAAGCGGCAATCTGTTTGTCACGGATCAGGGCTTGGGCGTGTTTGAATTCCAGCCGGGCGACGGCTATGTCCAGAGCCATCGACTGGCCCCTGGGTCTCAGAGTATCGTTCAACCCTATGGCATCGCGGTTGATGTCGCAGGCAACGTCTATTACACCGATCTCGCCCTGCAAGCGGTGTACAAACTCACGGCGGCAAGCGGCTATACCACCGCGACACCCGTCGCAACCGGGCTAAACGAGCCCCTCGGCATCGCGGTCGATCTCCTGGGCAATGTCTTCGTCGCCGATCCCAATTCAGGAACTGGCGTGGTGCGGGAATACCTTGCGTCACCTCCGGCCGCCACGCTCGTCTCTTCCCTCAATCCGAGCCCGCTCGACACCGCGGTAACCTTCACGGCAACTGTCACGTCCCCGTTGGGCACGCCGACCGGTACGCTCACGTTCAAGGACGGCACCACCATGCTGGGCACTGTGGGCCTGGTCTCCGGTGCGGCCACCCTCACCACCGCGTCCCTGGGCTTCGGCGCCCATTCGATCACCGCGGTCTGGAACGGCGACGGCGTTTTCTCCGGAAGCACGTGCACCTCCGCGCCACTTACCCAAACCGTCGGCCTGGACGCCACCTACACCGCCCTGATCTCCTCCGCGAATCCCAGCGCGGTTGGGGAGCCGGTGACCTTCACGGCATTCGTCAGCGGCTCCTTCGGCACCCCGACCGGCACGGTCGCATTCAAGGACGGAACGACGACCCTCGGTTCCATCAGCCTCGTCTCCGGCATCGCCAGTTTCACCACTTCATCGCTGTCGCCCGCCAGCCACTCGATCACCGCGAATTATGGCGGCGACACCAACTTCGCGGCCAGCGCCTCGGCCATGCTGACTCAGGCAGTCGGCGTCACCACCACAACAACGACGCTGATCTCTTCGGCCAATCCCAGCGCCGCTGGCCAATCCGTGACCTTCACCGCATCGGTAACCTCGTCGGCCGGGACTCCAACCGGCACCGTGACGTTCCTCGATGGCGCGGCGACGCTCGCCACTGTGAACCTCGTCGCCGGCGTGGCGACTTATACCACCTCCACTCTCAGCGTCGGCAGCCATTCGATCACCGCGAGCTACAGCGGCACCGGCACCTTCGCGGCCAGCAGCACGCCGACCCCTCTCACCCAAAGCGTCGGCGTCACGGCTACCACGACCGCGCTCGTTTCCTCCGCCAATCCGAGCGCCATCGATCAGGCGGTAACGTTTACCGCCTTCGTGACTAGCTCGGGCGGGGTTCCGGCGGGCACCGTGACCTTCATGGATGGCTCGACGACCCTCTTCACTGGCGCCCTCTTCTCCGGTGCGGCAACCTTCACGACCTCTGGCCTGGCCGGCGGCGTCCATTCGATCACCGCGCGCTTTGGCGGCACCGGCGCCTTCGCGGCCAGCACATCTGCGGTCCTCTTCCAGAGCGTGGGCCAGACAACCACCACCACCACGCTCTCTTCCTCGGCCAATCCAAGCGCGGCTGGCCAGCCTGTGACCTTCACGGCATCCGTGACCTCGCCCGGCGGGACCCCAACAGGCGCGGTTACTTTCTCGGATGGTTCGACGACCCTCTCTACCGTCGGCCTCTTCTTCGGTGTCGCCACCTACACGACCTCGGCGCTGGCCCAGGGCGCCCATTCGATCACAGCGACCTATGCCGGCAGCGGCAGTTTTGCGGCCAGCATGTCCGGGCCCATCACCCAAACCGTGGGACCGGCCACCACCGTGACTGCCATGTTTTCCTCTGCCAATCCGAGCGCCGCCGGCCAGTCCGTCACGTTTACCGCCGTGGTGATCGCGCCCGCCGGGATTCCCGCCGGCACCGTGACGTTTTTCGATGGCGCCGCCACGCTCTCCGCCACCAATCTCGTCTCTGGCGTGGCGAGCTTCACCACCTCCACTCTCAGCCTGGGCAGCCATTCCATTGTGGCGGCGTATTCGGGCAACTTGACCGCGAGTGCCTCCGCCGTATTGACGCAGACCGTGGGACAAGCCGCTTCGACCGCACCCCAGTTGTCCGTTCTGCCGCCCGTCCTGACCTTTGCCGTGGTGCGGAATGGGCCCAATCCCGCGCCGACCACCATTGCCGTGGCCAATACCGGCGCCGGCCGCCTCCAGTGGACGGCATCGGTCGATAGCGCCAGTCCCTGGTTGTCTATATCGAAGGTCGCGGGTTCCACGCCCGCTGCGGTTTCCGTAACCGTGGACGCGACCGGCCTCGCCGCCGGCACCTACGCCAGTACGATTCTCGTCACTTCCGGCGGCCAGCAACGGACTGTGGCCCTTGCTCTGATAGTGAAAGCGCCCGCGCCCGCCCAGCTTTCCGCCGCGCCAGCCGCATTCGTCGTGAACGCCATGGCGCCCTCGTCGACCCCGCTCGCTCGCTCGATCACCGTCACCAACGTGGGTTCCGGCGCTCTCTCCTGGACCGCCACCACCAACGCCCCCTAGCTCACCGTTTCCCCTGCATCCGGGCCCGCGCCGTCCACGCCCACCATTCAGTGGAACCCGGCCGGTCTTTCCGCCGGCCAGTATCTCGGCACCGTGACCTTCAGCAGTCCCGGTGTTCCCGACTCCACCGTCGCCGTAGTCTTCAATCTCTCCGCACTGCCCGATTTGATCTCGACGGCTCCGCTGCTCGAATTCCGCGGTACGACGACCGGCGGGATCCCGTTACTGCTCCCGCTAGAGCTGCCGCTGGCCACAACCACGGGAGCCGCGGTGCCATTCAGCGCCAACGCGGTGCTTGCCGCGGGCCAAAGCTGGCTGTCGCTCACCGGCGCCAACCGACTGATGGCCGGCACCGTCAGTGGCGTCACGCCGTCCAGCATCTTCGCGGCGGCGAATTCCTTCGGCCTGCAACCGGGCGTCTATGTCGGATATATCGCGGCGCAGAGCACAGCGGCCCGCAATACGCTGCTGACGCCCTTCGTGTTTGACTTGGGCAAGCCCTCCGCGCCCGGCACGCTGTCCGCATCGCCCGGCAGCCTGCTGTTATCAAGTCCGGCGAATCCCACTGCGGGCGGGACGCTGAGGGAGGTAGTGGGCCTGGTATCGAATGGCGCTCCATTCTCGTGGACCGCCGGAGCCATTGCCGATTCCGGCGGCACCTGGCTATCGGCATCCCCCGCATCCGGCAGCGCCAACGCAAGCGTGATCGTAACCGCTAACCTCGCAGGCCTCCCACCAGGCGTCTACACCGGGCAGATTGCCATCACCGCTTCAGGGACCTCGAACCCTGACGCCATCATCCCCGTCACGCTCGTGCTCACTTCCGGCACGACCCCTGTCGCCACCGGCGCCATCCTGCAGCCCGTTCAACCCGCCGGAGACTTCGTGGCACAACTCGGTGTGCCGGTTCTTATCGAGGCTTCCACCCTCAATTCCACTGGCGCGCCGGTTGCGGGCACCTCGGTCGAGGTGAGCTTCACGACCGGCGAGCCGCCCGTGACTCTTTCCGATACCGGCAATGGCAGATATGCAGGTGTCTGGACGCCAACCCAATCCGGCCCCGAGTCGCTAGTATTTCTCAGCGCGGGCGCGCCCGCCGCCATCGCCACCGGCACGGTCGTCGATCCCGCGAACGGCCAACCGGTCATGAGCGCCGTCGGCCCCGTTAGTGCCGCCAGTTTCGTTGCCGGAATGCCGCTCGCCCCCGGCTCCATCGCCAGTATCTTTGGTCTGAATCTCGCCGCGCAAACCGCGCTCGCGCCCGGTCTTCCCCAACTCACGCCGCTAGGCGGCGCCACCCTCTCGATCGACGGCGTAACTGCCCCACTGTTCGCCGCCACGCCCGGCCAACTCAACTTCTTTGTCCCTTGGGAATTGGAATCGCAGACCACCGCCACCATGGTTCTTTCGACCGCTGGCGGTGTGTCCGCGCTAGCTGATGTGCCCGTGGCGCCCCAGTCCCCAGGCGTATTTCAGATCGATGCCGCCGGCAATGCGGCAGCCGTTCATCTGAACGGACAACCCGTGAGTGTCACCGCGCCTGCCGACGCGGGCGAGCCGCTCGACATCTTCGCGACCGGTCTGGGCCCCGTCTCCGCGCCGCCCGCCGATGGCGCCCCCGCCCCGTCCGCCCCACCCCTGGTTTGTCAGACCACCCCGCGTGTCACCATCGGCGGCGTCCCCGCCCAGGTGCTCTTCGCCGGTCTCGCCCCCGGTTTCTCCGGCCTCTATCAGCTCAATGTGGTCGTGCCCGCCGGCCTGCCCCCCGGCCCCGCCACCCTACTCATCGACGCCCTTCCGCTCTACGCCAACAACACCATTCTCGAGATACGCTGAACCTCTTGAGAGAGCTGCGACCATGCCATTGATTCTGTTGAATCGGCGAAGTCGTAGCTCTCTCTCGCCCTCGCCGCCCCACCGTCGGATGCTCTCCAGAGAACTACACGCAAGCCTTTGATTCGATTGCATAGGCGGACCTGCAGTTCTCTGACGCCTATGGAGGCCCCACCGCCGGATGCTAAATTCCGAAGTCCCACGCCTCGTGTCAGCACGCCTTGTATCAGGGCACGACTTCAGTCGTGCCGCCGCCGTGCAACATGAGGGCTTTAGCCCCCGCGCGCCGGCCACGCTAAATCACAATACTGTTCACCTAAGTCGTGGCGCAGGCTGTCAAGCCTGCAGAGCCGAGAGTCATCTCGGCTTTTCCGGCCGCCATACCATCCTAGTGATCATCTAAGTGAAGAGTATTGGGCTGAATCCGTGCCATGACACAGGGCCTGTTATCCCACCGCCTTGGGCTGTAGAAACGCACCTTCGCCGAAGTTGATTTCGGGATTCAGGCTTACCTGGTTCGATGCAACCCCGCTGCTCGATATGCAGCACTGGCCAACGCGCCCCATTCGCAAGGAATTCGGCAGCGAGTTACTGTGACGGAGAAGCCCGCCAAATTGCCGGCAATCCGCGCCCAGCGCCGCGCGCATCGCGCTATCATTCGCACTTGGGCAGGAAAATGGAAACGCGTAAACTGGCACGGGTTCTTACCGCCAAGTGGATCCTCGGTTCATGGCTTTTCGCCAGCCCGGTGTGTGGCGGAGCCCAGTCGGCAACCGATCTGGCGTACTCTCTGACTCACGAGTCGAGCCACGCGTCACCCGTCTTCACCTGTGGCTCGCTTGGCACTGATTTCGAGGGGAAGAGGGACGAGGCCAGATCGCTGGTTGCCCTCGGCGACGCCGCATTGCCCGCGGTCGACGGGGCGCTCGATTCGATGAGCAAGGTCGACGCGGGGCCCAGGATCGGCGTGGGCTGGCTATTGTTGGCCTACGCCGAGATCAAGGGGCCAGCGGCGTTCCCACGGCTACGGAGGATGATTGACGACCCTCGACTTGACTCCCTCCATCCCAGGCTCGACAGCGCCCTCGCGGTCGCGCTTGGTCTGACGTCCTACGTGGGTGGCACCGTGGCTCCACGCATGACCGGAATCTGCGAACGGCCGGAGCCGCGCGCGATCCTGGACCATCTTGTTTTTGCCCTGAACAGGGACGACCCGTCGATGCTTGGGGAAAGCCTCGGGCCAAACGCCAGAGCGACATTCGATGCCATGCTGAAAGATGGCGGCTGGTCGCAGTTGAGGCTCAGCCCTGGACACGGTAGCCCGACGTGGGGCGGCGCCGCAGTGGGATATCGGTTCGAGATTGCGGGGCGCTGGTCGAGGCCGGACCAGACGCTCGACCCCTCTGAACCAGACCATTTCTACGGTTCCGGTGAGCCACTGAATCCGGAGATCAACGCCGTCTTTGTCAACAGGTATGGCGGCAGGAGTTTCCTCAGATTTTTGG
>PMKM01000153.1 GCA_003157745.1 Bryobacterales bacterium | reverse complement strand
AGGCTGAAATACTGGTGGTTCAACTTGACCGGGATCGCGCTGGGCGGTGCGGAGACGTAAGTCAACGGCTCTCCGGGCAAGGCCTGCCGCACTAAGTGGTCGATGTGCGCGGCGGAACAGACTTTGACTAATTGAGGTGTCTTACCCGCGATCTCGGCCTGGCTGGTCTCGGCGCTGATCGCGAGATACATGCGCGTGTTGACCAGGTACTTTTCGTTATCGAGCGATGTCGCGTAGATGGACGGCTGCACCAGCTTGAGCGGTAGCGACACGATGTTGGTCGGGACCACGGTATCGAGCAACGCGCGCAGTTTCTCGTCCAGGTCCGTGAAGCACGCGCCCAGGTTGTCGTGATCGTACGGCGGCAGGTCGCGCGGATGGATGGTGGTCGAAAAAGTGGAGAGCGCGCCGGCTAGCGACAGCATGGCGTTGAACAGCGCCTCGGGATGTCCGCGCCGCGTTTCAAATAAGTGCCGAAACACCGGGAAGGCCGTGTTGACCGTGTAAAGCAGCCAGAAATTAGCGATGTCCGCGGCGGTGAAATCGGCCAGACTCTGGTTCTTCTGCCGACGCATGCCGGAGATGGAGCTGGAGCGCGCGGTGAGGATTTCGACCAGGCGCCGCGCGATCGAAACCAGGTGATCGCTGGCGGCGAAATCGACCAGCGGCGGGACGAAGGCCGGGTCCAACTGGAAAGTGCCGGTCTCGCTGCGCAGCACGCGGGCCACGCGCAAGGTCGAATAGCCGTCGAGATTCTCGCCCTCGACAAGCAGCCGCAAATTCTTGTGCGCAATCTGGACGGGCTTTTCGGTCAGCCCCGTGTTCTCGTCGCGGAAAACTTCGATCTCGGCGCGATACCGGGCGCCGCTGTCGCGCGCCGAATTGGCCACGTTGAGCCCGCGCTCGCGGTACTGCGGAATGGCCAGGTGAAGATCGAGCGTTTTTTGATCCGGGTCGAAACAAGTGGCGAGTTCCTTGGGCGGCGGGGCGCTGTCGGACGCGGGAATATCGAAAATCAGCCCGTCAGGCAGGAGCCCGGACGCGCTGGCGATGGCGAACGCGCCGCCGGCGAGAGCCTCCCGGCTGATTTGCAGGCTGGCGAAGCCCCAGGGGCGGAACGAGAGACTTTCCAGGTGAAACTCGAGCAGGTTTTCGAGGAAGCGATCCTGGAGTTGCAGGTGTTGGGGCGTCAGAAACGTCCCCTTGGTCCAGATCACCGGTTGCAGTCGCCGCATTCGCATTCACAGTACCAGAACTTTCCGGTTATGCCAACTGGTTTGCGAACGGGAGGGCGAAATAGACGTCCCCGTTTGCTCAGTGTCGGCGCTGCCCAGGCTCCCGGTGCCAATTCGATGCCCGAAGATGATTGAAGTTCACGGCGTCCACTCCGCGCCGTTGCAGCGTCATCCAGAGATCCAAATCGACGGTCAGTACCAACAGATTGCGACGTTGGAGCAGCGCAATAGCCGCATCCGTGAGCCCGAGCGGCATAAAGGCCGCGTCCACCACCACGGAACGGCTCTCGTCATAGAACTCGTCCATTTGTTCCACCAGTAGCTTGTAAAGCTGCCGGAATGCGGACAGCTCCTTGCCGCGGAGTTTCGCCAGGTTGCTGACCTCGGTCATGACGTGTGGCGTTGTGAAGAGCTTCCCCAGGTATTCAACCAGTTCTTCCAGACGCTCAAGGTCCTCAATCTCGAAGACATCGCACGGCTTGAAATCCCTAATCCGACGCCTGTTCGTCTTTCCGACCAGGTAGATGAGCAGGAGGTTGGTGTCGATCAAGGCCCCTTTGGATCGATGTTTCTCGATCAAGCCGGCAGCGTCAAGCATCATTCTCCAGCGAATTCCCTGATCTTCATCGCGGTCACTTCGCCGGTGTCTTTGCGCACGGTGAAGGTCTTGTAGTCGCGTCGCCTTGACCGAAAGGGATTCAGTGCATTGGCGGTCATAGCGGCGGAACGGAGCGCCGATTCGAGCGCGTCGGCCTGAGGATCGTTTGGGCGGATCATGCTCAGCGTGATGAGCCAAACGCTGGAGCCGTTGTTGTCCACGCTCTCGACTTCCTCAAGCTGAACATCTCCGGCGCGGTTCCCTAGTACGCCAGCGGCGAATTCGGCGGCGCTGGCAACGGCCTGTTTGAGTGGTACTGGCATATCCGAACATTACCACAGGCCGGTCAATTGAGCGGTCCCCCTCTGATCGCTGCGTTTCGCGAAACACGCGCGGGGTGGCGCCCCAATCGGCGGAGCCGGGGGCAGCCGTTTTGCCGCGGCGGATTCTTGCGGTACAGTGTGGCGAGGACATTCGATGCTCACTCCGCTCGCCGCGCAGCCAACCGCAATCACGGATTTTTTTAAGGAGGCCGGCTTCACTCACGAGCAGTTCAAGAGGAACCCCACGCTGCGCGACCTGCCATCCGGGCGCTTGGGCAACCTGTCGGACCTGACGGAGCGAACCAGCGAGCCGACCGCGTTGAACATCCTGCTGCGCTGGTTTTTCCTGGGCTTGCCGCTCGGGAGCGAGGCCTTTGCGGGCCTGATCCCCGCGCCGGTGGTAGCCCAACTGGTCGAAACGGGCATGCTGGTTCCGGACGCCGGCCGGTACGTTCCCAAGGTGATGCTGACGCCTTGCGACGGGTTTCTCTTCGCGGCCGATCCGGCGCGCACCCTGGAAACGCCGGAAGCCTCGGGGATGGTCCTCTGGCCGAACCCCTCGACGCGCCTGCTGCAAATGTTCACCATTCGGCGGCCCACAACGGCGATGCTCGACTTGGGCGCCGGCTGCGGCATTCTGGCGGTACTCGCCGCGGGGCATTGCCGCCAGGTGGTGGCGAGCGACTTGAACCCGCGCGCCACCGAATTCGCCCGGTTCAACGTCTGGTTGAACGGGGTGAATAACGTCGAATGCGTGACAGGCGACACCTTCGCGCCGGTCGAGGGCCGGAGGTTCGACCTGATCGCCAGCAACCCGCCCTTCTTCGTCACTCCGTCGGCGGACCAGATCTACTGCGAAAACAGCATGGAATTAGACGGTTACTGCCGGGAACTGATCCGCGCGGCGCCGCGCTATCTCAACGAGGGCGGCTTTCTGCAGATCACTCTCGAATGGGTCGAGGTGAAAGGGCAGTCCTGGCGGGACCGGCTGGCGGAGTGGCTCGCAGACACCGGCTGCGACGCCTGGGTGCTGCGCAGTTACACGCGCTCGGCCGCGGCTTATGCGGCCGAACGCATCGGCAGGATGATGCCCTATTCGCCACTTACCGAAAACCAGCGGTTCGACGAATGGATGGCTTACTATCGCGCGCTGGGCGTGGAGGAGGTGCAGGGGGGAATCATGGCCCTGCGCCGTAGGTCCGGCAGTAACTGGATCCGCATCGAGGAGGTGGCCAGCCTGGACTGCACGGAGCCGTTTGGCGATTCCGTGGTCGAGCTGTTCGCCAACCAGGACCGGCTGGAATCGGAGCGTTCCGACGACCGGATGATGGCCTGGAAGCCGCGCCTGCCAGCCGACGTGCGGATCGACCAGCAGTTACATCTGGATGACGGGGAATGGAAGCCGTCCGCGATGCAACTCCGGCGGCCGGGCGGCCTTCCCACCGCCCTGGCGCTTGATCCGCAAGTGGCCGAATTCCTGCGTAAGTGTGATGGGACCCGCACGCTCGACGAACTGGGCGAGCGCCTGGCGGCCGAGGTGAAAGTGGATGCCGGGCAGGTCCGGCAGCAGTGTTGCGCGGTAGTACGGAAACTAGTGGAGCGGCGGCTACTCCTGTTGTAAGCTATCCGAAGGGCCACCTAGAATCCCTTGGTAAGGTGTGGTACCCGGCTTTTTCAAAAAACTTGACGTTCGGTCGCGGGTCGCATATAGTGTGTTTCACCGAACGATTTCTCACGGAGGTTCCATGGCTAGAGAGAGTACGCAACATAAGTTGGATCGGGTACGCTCGCCACGCGTACAGATCACGTATGACGTCGAGGTCGGCGGGGCGATGGAGTTGAAAGAGCTCCCGTTCGTGGTTGGGGTGCTGGGCGACTTCACTGGCCAGCCGGAGCAGCCGCTGCCCAAACTGAAGGACCGCAAGTTTGTCGAGGTGAACCCGGACAACTTCGACACGGTTTTGGAAGGTATGAAACCGCACCTGAACTTTTCCGTGGAGAACAAGCTCAGCGAGGAACCCGATGCCGCCAACCTCAAGGTGGACTTGAAGTTCGCCAAGCTCGAGGACTTCGAGCCGCAGAACGTGGCGCGCCAGGTGAAGCCGCTCAAGGAACTGCTGGACCTGCGCACGCGGCTCTCCGATCTTCGCGGTAGTTTACAGGGCAATGACAAGCTCGAGGAATTGTTACTGGAGAGTGTCGGTAACACCGAGAAGCTGGACAAGCTGAAGGGCGAGATTGCAAAGGGAAAGGGGGGCGATTCCAATGGCTGAGGCAAAGACCGCTCAGGTTTCCGCGGCTGCCGCCGAACAGGTGCAGGAGAAAAGCCTGCTCGATCAGATCGTCGAGGAAGGCCGTTTCGGCGTGGAGCCGGCTTCGCGCGAGCGCGGCAAGAACCTGGTGAAGGAATTCGTGGCGCAGGTTCTCGAAGGCTCGATGACGATTGCGCGCGATGCGGAGATGATGATCAACGCCCGCATCGCCCAGATCGACCACCTGGTTTCGATCCAGTTGAACGAGGTCATGCATCACGCATCGTTCCAGCGGCTGGAAGCGAGCTGGCGCGGCGTGAAATACCTGATGGATCAGAGCGAAACCGGCACCATGCTCAAGATCCGGGTGCTGAACTGCAGCAAGAAAGAACTGCTGAAGGACTTGCAACGGGCGCCCGAATTCGACCAGAGCGCGCTGTTCAAGAAGGTCTACGAGGAAGAATACGGCGTCTTCGGCGGCGCTCCGTTCGGCGCCCTGGTGGGCGATTACGATTTCGGCAAACATCCCGAGGATATCGAGTTGCTCGACCAGGTGTCGCACGTGGCGGCGGCGGCCCATGCGCCCTTCTGTACCGCGGCTAGTTGCGACATGCTCAACCTGCCGAGTTGGACCAGTCTGGACGCTCCGCGCGACCTGGCGAAAATTCTGGATACGACCGAATACGCCAAGTGGAAGGGTTTCCGGCAGTCGGAGGATTCCCGCTACGTGGCGCTGACGTTGCCGCGCGTGCTGGGGCGGCTGCCCTACGGCAAGGACACCAAGCCGGTCGAGGAGTTCAATTACGAGGAGCACGTGGACGGCAGCGATCATTCGAAGTACCTGTGGATGAACGCGGCCTTCGCGCTGGCTTCGCGGATGACGAATTCGTTCTCGCAGTATGGTATGTGCGTCGCGATGCGGGGCGTGGAAGGCGGCGGTCTGGTGACCGGCCTGCCGGTGCACAACTTCTACACCGACGAAGGCGACGTGGCCATGAAGTGCCCGACCGAGATGACGATTACCGACCGGCGCGAAAAGGAGCTGGCGGACCTGGGCTTCGTGCCGTTGGTGCACTGCAAGGACACCGACTATGCGGCGTTCTTCAGCGTGCAGAGTTGTCAGAAGCCGAAGCTATACGATACCGACTCGGCCAACGCCAATGCGCGCCTGTCGGCGCAGATTCCGTACATCATGGCCGTCTCTCGCTTCGCGCATTACCTGAAGGCCATGATGCGCGATAAGATCGGCAGTTTCATGTCGCGCGCCGACGCCGAGATTTTCCTGAATCGCTGGATCACCCGGTATGTGGTTCCCGACGACACGGCTTCGCCGCAGATGAAGGCAAGATGTCCGTTGCGGGAAGCTCGCGTGGATGTGACCGAGATACCGGGCAAGCCGGGTTGCTACCGGGCCGTCGCTTTTCTGCGGCCGCACTTCCAGCTTGAGGAACTAACGGTTTCGCTGCGTTTGGTGGCGGATCTGCCGGCGCCGGCCAAGTAGTGGCGCGCCGTGACGTTTGTGGTTGGGTTTCACTTAGAGTGCTGAAGAGAGGAGATTACTGTGGCTGTAAACGCATATCTTTTTATTGACGGTGTCACTGGGCCGAGCGGCAGCAAGACGGGCGCCATCGACATCCTATCGTTCAGTTGGGGGGTAAGTCAGACGTCGACTTATGGCGCTGGCGCATCCGGCAAGGAAGCCAAAGCCGGGCGGGCGGACTTTTCCAACCTGACTATCATGAAGGTGCTCGACAAGACTACGCCGCTGTTGGCCGATCACTGCGCCAGCGGCGACATTCTGAAAAAAGTCTACATGCTGTACGACAAGCCTGTGGGCGACAAGCAGGCGGACTACTTCCGCATCTGGCTGAAGGACGCGCTGGTCACTTCGGTGCAGTTATCGGGCAGTAACGAGAACCCGACCGAGTCGGTCAGTTTCGCCTTCCAGGCGGTGGAAATCGCCTATAAGCCGGAGAAGGACGACGGATCGCTCGACGCCGCCATCAGCAAGGGCTACGACCTTGAGTTACTGAAGGCGGACTACGCGGCCGAAAAGCCGATGGATTAGCCTGGGCCCCCACATGAAAGCCAAGGAACTTCTCGATGCCGGGAAGGTCCGGGAAGCGGAGAAAGTCCTCAGCGCCTTTCTCCGCGACAACCCTGCGGATTCGGCGCTGCGGACATTTCTTTTCGAGCTCCTCTGCTTCTCCGGGCAGTACGAACGCGCGGAGAAGCAGTTGGGCGTTTTGGCCAAGGGCAGCCCCGAAGCCGAAATGGGCGCGGTATTGTACTACTCCGCCTTGCACGGCGAAAAGACCCGCAACGCGATGTTTCAGAAGCAGGAGTTTCCCGAAGCTCCGGCACCCGCGTCCCCTCCGGGAACGCTGAACGGGAAACCGTTTCAATCCATTGCCGACGCCGACCCTGCTATCGGTTCGCGCCTGGAAATGTACGCAGCCGGGGCTTATCTCTGGATACCGTTCCAGCATATCGCCTCGGTGCAGATCGCGCCTCCGCGCGTGCTGCGCGACACGCTGTGGACTCCCGCTTTCGTCCTGACCGGCCCGACTTTCAAAGGCACCGACATCGGGCAGGTGATGATTCCGGCAATCTATCCGTTCTCCTGGAAGTCCGACGACGAATCCGTTTGGTTGGGCCGCTCGACCGAATGGGTTGCCGACGACGAGGGCCACGAGTTTCCGGTAGGGCAGAAGATGTTCGTCGTGGATGGCGAGGAAGTTCCGCTGCTGGAGGTCCGGTCGCTGGAGTTCACTTCCGATGCCACTGCGTGAAGACATTCTCAAACCAATAGCGGGCGACAACCCGAGCGGCGCCAGCCTCCGCTACGCCCCCATCTACGATAAGATCAAAGAAGCGCGCCGCGAAGACGACGAACTGGCGCAAGGCGCCTGGCAGCATGAGCGCAAGGTGGCCGACTGGGTCCTGGTCGCCAAGCTGTGCCAGGACTCGATCGCGACCGAGAGCAAGGATCTGCAACTGGCGGTGTGGCTGGCCGAGGCTCTGCTCAAGCGCGCCGGCATCGGCGGTCTTTGCGAAGCGCTCGCGCTCTCGCGCGGCTTGGTGGAACAATTCTGGGATACGCTCTATCCCGAACTCGAGGACGGCGACGCCGAGCAGCGCGCGGCGCCGCTCGACTGGCTGGGCACGCGGCTGATCATTTCGGTCAAGAGCGTGCCGCTCTGTCAGGACGGCTACAATTTTCTGCAATACAAGGATTCGCGCGTGGTCGGTTTCGAGGACCAGGCGCAGACCAAGGAGCAGAAGGCCGCCCGCGAGAAAGCTCTCAAAGAGGGCAAGCTGGCGCCGGAGATATTCGACAAGTCGTTCGCCGAAACACCCAAGGCCTTTTACGCTGGCCTGGAGAAGCAGTGCGACGCCGCCGTGGCCGGCGTGGCCGCGCTCAACGAAACTTGCCAAGCGAAATTCACCGATTCGGCGCCCGGCTTCGGCAGGCTCAGCGAGGGGTTGACCGAAGTCCGCCAGTTGGTTCACACCCTGCTGCAGAAGAAGCGGGAGACCGAGCCCGACCCGGTGGAAGAAGTGCCGGCGGAAGCCGCCGAGGCCGCCGCGGAGGGCGGCGAGGGCGCTGAGGGCGGGGGCCCCGGAATTGGATTGGGCGCGCACGTATCCGCCGAGCCGGCCGAACGCCGCGAGGCGATCGAAGCCGTGGTGGCCGCCGCCGGCGTCCTGCGCAAGCGCGATCCCTTCGGTCCCGCCGCGTACCTGATGCTGCGCGGGCTGCGCTGGGGTGAGTTGCGCGGTTCTTCCGACCCGGTGGTGCTGGAAGCGCCGCCGAGCGAATTGCGCCAGCAGATCAAGGCGCTCGCCAATCGCAACCGCTGGGCCGACGTTCTCGAATTGGCCGAACAGGTGATGGCGCTGCCCTGCAGCCGCGCCTGGCTCGACCTGCAGCGCTTCGTGGTCGAGGCCTGCACCGCGCTCGGCGATAATTACAACGCGATCGCCATCGCCATCCGCTCCGAGTTGCGCACCTTGCTGCGCGACCTGCCGAACTTGCTCGATGCGGCGCTGACCGACGATACGCCGGCGGCGAATGCGGAAACGCAGAAGTGGCTGCGGGAATTGCTGGCCGAACCCGCCGACGCGCCGCCGCTGGCGAGCGCGCCACACGGCCCCGCCACCGACGATTCGCGCGCGCCCGGCTGGCAGAAGCGCTTCGTCGATCCGCAGGCCCTCGCGCAGGAGGCCATGCGCGCCGGCCAGCAGCCAAAGGCCATCGAGATTCTGCAGCGCGAAGTCGAGCGCGCGGCCAGCGGACGCGCCCGCTTCCTGCGCAAGATGCAATTGGCGCAAATCTGTATCGCCGCCGGCAAGGACTCGATCGCCCAGCTTTTGCTGGACGACGTGGCGGCCGCCATCGACGCCCACAAACTGGACGATTGGGAGGATCGCGAGACGATTGCGCGCGCGCTGGTTTTCCTGCTGCAGAACAGCAAGAAGATCCAGGCCGACGCCAAGNNCGCTGTTCGAACGAGTCTGCCGGCTGGATCCCGTGCAGGCGCTGTCCGTGTAAACCATGACCCGACCCGGAGCCGATGCCGCAGTCACGCTGTCCGTCCTCGATCGGCTGATCGACGCCGATCCGCGCAGCTCGAGCGAAGCCCCGCCGACGCGCGCGCAGTCGATCCGCACGTTGCGCGACGGCGTGCGCCGCGACCTCGAATGGCTGCTCAATTCGCGCCAGGTGGCCTTTCCGCCGCACGAAGGTCTGCGCGAATTGAACCGTTCGGTGTATGTCTACGGCTTGCCCGATTTCACCGGATACAACCTCGGCAGCGTCGCCGCCGAGGCCAAACTGACCCGCCAATTGCAGGCGGCCCTGAAGTTCTTCGAACCGCGCCTGGCGCGCATTCGCGTGGTGCCTATCGAGCCGCTGGTCGCCAGGACGCGCACTTTCCGCTTCCGCATCGAGGCCCTGTTGATGATGGACCCGGCGCCGGAACACATTTCTTTCGACACCGTCCTGCAACTGACCACCAATCAGTACGAGGTGCAGAATGCGGGATGAGGTGCTGCTCTACTACGAACGCGAACTGACCTACCTGCGCGAAATGGGCGCGCAATTCGCCGAGAAATACCCGAAAATCGCGGCGCGGCTGATGATCGAGGAGTCCAAGGAGTCCGAGGACCCGCACGTCGAGCGCCTGCTCGAGGCCTTCGCGTTCTTGGCCGGCCGCGTGCATCTGAAGATGGACGACGATTTTCCCGAGATCACCGAAGCCCTTCTCGGCATCGTCTATCCGCATTTCATCCGGCCGATTCCGTCGATCTCGATCGTCGAGTTTCATCTCGATCCGGAGCGCGGCAAGCTGACCACGGGCTTGAAAATCGAACGCGGCAGCGCGCTCTATTCGCGTCCCGTCGGCGGCGTCCCCTGCAAGTTCCGCACCTGCTACGACACTACGCTGTGGCCGCTGAGCGTGGCCGCGGCCGGATGGACCACACCCGACCAGTTGCGCCCCGCCTTGCGCGCGCCCGACGCCGCCTACGCCCTGCGCCTGGTGGTGAACTCGGCGCCCGACGCTCCGCTCGCCAAGCTCGAACTCGACAGTCTCCGCTTTCACTTGACCGGCGAAAACAATCTGGTCCACGCGCTCTACGAATTGCTCTGCGCGAAACTCACCCGCATCGTGGTGCGCGATCCGAATAATCCGAAAGTCGCGCCAGTGACTTTGCCCGCCTCCGCGCTTCACCCGGTCGGCTTCGCCGACGATGAGGGCCTGGCGCCCTACCCGCTGCGCTCGCACATCGGCTATCGCATTCTCCAGGAGTTCTTCGCCTTCCCGGCTAAGTTCCTTTTCGTCGACGTCGCCGGGCTCGCGGACGTGTGGGGCGGGGGGTTCCAGAGTAGCGCCGAACTCTTGTTCCTGTTTTCGAGCGCCGGCGACGAGGAGCGTGTGCAGCGCCTGGAACTCGGCGTTTCGCCTAAAACATTTCGCCTCGGTTGCGTTCCCATCGTCAACCTCTTCCCGCAGACCACCGAACCCATCCTGCTCGACCAGCGCAAGTACGAGTATCAGGTCAAACCCGACATACGCCGGCCCGCCGCCACCGAGGTGTTCTCGATCGACGAGGTCAGTTCGATCGATTCCGAAACGCGCGAGATCGTCGCGTATCGCCCGTTCTATTCCTACCGTCAGTCGGCCGCCGGCACCAGGAACGAGTGCTATTGGATCGCCAACCGCCGCGCCTCCAACCGGCTGAACGACGACGCTTCGGATATGTATATCTCGCTCGTCGATCGCTCCGGCCGCACGGTGTTTCCCGAAATCGACACGCTCACCGTGCGCACCACGTGCACCAATCGGAACCTGCCGGCCCGCCTGCCTTTCGGCAATGACGACGGCGATTTCGAGCTCGAGGGCAGCACGCCGGTCAAGAGCATCGTGGCGCTCACCAAGCCCACCCTGCCGCTGCGTCCGCCCACGTCGAAAATGGCGCTGTGGCACCTCGTCTCGCATCTCTCGCTCAATCACTTGTCGCTCGTCGACGATGGCCGCGACGCCCTGCAACAGATTCTGCGCCTCTACGATTTCACCGAGTCCTCATTCGCGCAGAAGATGATCGAAGGCATCGCCGACCTGCGCAGCCACCCGCACTTCGCTCCCATCGTGGCCGATAACGGCGTGACGTTCGCGCGCGGCACCCGCGTCGAACTGGAGCTCGACGAAGAGCAGTTCGTGGGCGGCGGTGTCTATATGTTTTCGAGCGTGATTGAACACTTTCTGGCGCTCTACGCGACGCTCAACAGCTTCACCCAGCTTACTGCGCGCACGCGGCAGAGGAAGGAGGTAATCCGCGAATGGCCTCCGCGAGCGGGACAGAAAATACTGGTCTGACGCCGCGGCCCGCCCTCGAAGAGGTGCGGCGCGACATGCGGGTTCATCCCGGCCGCTTCGATTTCTTCCAGGCCGTGCGGCTCCTGCTGCGCAGTGCGGACCGGCCCGCCGGATACACCTCCACCAGGAACGAAGTCGTGCGATTTCGCGCCAATCACACGCTGGCGTTTCCGCCCAGCCAGATAGACTCGATCGATTGGGATGGCGGCGTGCCCGCGATGGTGGTGAATTTCATGGGGCTGACCGGCCCCATGGGCGTGCTTCCGCGCGTCTATACCGAGATGATCCTGGCGCGCATTCGAGCGCGCGATCATACGCTGGCCGACTTTTTCGACATCTTCAACCATCGCATGGTTTCGCTGTTTTACCAGGCGTGGGAAAAGTACCGCTCGGCGGTGGCCTACGAGCGCGATGGCGAGGACCGCGTCTCGAAGTACCTGATGTGCCTGATCGGCATCGGCACCGGGGGCTTGCAGGATCGCTCGGTCGTGCGCGACGATTCGCTGCTCTATTACACCGGCCTGCTGTCGTTGCAGCCACGCTCGGCGGTTGCGGTGCGCGGCGTGCTGGAGGACTATTTCGGCGTGCCGATCGAGGTCGAACAATTCGTCGGCGCCTGGCAGCCGCTGGGCGAATCCGACCAATGCGACCTGGGCAGCGGCGCTACGTTGTGCTCGCAACTCGGCGTGGGCACCGTGGTCGGCGACGAAATCTGGGATCAGCAATCGCGCATCCGGCTCAAGCTTGGCCCGCTGTCGCAGGAACGATACCTTTCCTTTTTGCCCGGCGGAGCTTCCTACCGGCCTTTGTGCGAGCTGGCGCGGTTCGTCTGCGGTGCTCAGCTGGAAATCGAAATGCAATTGATTCTGGAGCGCGCCGTGGTGCCGCGCTGCAAATTGGGACTTGACGATTTGGCGGGGCCGCGATTGGGCTGGTTCACCTGGATGAAGTCCGGGCCGGATTTCGATCGCGCGCCCGCCGATACGATGTTGCTGTTGGCATAGGAGAAGTTACATGGGACTCAATCTACGATCGCTTATCGCGAAACTGAACGACTCGGCGCGCCTGGCGCTCGAGGCTTCCGCGGGATTCTGCTTGTCCCGAACTCACTATGATGTCGAGATCGAGCATTACCTTATGAAACTGCTCGATTCAAGCGATGGAGACTTCGCTTTCATCCTGAAGCAATTCGGCGTCGATAAGTCGCGCCTGTCGGCGGAACTGACTCGCAGTCTCGACAAACTCAAGTCCGGCAACGCCCGCACGCCTGCCTTGAGCCCGTCTCTGTTGAAGATGTTCACCCAGGCCTGGACCATCGGCTCCATCGATTTTGAGGCCACTCGCATTCGCACCGGCTTCACCATACTGGCATTGGTCTCGGACGAAGAGCTGGCGCGCATCGTGCGCGAAATCAGCAAAGAGTTACAGAAGATTCAGGCCGACTCTCTCAAGAAGGACTTCCTGGCCATCGTCGCCAATTCCGCAGAGAGCGAGGAGATGGAGACGGCCGAGGCCGCGGCTCCCGAAGGCGCCAAGCATGCCGCGGCCGGTGGTAAGACGCCGAACCTCGATCAGTACACCGTCAACCTGACCGAAAATGCGCGCCAGGGCAAGGTGGACCCCGTGCTCGCGCGCGATTCCGAAATTCGCCAGGTCGTCGACATCCTCACCCGCCGCCGTCAGAACAACCCGATCCTGGTCGGTGAGGCGGGCGTCGGCAAAACCGCCGTAGTCGAAGGCTTCGCACTGCGCATCGCGCAAGGCGACGTGCCGCCGGTCTTGAAGAACGTCACCCTGCGCACGCTCGATCTGGCGCTGCTGCAAGCCGGGGCGGGTGTCAAGGGCGAATTCGAAAACCGCCTGAAGGGGCTGATCAACGAAGTCAAGAACTCGCCCACGCCCATTATCCTGTTCATCGACGAGGCGCACACGATGATCGGCGCNNTACAAGAAGTACTTCGAAAAGGATCCCGCGCTCGCGCGCCGCTTCCAGTTGATCAAGGTCGAGGAGCCCACCGAAACCCAATGCGCGCTGATGCTACGCGGCACCGTGCCGACGCTCGAGAAGCATCACAAGGTTCGCATCCTCGATGAAGGGCTGCTGGCCGGCGTCAAGCTCTCGCACCGCTATCTGCCGGATCGCCAGTTACCGGATAAGGCCATCAGCGTGCTCGATACGGCCTGCGCGCGGCTGGCCCTAAGCCAGAACTCGACGCCGCCGCCCATTGAGGACGCCACGCGTACCATGGAAGATCTCGTCGTACAGACGCGCATCCTCGAGCGGGAGGTCGCGGCGGGCGCCGATCACTCGGAACGGCTGGCCGCGATTGCCGAGAAGAAGATCAAGACCGAGGCGCATCTCAACGAACTGACCGGCCGCTGGGAGAAGGAGCGCGACTTAGTCAACCGAATCCGCGAGATTCGCGCGCAACTCGAAACCGGCGGCGCGCAGGCCGTTGCGGCGCCACCGGCGGAATCCGCGCCTGCCGCTGCTGTCGCTTCCGCGTCCGCCGCCGGTGCCGGCGCCGCGGTCGCCGTCGAGCCCGCACCGACACCCGATCAGTTGCGCGCGCAACTCGCCGTGCTTAACGAAGAACTCGTCGCCATGCAGGGTGAAACGCCGCTACTGCGCGTCTGCGTGGACGCGCAGATTATCGGCGAAGTGGTCTCCGCCTGGACCGGCATTCCCGTCGGCAAGATGCTCAAGGACGAAATCGCCACCGTGCTCACGCTGGAGCAGCACCTCGGCGCGCGCGTGATCGGCCAGGACCATGCTCTCGCCGGAATCAGTCAGCGCGTTCGCACCGCCCGCGCCGGTCTCGACGATCCTGGCAAACCCGTCGGGGTGTTCTTACTCGTAGGTCCCAGCGGTGTCGGCAAAACTGAGACCGCGCTCGCGCTTTCCGACTTACTCTTCGGTGGCGAGCGCAATCTGATCAGCATCAATATGTCCGAGTTTCAGGAAGCGCACACCGTGTCCACGCTCAAGGGTTCGCCTCCCGGATATGTCGGCTACGGCGAAGGTGGCGTGCTCACCGAAGCCGTGCGGCGGCGGCCCTATTCGGTCGTGCTTCTAGATGAGGTTGAGAAGGCTCACCCGGACGTGCTTGAGCTTTTCTTCCAGGTGTTCGACAAGGGACAGATGGAAGACGGCGAAGGCCGCGAGATCGACTTTAAGAACACAATCATTATTCTGACTTCGAATGCCGCCACCGACAGCATCATGAAGCTGACGGCCGATCCGGAAACCGCGCCCTCGCAACAGGGCCTCGTCAAAGCCATCAAGCCGGAGTTAGACAAGGTGTTCAAACCGGCGTTTCTGGGCCGTCTGGTGATTATCCCGTACTTCCCGATTCGCGATGAATCGTTGAAGAAGATCATTGTCCTCAAGCTCGCCAAGATCCAACGCCGCTTAGAGGAAAGCCATCGCGTGGCGCTCACTTATGACGCGGCATTGGTCGACGAAGTGGCCCGCCGCTGCACCGAAGTCGAAAGCGGCGCGAGAAACGTGGATAACATCCTGACCAATACGATGTTGCCGGAGATATCGACGCAGATACTCGGCAAGATCGCCGAAGGGCTGAAGCCCGACGCGGTGCACGTCGGTGTCGGCGAAAATGGAGAATTCAGTTATTCCTGAACGGCATCCGGCAGGAGGACGATAGCTTGCCCGCAACTCAAATTGACCGTCCATTCCGCATTAAGACGACGCTCGGCGACGACGCGCTGCTGCTCAACAGCTTCACCGGGGAGGAGCGCGTCTCCGCGCCCTTTCGCTTCGTCGTCGAGTTGCTCACCGAAGATCCGAACATCGACATGAAGGGCCTGCTGCGCAAGCCCGCGGTCCTTTCGATCAAGCTGGACGATGACACCGAACGTCACATCCACGGCCTCTTCAACCGCATCGCGCTAACCGAATTCGGCGCCGATGGTATGGCGGTGTACCGGGCCGAGTTGGTGCCATGGCTGTGGTTCCTCACCATGTATTCCAACTGCCGCATCTTCCAGAACAAGTCGGTGCCCGATATCGTGGAACAGATCTTCAAGGACCGCGGTTTCGCCGACTATCAGCTCAAACTGCAAGCAACCTATCAGGCGCGCGAATATTGCGTCCAGTACCGCGAGACCGACTTCGATTTTGTCTCGCGCCTGATGGAGGACGAAGGGATATTCTATTTCTTCGAACAGACCGAGGATAAGCACACGCTGGTGCTGGCCGACGATAAGGCCAGCTTCAAAGCCTGTCCTCACAAGGCGAAGGCACGCTATTCGCCGTCCCTCGGCGGCCGCCTGGATGAAGACACGGTTTTCGCGATTGAACAGGAGAACAGAGTCAATACCGGAACGGCCTCGCTCACGGATTACGACTTCGAAAAACCCAACACTAGCCTTTATGCCACTCTCTCGGGCGCGGAGCCGGCCGAGTACTACGACTACCCCGGCAAATACACGACCAAGGACGACGGCGACCGCTACGCCAAGCTTCGCCTTGAAGAGCGGGAAGTGCCGCTTGTCGCGGTGCGCGGAAAGAGTAACTGCATGGGCCTCGAGTGCGGTTATAAGTTCACCCTGGCGGAGCACTTCCGCGATGCGGCCAACCAGGATTACACGTTGCTGGCGATCCGCCAGCACGGCAAGAACACAAGCTATCGTGCCGGCACGCCGCAACCGTTCGAGTATTGGAACGATTTCGAAGCTATCCCTAACTCGGTCGCCTTCCGGCCGCCGCGGCAGACGAGTAAGCCGGTAATTCCAAGTGCGCAGACCGCCGTTGTGGTCGGTAAGTCGGGAGAAGAGATTTGGACCGACCAGTACGGCCGCATCAAGGTGCAGTTCTACTGGGACCGGGAAGGCAAGGCCGACGAAAAGAGCTCCTGTTGGATTCGCGTCGCCCAGGGTTGGGCGGGGAATAAGTGGGGCTCCATCTACATTCCGCGCATCGGCCATGAAGTGGTTGTGAGTTTTCTTGAAGGCGATCCGGATCGCCCGCTGATCACCGGATCGGTTTACAACGCCGGCCAGATGCCGCCCTATGCCTTGCCCGACGAGCAGACCAAGAGCACCGTCAAATCATATAGCTCCAAGGGCGGCGGCGGGTTCAACGAGATACGCTTGGAAGACAAGAAGGGGAGCGAGCAGGTCTTTGTGCACGGTCAGAAAGATCTGGACATATGCATCGAGAACGACAGCAGGGAGTGGGTTGGAGAGGATCTCAGCCTGATCGTTACCCGCGACGAGATGGAGCAGGTGAAGCGCGATAGTCACACCGAAATTACTCGCGACCGGATCGAGACCGTAGGCCGCGACAACCATGTGACTATCAACGGCAAGGCGGCGATGAAGATCGCGGGTTCCTACTCGCTGGCCGTTACCGGCGACGTGATCGAGCAGTTCACCGGCAATCACAGCAGCCAGGTGACGCAGAACTTATACCTGAAGGCGATGCAGGTGGTGATTGAAGCCACCACCGGAATGACTTTGAAGGTGGGTGGGAACTTCATCACTCTCGACATGTCGGGGATTGCGATTTCGGGTACGCCGCTGGTACAGATTAACAGCGGTGGAGCGGCACTCTCGGGCTCGCCAGGATCGCTGGTGTCGCCGCTTTCGCCCACCGATCCAGCCCAGGCCGACAAGGCGGTGGCCGGCCAGATGACGCCTCCGGCGGGCGCCGGGTTCACGCAAGCCAGCATGGCCGCTGCCACGCTTTCGCCCGCCGGCGGCAAGAAATCCGCGGCCTCCAATGCGCCGACTCACGACCCATCGTCGCCGGAGAACAAGGACAAGACAAACTGGGTCGAAATCAGCCTGGTGGATGAGCAGGGAAACCCGGCGGCGGGAGAGCCCTATCAGGTTACACTCCCCGATGGAAGCACGGTGGCCGACGGAACGCTCGATGACAAGGGCTGCGCCCGAGTCACCAATATCGATCCCGGTAACTGCAAAGTGACTTTTCCGAATCTCGACAAGGATGTATGGAAGCCCAAATAGGCACGCCGCTTGCGTCAATGCCGGGCGGTGCCGGAAAGCGTGATGTATAATTCTTGATACCGGCGGGCGGTTACTACCCGATGCCCGCTAGCGTTCGAAGTGACTGGTATGCCAAACTACACCGTCCAGCAGGGTGATTGTGTAACTAGCATCGCCGACCGGTACGGCCTTTTGTGGACGACCGTATGGAATCATCCGAGTAACGGCGGCCTGCGTCAACTTAGAAAAGATCCTAACGTGCTATATCCGGGCGATCAGCTTTTCGTCCCGGACTTGGACCCGAAGCAGGCCGATTGCGCGACCAACCAAAAGCACCCTTTCGTCAAGAAAGGCGCTCCGGCGAAGGTGAAAATCCGCTTGCTCGATCAGGACCAGCCGCGCGCGGGCGTGGCGTATCAACTGGAGATCGACGGCGCGCTGAAGTCGGGTGTCACCGATTCCGATGGATACGTGCAGCAGCCGCTGCCGCCGGGCGCGCAACGCGGCAAGCTCAGCGTGGGCGATGGGGCCACGAAGGATGTCTATGAGATTCAATTCGGTGCGCTCGATCCCTTCGACACCGACAGCGGAGTGCGCAGCCGCCTGCTCAGCCTCGGGTATGGGGGCGACGACATGAAGGCGGCGATCCAGGCGTTTCAGAAGAAGGAAGGCATGCAGGTGACGGGCGAAATGGATGCCGCCACCCAAAGCCGCCTCAAGGATAGGTACGGACAATGACGCCTACACCGATCGCCCGGCAGGTGGACAGTTCCACCGGACACAACACGCTGAACCTGCCGCCCACGGTCCCAATCTTCCTGCAAATGTCGCCCGATGCGCCGCAGGGCGATGTGCGCGGCATTTCGGGCGTCGCTTTCCAGGTTCTCCTCAATGGCTCCGTGGTGCAGTCGGGGACGACGCCGCAGGACGGCCGGATCGACGTGCGTGTGCCTCCCGGCGGCAGTTCGACCTTGCAATTGCTCGTAAATGGCGCATCGGTCGCGGAATACGAAATCAGTGTGGATACCGGCGCGCTGGATCCGGCCGACCAGGTTCGCGGCCAACAGCAGCGCCTCCGTATGTTGGGCTATCAGATCGGCTCCGACGGTCCGGACGGCAATGGCGTCGCTGCGGCTCCCGCTGAAGCCAATGCCGCGTTTGAAAGAGGGCTAGTGGATTTCCAGGCCGACCAGGGGCTGTTCCCGGACGGCATTGTCGGCAATCAGACGCGGCCCAAGCTCGTATCGCGTGCAGGAGCATGAGGGAGTTATGTCCGTTCGCGTAAAAGTTCGCAACAACCGGCAGATCATCGTACCGCTTCGGTTCGGGCGCGCGGTGACCGGCGACTCGGTGGTCGATGCGCCCGATGTCGACGATCGCGGCTTCGCCATGGGCAACCGCCCCGGCACCTGGGGCAGCACCACCGCGCGAGGCGCCATGGTGGGCATCACGGCGGGCGACACCGTCCGCATCAAAGTTCTTCGGGAAGATATCGACGACACGGCCAGCCTCTTCGTCACCAGCTCCGACACCAGCGTGGTCACGGTTACCGCGCCACAGGGCGCGCTCGCCGCCGACGGGATCTTCAGCATCAAGGGACTGGTGGATGTCATCAGCGTTCCCGTGAAGATCCAGGTGCGTCTTGGCTCCGCCAGCGGGCCGGTTTTGGGCGAGATGGAACCGCACATCTTTCAGCTTCGCCAGGTCCGTGTGGTCGCCCATCTGGTCAGCATCAACGGCACGCCGACCTCGCGCTCGGCGGACGATCTGGTGCAACTCTTCCAGGACGTGAATGTCATCTGGCGGGCCGCCGGAATCGAATTTGTCTACAACCAGGACGAGACGCTGCAGGGCGCGAGCGAAAGCCTCACTCAATTCGCTACCGCTGGAACCGTGACGACCCATCTGGACCCGAACCCGCCCGATTACCGCGAGTTTTCGAAGGTCATCAATCTCAGCCCGGACGCAAACGGCATCAACGTCTACTTCGTGCAGGCCGCCAACGAATGGACTGGGTTGACGTACGACCACGACACTGCGCGTCCCGACGGGTATGGAGTCGTGCTCGTCGACGACGGCGACGCGCATGCGTTGGCCCATGAATTGGGCCATTTTCTGGACCTTGACATTCATGCCGGCGAAGACCGTCAAGGACATCACGCCCGGGACGACATCGATTCTGAGCGCCGCGTGATGTTCGATCTCCGTCGGCTCGACTCCGACCAGCCGGCCTATCGGCACGACGTCGGCTACGGCGACCTGGTCCCCGGCAATTTGATCGACCTGAAGGATTTCAGCTCCGATCAGTCCGACGGCGCGCTGGCGCGCAGCCGGCGGAGGTCGCTCAATCCGTTTTAGGGAAACGTGTGAATCTGGTGCGTTGGCGGCTGACAAACCGGGATGCGGCGGGTTTAGCCGTGGGAATCGCGTTTTTGCTCGGGGCGCGGTTGACGGCGGGGCAGGGAAGCGAAGGAGGCAGAATGAGTCCGGCTCAGATAGTGGATTACGTAAGACACAAGAATTGGGGCGTGGTCGCAAAACCCGGAATCGTGGGGCCCGATGCTGGACCGGCGCTGCTCCAGTTGCTCACCGACAAGGACTCGCAGGTGCGCCAACTGGCGGTCGCCTGTCTGAACGCCGCTGGCGGCCCGGCGGCGAGCCAGGGGCTGCTGCACGAGTTGCGCGACCCCACCGAAACCGTCCGCGCCGCCGCTGCTCGCTTCCTGCGGGGGCATTACAATCCGACCGATCTGCCCGCCATCGCCAATACGATGAACACGTCGCCCGACGAGTATATTCGCGAGCAGCTTGCGCTGTTGCTCGGCGAATCCGGCGACGCGTCGAAAATTGCGCTGCTCACAACACGCCTCCAATCGGAGAAGGACGAACATGCGCGCCGCGCCGATTCGCTCGCCGCGGCCCGGCTCGGCGACCCCGCCAGCCGCTCGCAACTCGTCCGGCGGTTGGAGCACGACGATCCCGCCGAGCGCGTCGCCGCTCTCCGCGACCTGCCGTATGTCAACGACGTTCGCCTGCTGCAACACGCCGCGCCGCTGCTCGACGACATACGCCCGGGTCTCAACGTGGGTCCTTCGCACGGACCCTATTTCATTCGCGTCTGCGACGTTGCCGTCAATATCGCCAACCAGATGCTGGGCGGCCGCTTCGGATGGGCCGCGGCCATCAAGCGTTACTCGCCGCAGGAGCTGAATGAGGCGAAGAGCGTTCTGTTCGCCATTCGGTGAGATCGCTCCCTACGGCACCATCACCGTCGTCTCGCCCGGCGCCGTGAAGATGATGACGCCGCCCCAGATACACATCAGTTGGGAGACATTGTCCAGCGTGGGGAAGTTACCGAGTAGCACGGTCGGTGCGCCGGTAACCCACGGCATGGGCGTGGCCGGAACGCAGGGCATGGGAGTGAGAACGCCCAGCGCGGCCGTGGTGGCGGCGGCCACGGTCGGGTTCGATGGCGACACACACATCCCGAACGGCATGATATTCACGAGCGGGATGTGATCCATGATGTTAGCGTCGGGAACCTGGTTGGTCAAGACCCGGTTCGTCGGCAGCACCACCAGGGAACTTGGCGCGGCCCCGAATGTACACATCATCGAGGCTCCCATACAGACTTGCATCGGCATCCAATACGTCCTCCTTGCGCGCCCTCTATTCTATCGAACTGTCAGGGGCGCGGAGAAGGGGCTGTGAACCCCGCGGTCTGCCGCGGAACGAATCAGTATCGAACGGTCGTGAGTGTCTGCCTGGTGTCTACTGCTTTCATTCCGGTCATACGTTCCAGGCCTGAAAGAAACCTGGCATACTCGCTCTTATTCAGCTTGAAGAGAACCTCCACCTTGGGCATCTTTCCGCCCGTCGCAGTGGCCTCTGTCCAACTCACGCCTACATAGTGGTTCTCACTCTCGCCTAAGTGCATGTAAGGGACCGCACCCAGCACGGCGCCGCCAAAGCGGTGGTGCACATCCGTGGCGAAAGCGATTTCCGTAATGCTGCTGGCCGCGACTTCGACGCGGCGGCCGCGCTGCACCAGGATCACTTGATCCGCGCCCAGCGTGGCTTTCAGCTTGCTGTGATGGAACTCGAGCGTTCCGCCCTCATAGCTGGCGGGATATGCGGCGGCGCCACTCGTCGACTCGCGTGCCCAGCCGGCGAACGGCGAGGCGATCACCAGTGAGAGTCCAAGGATTACGGGGAGCTTTGTAATTGACATTCCTGTTGTGATAGACGTAAACTGCCCGCCCGCGGTTTCGCATCGATTGGCTGCCGAACCCGGTAACGCCGGCGGTCTCTGCCGCAGGTTCTTTGCAGATTGCTGGACCGGATAACGCCCTAACTCCGCATCCGCATCAGCAGGTACAGCCCGGCCAGGCCGAATAGGATATCCGGTGACCAGGCTGCCATCGCGGCTGGCAGAAGACCCACGTCGCCGATCTTCTCGAACAGAATACCCAGTCCCTTGTAAGCCACGCCGATGCCCAGACTGACGCCGATGCCGGCCATCGCACCGCGGCTGCCCACCAGGAATCCGTATGGCACCGCGATCATCGCCATGATCAGGGCGAACAGTGGCAGCGCGAACTTCATATAGAACTGCACTTGCAGTTTTCCGGCCGGATAGCCGCGCTCCTTCAGATCGTGTATGTACTCTTTCAGGCGCAGGAAGTTCATCTGTTTCTCCTGCACCGCGGCGGTTACAAAGTAATCGGGCGGCTCGGTCAGGTCGGGGAAGGTGGCGGCCTGCGATTCGCTCGCGCTCGAAAAGGACCGGTACGCGCTGCACGAATCGCCGGCGAACCGGCAGCTCCAGCCGTTTTCGAAAACCCATGTCTTGAGCGACGGACTCCACTCCGCGCGCTCCGCCACGGTCTCGCGCTGCAGACGGAAGGTGTTCGGGTCCATGTCGAACACATTGACCCCGTGCATGACTCCGGCCGCGTGATCGAAGAACTCATAGTAATAGACGCGCGAGTGACCCATGATCCACTTATGATCCGCTCGCTGATACGTCTGCTTGGGCCGTCCCTTGATCTCGTCCCGCATGGCGTCCTGCTTGAGGTTGGCGCCGGGCACGTAATAGAAATCGAACAGGAACAGCGCGCCCGCGAACACCAGTCCCGCCACCAGTAGCGGCATTGCCAGCCGGTACAGACTCACGCCGCAGGCGCGAAACGCGGTGATTTCGTTCTGCTTGCTGAGCACTCCCAGGTGCACCAGCACCGCTACCAGTATGGCGAACGGCAGCGTTTCGTAAATCAACTCCGGCGTCAGGAAGAACAGGTACTCGAACATCTCCATCAGCGGAATCTTGTTGCGGATCCAATCGCCCATCAGTTCGAAGAAGTTATAAGCCAGAATCATCGATAACAGGCTGGCCAGCACCACCCCGAGATAGAACATGAAGCTCGTCAGAATATAGGCATCGACGATCTGCGGCAGGAGCGGCAACCGCCAATGCGGCAAGCGGGACACCGTCGGCTGCGGCTTATTGTGGCGCAGCCAGGCGCCGATGCGGGCGAACCAATCCGTGACGCCGCCCAACAGGTCGCGGTCTCCCGGCCGCTCCATGCGATATAGAAAGACAATCCCGGCCAGGATAAACGCGACGTCCGGCAACCACACGGCCGTCGACACCGCGAGACTCCTCTGCTTGGCGAATCCGATCAGCGTGAGCGACGAAAGGTGATAACAAAAAAAGCTCAGGAATAACGCGATCACGTACCCGGCGGACTTACCGCCCTTGCGCGTGGCGATGCCGAGCGGAATCCCGACCAGCGCCAGCGCGATACAGGCCACCGGCAGCGCAAACCTCCTGTACAGCTCGATGCGCACCTCGGTCCAATCGTCCCCCGAACGCGGATAGCGCATCAGCTCGCGCGTGTTCATGGCGGCCGTCGGCGGCGTCTTGTGCTCCGGCGGCGCGGCGTCCAGCACCTGCGTGTTGATCGGCGCGCACGAGTCGTTGGCCACGCGGTCCTTGCCCATCTCGTGCTGACAGAAGTCGTAGAGCGTGAGTTGTATCCGGTTGTTCTTCGGGTCCGATACGGCGATGGCCTGCCGCGCCACCGAGATCATCGGCCCGTCGGCCTTTTCGCGCATCCCCGAAGCCCGCTTCTCGGGCGGCGTGATATCGGCGATGAACACCGGCCGCCACGCCACCACCGGCCCGTTTCCCACATCGCCCACGTAGAGAATCCGATTGGGAAAATTCTCGTTGAAGACGCGCGGATCGATCACCGCCGAAACTTGCCCTTGCAGGAGCTGGTTGATGATGTCGGTGCTCCTGCGGTAGGCCATCGGCGTCAGCCGCAGCGACGCCAGGCCCGCCAGGCTCATCCCCAGCGCCGCGAATAGCACCACTGGCAAGATCACGCGCCGGCTTGAAACGCCCGCCGCCCGCATGGCCGTGATCTCGCCATCCGCCGCCATCCGCCCCAGCCCGATCAGAATCCCCACCAGCACGCCGAACGGAATCGTCAGCGGCAGCACCGGCGGCATCGCCCACAACAGCAGTTCCACCACCGTCGCGACCGAGGCGTTGCTCGCGCCCACCAGTATGGCGAACAGCTTATCGGCGGCGCGCAGAAAAATGACGAACGTCGCCAGCAGCGTGCCCAGCACGGCGCTGGTCAGAATCTCGCGGAAAATGTAGCGGCTCAGCAGTCGCATCGTGGCTACCGCGCCATCTCCGGCGGCGGCGCCACGGGCAGTTTGGGCAGTTCCTCTTCCACCGGGTGCAGTTCCAGATCGTCGACGATCATCGATGGCGCCACCACGCAGCTTTCGGTCGTGTACGTGGTCGCGCCCACTAGCGCCAGCGGCGCGCCATTATCCAGATAGTCGAACGCCGTATCGTCGTCGCCCGCCACCACAATGTCCTTGAGCGATCGCACGTTCAGCCCGCGGAATCGCAGCCCGCGCACCAGTTCCTCGTGCCCGTCCGGATACACCTTATACACCAGCAAGGGCGAACTGACCGGATGGGCCGCGCTTTCCGCCGTCGTAAACATGCGCCGCAATTCGTCGAGCGACGCCGTGGATGGATAATCCATCTTGCGCACCACGATGCCATAGGCCAGCCCGCGCGCCTTCGCAAGTTCGATCAGTTTCTTCTTGAGATCGCCCGCCGGCACGGTCTCCGACGAACTGACGAATAGGTTGCCGACGCCCGCCATCGCCGCGCCCAGCGGGCCCGGCAAGCGCCCGTGCCCGTTCGAGGCGGAGAACAATCCGCTCACCGGCTGCCGCGTCAGCAGGAAACCCTTGAGCACGCCTTTTTCGACCAGCGTAACCGCTTGCGCACGGACGCCTTCGCGATCCACGTCGTAGGCGCCGAACAGCAGCCGGCCGCGCCATTCCTTTTGCGTTGGGTCGTCGACCACGTCGAAGGAATCCGGCAACACGCGCGCGCCCAGCCGCCCTTCCAGTTCGCTCGCGTGAAACCCGGCTCGCGCGCCCAGCGGTTTGCGGTCGGGCGCCAGATTGCGGCCCAGCACCTCGGCGAAAATCTGCGGGCTCGCCTCGCCTTCGAATAACACCGGGCCGTTGTAATCCTCGCCCTTGGGCGCCTTCGCCAGCGCTTCCAGGTTCTGTGCCATCTCGCGCAGCGCGCCGCTCATGGCGGCATCGCCTGGCAAGTGCGCCGGGTCGGGCGCCAGGAAGGTCACCGCGTCGCGCACGATCATGCCATCGGCCGCTTGCGCCACCCCGCGCGCGCGCAGACTGGTGGCGTTTTCGCCTGCACGCTCGAGCGTGCCTTCCGAATTCGCCACGTAGTAACCGCCCGCTTCGGCGTCCAGTTCCACTTGCGAATCGAGCACCCCCGCGTGCCCGGTGAAAATGGCGGACAGCGCCCGCACACGCCCCGCCCAATCGTCTTCGTCGATCGCGAGACGGCTCAACTCGTGGACGTACTCGAGCGGCTGCGCACGGGAAAAATCGTCCAGCGGATTGCTCTCCGTCAGGTCGCGCAGCGCCGCCCGCTTGCGCGAAATCGTTTCCACCGCGCCCTTGTACGCCGAATCCGTGGCCAGCCAGAAGAAGCGCCGCAGCACCGGATAGGAATCGTCAAGCGGCCAGCGCCCCAGGTCGTAGCGCGTGCCGCGCGCACCGCCCGTGAAGTTCGTGTTGTCGAACTTGTAATCGCCCACCCGCACATAAATCTCCGGCTGGCGAACCCGGTTGCGGCGTCGCGCCAGCAGCCCTCCGAGCGACGCCGTGACGGCGAACCCGTCGCCCTGGTCGACCACGTACTGAATGAAGTACGGCGCATCCAGGTGAGCGACCGAGATCGTGCGCGCCCGCGCGATTTCGTCCTTCATCGCCGCCAGCAGCGGGTCCGGCGCCGGAGCGTCTGCCGCCAGCGCAGCCACCGCCGCGGCCAGCGTTGCCAGCAGCAGCGCCCTTACAGAGGTCGACAGGCGATAGCGCCTGTCCGGCCGGAGCGCGGGAATGTGGGACAGGCGCTTCCGCCTGTCAACCGGCGTTCTCATTTCGCGCCCCCATTCTCGCTCGCCACCGGCTCCGGCAGCAGCGGCGGCCGGTCGTTCCCCTTGGCCTTTTTTTCGATCTCGATTTCCGATACCAGAATCGCCGGCGATACCGCCGACACCGGCACCGTGCCGCTCTCCGCGCCGCAGTATCCGTTGAATACTTCCTGCTTATCGCCCGTGGCCAGGATCTTCGCGAAGCTAGCCAGCGGCGTCCCCACCACGTCCGCCCCGCGCACCAGTTCGTCCGGCCGCCCGTCGACGTACACCCTGTATACGATCACCGGAACCACGCTGAAGGCCTGCAATCCGGCCCGGCTGGTCGTCGTGAACCCGTTCGTGATGTCGCGAAAGTAGAGCCCGTACGGCTTGTTCTGCCGCTTGATTTCTTCGATCAGCATCTCGCGCAGCCGCGCCTCCGGAACCGCCTTGGCCGATTCCACGATCAGATTCGATTGCCGCGAAACCACCTCGTGCCCCGGCTGCCGCCGCCCATGCCCGTTCGATTCGTCGAAACCCGCAATCGGCGAGCGCGACATGAGAAACGTCTTCAGCACGCCGTTCTCTACCGCCGCGACCGGCCGCGCCTTCACTCCCTCATCGTCGTAATCGTACCAGCCGTTCAGATCCACGCCCGCCATCCTGTGCCGGGTCGGATCGAACACGACCGACAGGAAATCGGGCAGCACCTTCTTGCCGACGCTCTTCGTAAACGTCTGCCCCTCGTCCTCGTTCTTCTGCCGATGGCCCTCGATGCGATGGCCGAATATCTCGTGAAAGAACACGCCCGCCGCGCGGCCCGATAGAATCGCCGGCCCCACGAACGGCTCGGCTTCGGGCGCGTGCAGCAGCGCCGTCACGTCGCCGGCCACGCGGTCGATCGCCGCCAGCACCGTCTTATCGTCCGGCAGGCCGCTCGCATCTTCCGCTTCGAACGTATCGAAGTCGCCGACATCGGCCCCGTCCGCCGCTTTCGCCGATGCGGCAATGAAGATCCGCGCGAAGCCACGCCCATGGGCGAGCCGCGTTCCTTCCGTGTTCACGAAGTAGCGCGTTTCCTCGAGCGCGGAAACCGTCACGCCGCTGGTCAGCACGCCCGGGTATTTCGCGAACCGCGCCGAAAGCTTCCGAATGCGCCCCGCCCATTCCTCGGCGTTGAATTTGAATTTCTCTGGCGCGGCGATCGAAACCTGCTCGGGCGCGCTCGAAAAATCGGCCGATGCGTCCTCTTCCGCCACTTTCACCTGCGTGTTGGTTTTGATCCGGATCAGCCGCTCCGCCGCCGCGCGATACGCCCGGTCGGTCTCTTCCCACAGCCGGTGCTTGATCGAATTCGCGTTGTCTTCGTATGTGATCTGCGCCCCGGAAGTGAACTGCGCCGCCGCCGCCGCGCCCGCCCCGCGCACGCGGTGGTAGTTGTCGAGCTTGGGCGTTCCCACCCGCACCGACACGTCCAGCCGCCGCGATTTCCCGCCGCCGTTCGTGTCGATCGCGCCCAGCGTCCCCGACACCGTGTACGCGTCTTCCTGGGTGATCTCGTAGCTCAGAAAGTAGGGCGGGGGATCGGCCTTCTCCTTGAGCGCCTGGAAATTGCGCCCCAGTTCCTGGCTCATCGCATCCACCAGCGGATTCGATTGCGCCGCGGCACCCGCCACCAGCGCCAGCGGCAGCGCCATCCGAAGCAGTTGAGTACGAGTCAAACCTCAGCATACCAAACTGCCCTCCGCGCCTCGATGTGCTACAACGCTAAGGTGAGGCAGGCTCACACATGCCGATGTCCGCCATTGTGGGGAAGGACTCATCCTGCCAACGCCCGCTCGCGGGCGCATGTTTTGACCCCTCCCAACCGAAAGGAGTGCTCATGACCAAACCAATCATCAAACTGCTGTCACTCGCCTGCCTCTTGCTGGCAGCCGCCAATTCCCCCGCACAAACCGCCTCCCTCGGCCTCTTCACCGACCACGCCGACGTCGGCACCGTCCTTCACCTCGGCACGGCTGTTTATGATGCCGCGAAGCGCACCTACACCATCACCGGCAGCGGCGAAAACGTCTGGGCCACCGCCGACGCCTTCCAATTCGTCTGGAAGAAAATGGACGGCGATTTCACCCTCTCCGCCGACATTTCCATCCTCGGCCAGGCCGGCGACCCGCACAAGAAAGCCATGTTGATGGCGCGCCAAAGCCTGGACGCCGATTCCCCTTACGCCGACGTCGCCCTCCACGCCTCCGGCTTGGCATCCCTCCAATCCCGCGATGCCAAAGGCGCCGACACGCACGAAATCCAATCCAACATTTCCGCCCCCAAGCACCTCCGCCTGCAAAAATACGGCGACGAGTTCACCATCTGGCTCGCCGGCGAGGATGGCAAGTTTCAGTTTGCCGGCGGCTCGATGCGCGTTCCAATGAACGGCCCGTTCTACGTCGGCCTCGGCGTCTGCGCGCACAATAAGGACGCGGTGGATACGGCGGAGTTCAGGAACGTGGCGCTGGAGGCCACATCGGCGGAGGTGTCCGAGCACTGGTACGAAACTCTCGAGACCATCGATGTTGCTTCCACCGACCGGCGCGTAACCTACGTGAACCGTAACAGAGATGCCTCGTCAATCGGGGCGCCAACCTGGACGCCGGATGGCGTATCTTTGCTGGTTAGCCACGGCGACCGGATCGAGAGTGTGCCCGTGTCCGGAGGCAAACCGAAGATAATCGATACAGGGGGGTTCCGAGTGAACCTCTCCCTAAGTGTCTCGCCGGACGGCACGATGGTGGGCTCTAGTGGCTCGTGCTGTGACGGCAGTGCGATCTTCGTTGTGCCAGTCCGCGGCGGCGTGCTCCGGCGGGTCACAGCAAAGTCGCCGGCCTTCTGGCAAGGCTGGTCGCCGGACGGAAAGACTATCCTCTTCCTGTTGACTGATGACAAATATCACGTTGGAATCTATACGATGCCGGTCGCCGGAGGCACGGAAACGCACCTCATTGGTGGCCCCGGCGCTTCCGTCCGTGGTTCCGCCGGGTACTCGCCGGACGGAAACTACATCTACTTCCATTCGAATCATTCGGGCGCGGGCGAGGTCTGGCGCATGAGGTCCGATGGGTCAAACCCGGAACAGGTGACCAAGGACGGTGTGGGCGATTGGTACCCGCATGTCTCGCCGGACGGCCGCCTGCTGGCGTTTCTCACGCCGGAGAGGAGTGCGCCGTCCGAAATGGATATCGGTCTGGAGCCGGTCACACTCCGCGTGATGACGCTAGCCGACCGGCACGTGCGTGTGCTCGCGAAGTTCACTGGCGCAAATAACTCGATGCCATCTCCGTCGTGGTCGCCGGACAGCCGCCGTCTGGCTTTTGTGAGCTACCAAGGTGTCCGGACCGACACCGAGCGGCCGCGCATGTTTGTCCCGAAGAAAGTAAAATAGTTGAAAGTGCCAGAAACAATCACAGTACCGGAAATCACACAAGACTTCTATCGAATCCAGAAGCTGCCGCCATACGTTTTCGCGGTGATCAACGAGATGCGCGCCAAGGCGCGCGCGGCTCAGATCGACGTCATCGACCTGGGCATGGGCAACCCGGACGGGGCTACTCCGCGCGTCGTCGTCAGCAAGATGGTCGAGGCCGCACGCAACGCCCGCAACCATCGCTACTCCCAATCCCGCGGCATCCCTAAGCTGCGCGAGGAAATCACCAAGCGCTACCTCGCCAATTACGGCGTGGCATTGGACCCGGAGAAAGAGGCCATCGTCACGATCGGCGCCAAGGACGCCCTGGCACATCTGCTCTTCGCCACCATCGGCCCCGGCGACGTGGTCGTTTCGCCGAACCCCGCCTATCCGATTCACCAGTACGGCGTGATCATGGCCGAAGGCACCGCCGAAGTGCTCCCCATGCCCGATGCGCCCACGTTCCTCAACGCGCTCGAAGGCTTCTACCGCACCGCCACGCGCAAGCCCAAGATGCTGCTCATCAGCTTCCCGCACAATCCCACCACGGTGTGCGTCGATCTGGATTTCATGAAGGAAATCGTGCGCCTGGCCGCCGCCAACGGCACCATGATCGTCCACGATTTCGCCTACGCCGATCTCGGCTTCGACGGTTACCGCCCGCCCAGCATCCTGCAGGTCGACGGCGCCAAGGACATCGCCGTCGAGATCTTCTCCATGTCGAAGAGCTACAACATGGCCGGCTGGCGGGTGGGCTTCTGCCTCGGCAATCCGAAGATGATCGCCGCGCTGGCGCGCATTAAGAGCTACCTCGATTACGGCGTTTTCCAGCCCATCCAGATCGCCTCCATCATCGCCCTGCGCGAGTGCGAGGCCGATACGCGCAAGATCTGCGCCATCTATCAGAAGCGCCGCGACGTGCTGGTGACGGGCCTCAAACGCGCCGGATGGCCGGTCGAGAGACCGCGCGGCTCCATGTTCCTGTGGGCGCCGATTCCCGAACCCTATCGCGCCGCCGGGTCGCTCGAATTCGCGAAGCAGTTGCTTGAGACAGCGCTGGTAGCCGTTTCGCCTGGCATCGGCTTCGGCCCGCTCGGCGAAGGCCACGTCCGCTTCGCCCTGGTAGAAAACGAGCAGCGCATCCGCCAAGCCACCCGCGCCATCGGCCAGTTTCTGAAGTCATAGAACGCGCCGCCGGGCTAACTGGCAGCGGCGGTAACCAACTGCAGTTTGTCGAGATGGAAGTAGTCCTTCGGGTTGTTCGTTACCAAAGGTGCGGATAGGATGAGCGCCGTGGCCGCAATCCACGCGTCGGCGGCGCCCATCTGGCGGCCTTTTCGCACACTTTGGTTTCGCACGGCAGCCCATGTGGCGCACAAGAGGCTATCGGAATAGAGCACCGAGAAGTCCGCCAGATACGCCTCCAGCATGTCGCGCTTGCGCTGTCCCCAATTCGCGCCCAGTGCGCCCTGACGCATCTCGGCCACGGTCATGAATGAGACCACCAGCTCCGAGCCCCGGATGATGTCCACGTAGCGCGGCGCGAACTCCGGGTGCCATTTGAATATGAAACTGGCTACGTCCGTGTCAACGACCAGCTTTGCCGTTGCGGTCGGAGGCGAGGTCAAGGTCGCGCTGCTCATGGATGAGGCGTACGAAGGCTTCCGATTCCTCCGCCGATTCCGGGTCCACATGACTCAAGAGCCGATCGAGCGAGAAGGGGCCGGACCGGATCAGGTTAGGCGGATCCTGGACGGGTTGTTGCGGAGAACGATCCATCGCGAATACTATTTTAGCTCTTTCACTTGCGCCCGCGCGCTCGATCGATGGAAGATCGTTATTGAAGGCTGTCGCACGGATTGACATACACTATGACACAACCCATTCGCCTCACCCCGTCGCTTCGCGAGAAGGTCTGGGGCAAGACGCACCTCGAGCCCTGGTACCCCAATTCCGCCAGCCCCATCGGCGAATCCTGGTTCCTCACCGACCGCGAACTGCCGCTGCTCGTGAAGCTGATTTTCACGACCGAGCGCCTCTCGGTCCAGGTGCATCCCGCCGATGGCGAAGCCGGCCCGCTCGGTAAGACCGAGATGTGGCACATCCTCGAAGCCGAGCCCGGCGCCACCATCGCCATCGGTTTTCGTGAGCCGATCACGCGCGAGCACCTGCTCGAATCGACGCGGACCGGCGAGATCGAGCGCCTGCTGAATTGGATCGAAGTCAAACCCGGCGAAACCTATTTCACCGCCGCCCACACGGTCCACGCCATTGGCGCAGGCATCGTCCTCTGCGAGATTCAGGAGAACTCCGACGTGACCTACCGCCTTTGGGACTACGGCCGCCCGCGCCCCATCCACGTCGCGCAGGCCGTGCCCATCGCCGATCTCGGCGTCCATCCCGGCGCCGTCCACCCCGTGCGCGTGAGCGATACCCGCGACGAACTCGTGCGCGATAGCCACTTCATCACCGAGCTTGTCCACCTGAAAGCGAACGCCGCCGAAACGCCCGACCCGCACGCCTCGCAACTCTGGATCGCCATCGAAGGCGCAGGCACCATCGGCACCGAACCCTATCGCCCCGGCGACGTCCTGCTGCTCCCCGAAGCCGGCGCCCAGCCCGCAGTCAAAGCCAGCGAGCCTAGCCGGTTCTTGCGCACCTGGGCGCCATGAACGCGCGGCAGGCGCGAGCTACGGGCGCTGGGTTACTGCTCGTCCTTGGCGATCTTCCGCAACTCCTCGATCATTGCGTTGACGCTGGCTGAATCCGGGGAAAACCCGCGCAGGCCCGTGCGCATCCCTTGCGGATTCACGATGAAATTGGTCGGCAGGCCGGCCCACGGAAAGAGTTTGTCGGCTATCCCCGGGGAACGGATCACAGGGAAGGTGTAGCCTTTCTCCTTCATATACCGCCGGGCGGCCGCGTCGTCGTCGTCCACGCTGAAGGTCAGCACCTGCATGTCCGCGCGGTCCTTGATTCGATCGTATAGTTCTTGGACGCCAGGGTGCTCGCCGCGGCACGGCCCACACCAGGTGGCCCAGAAGTTTACGAAAGTCGCCTTGCCCTTCAGGCTGCCCAGTTGCCAGGCGTGGCCAGCCAGATCGGTAGTGGAGAAGTCCGAAAGCTCCTTGACGAACGCGGTCGAATCTGACTCGTGCACCGGAACGTTCGATACGGACGTGGCCCAATCCAGCCATTTGTCTTCCGTGCCGCCGTGAGTGAGATAGTACGACTTCGCCTCTGCGACCATCGGCTGCGCCCCAGGACTGGCGAGACTCATCTTGTTCCATCCGGCCATCGACGCCTGATAGTCCTTCAGGGCATCCTCGGCCCGGCCCTGCTGCCTATCCGCTTGTGCCAGGCGCCGCAGCCAATCGGTCCGATTTCTTGATTGCTCGCGCGTCGGGGGGGCTGGGTTGCCGAGCTCGGCCAAGCTCTGCTCGATTAATCCCCGCGCGTCCTCCGGCCGGTTGATCGCCAGCAAATAGTCGACCCGAATCTCCTCCGTGCGCTTGGCCGTATCCGCGCGCTCTTCCTCAGCGCGCGCGCGCATCTCCCCGGGAAGCAGGTCCATCGATAGATCGTATTTGTGCATCTTCTCGACGTTCCGCAGGCCGGCGTCGAGCAGCGCCGGCACGCGGTCGAGACGTACCTTGCCGGCAACGTAGATTCCCGCCGCTTCGGTCTCGGCCGGGACCGAGAACCCGCCTCCATCGGGCGATGTGCGGTTCACCAGGAGCATTTGATCGATCAGTTTCAGGTCGTCATCGGAGACGGCGGCCGCGGCTGCCATCCTGACCTTCGGATTCAGTTTCATGAAGAGCTGCGCCAGCGGCATCCACGCGTTCGGCCAGCGGCGCACCCATTCCCGCATGGCCCGTGCCTGCTTGTCGTCACGTTGCCTCCACGCGCTCTGCGGCGCATTCCGGTCGGGCACGGGATTGGCCTTCTCCCAATCGTCCTGGACGAATGAGAGAGCCAGCAGAGAGTTCGGCGCCTCGCGTTCCACTCTTGCGCGAAGTGCTTTCAGGACATCGGGATCTTTCAGTATTCGCGCCGCCTGTTCGTAAACCCAGTAAAGATTCGGATTGGCGCGGAAGGGCCACGCCTCGATTCGCTTCAAGTCCGCGCGAATCTGGGTCGCCAGAATTTCCGGCGCTGCGCCGGCCTTCTCCTCATCACCCCAAATCCCAGGCCATAAGGAGAGTTCGAGCGGTGTGTTGCGACGCCCCACCCCCGGCCGCGACCCCGCCATGCCGAACGCCTCCGCGCACCCTTCCTGAAATGCCTTTGCGTGCGCGGGGATCTCCGTATCCGCGCGCCTTCCGGGCAGGAATGCCCACTCCATCAGGTCGCGGTGCGGCCAGACGAACTCGGGATGTCTGCGGATCAGCTCCGTGAGGGTCGCCTTGGAGGGTTGCGGCGCCGACCACATCAGCAACCGCGCTTCGTAATACTGCGAAAGGGGATCGTTGGGTCTCGCGCGATACATCGCCAGCGCGCGGTCGAACTCATCGGCCAGATCCCGGCGTTGGCGAAAAGAGTCCTGATAAGCTCGCTGAATGAAGAAGTCGTTTGGATGCGAGGCGGCGAGTTCGCGCAACGCTCCGACGCGCTGCTCATACGGTATCGCGAAGTCTCGCAACGGAGGCACTGCTTCGAGCAGGTGGAGTGTCTCGGGAGTTGGCTCGCACCGAACCGATATCTCCTGCGCGCTCAGCGGCAGCGTCAGGAGCAGAATCAGGATGCACCGCATGTGGGACGGCATATCTGCTTGGTCCAATATACCGCCGGCCGCGCAGTTGCGTGGGCTGCGTCGGCGGCATGTGTCACCCGTCACTGCCCCCCGGCGCCGTACCGGTTTGCCCCGCCAGATACTGCAACGCCTTACTCAACACGGACTGTGGAATGGCATCCGTGTTGTCGCGCTTCTCCGAGTTGGCGACGTTCTCGATGTACGAAGCCGTGACGGATCCTTGCAGGTGTCCTGTATACCTGTCCAGTGCGATTTCCATCGCCAGCACATTGATCTTGCCGTTCGGCAGATTGACACCTCCTTCCGCCGCCGCGACAAGAGCCGTGTCCTGCGGCGTTAGCTCGTCATCGATGACGCATACGTTATTCCGGCCTCCCGCTTGAGTCGGCGCGCCGGATGCCAGCGGAGAACTGCTGAAATATGGCGGTGAAGGGCCTACCCTGTAAGTCGTCATGTTGAGCGATGATCCACTTAGTCTTCCCCGATAGGTGCGTGCAAGTGACGGACCACTCACCGCTCGTTATGACTCACGAACTTAGTACGTATGATCGATGGAACGGCGGGTTTGTGTCACGCGGTCGGCAATATCTTGCCGCAGGCCATTCGGCACGGACGCGTCTCGTCATCGCGAAGGTTGACAAAACGGCGCATTTTGATTGTCCGCGCCGCGGTCACTTACGTGCAGCAATGGAATTCGTGACCATAAGTTCTGTTGGCAATTTCGAAGGCCTTTCGCAGAACATCTTCCCAACCAGTCAAGGCACCGTACTGCAAGGAACCGCCGACGTTTCCGACTGGATCGCAAGTCTGGATAACGTCGATATTTCGTCATCGACGAACGATGATGGCGGTTCCTCGTCAGCTTCGTCCAGCTACTACGTAGACCCGAGAATCACGGCTGCCACGGAGCGCGCTGAAGAGTTGGCGAAAACGGACCCGAGCATCATGGTCTACGATCAGGTCTTGACGGCGTCGGATAAGCAGATGCTCGGCCAACTGCAAGGAACGGGGCACTGGCAGAGTAACGGTCCGGCAAACCTGCTCGTAGACCAAATTGCCGCCGCGCGGGCCAGTGGAACGCTGACGGGCAATGTGTCCGCATCCTTCATACGGAACATCATCGATAAGCAGGCCGCTGGCGGCGCTATCATGACCGAGCCTGGTGCTCTGGTGCCTACGTCGATACTGTTCAAGGCGCTATCGTACGTTACGACGAACCATTGACGCCGGCATGCACGTAGCGAACGATACGAGGGCCGAGTATGTCCACGAATCCGGTAAACGGCTACTTTAAGCAGCTTGACGACTATTACGCGGCAACAACGCAAGCTGCCCAGAGGACCGGCCAGCCGACTTCCGCGACGCAAGCGCCCGACGGCGGCTCCGCAACCGACAGTGTTTCGCTATCGTCGGACAGCGTGGCACTCACTCGACCCGTTGCGCCTCCCAATGCCTATTGTTATCTGGACACTCTAACCAGTTCGGACAGAGCTCTCGTTTTGGCGGCGACGGGCTGGAACATCGATGCTGACCCGCTCGGGAAGACCGCTTCGGCCGCAGCCCAGCAACTCGTCGGCCGCCTGAATTTGAACCGGTCTAGCGGCGCTCTGGGGACAGGGCCGCTCAGCCTATCCTACAT
>PMKM01000103.1 GCA_003157745.1 Bryobacterales bacterium | reverse complement strand
CCGGCGAGCGAGTACTTCCGCTTTTACGGCCTGCAACTGGAGCACCTGGACCTGGCGCGCCCGGACGCCATCGTGATGCACCCCGGCCCGATCAACCGTGGCCGCGAACTCTCGAGCGAGGTGGCGGATTTTCAGCGCTCGGTGATTCTCAACCAGNNGAAAGGGTGATTGGATAGCCCATGCCGATTGTGATCCGCAACGGCCGCGTGATCGACCCGGCCTCGGAAACCGACCGGGTCGCCGATGTACTGATTGCCGACGGACGCATCGTGGGCGTGGCGCCGAATCTGATCGGGCCCGCGTGTGAAACGTTCGATGCGACGGGGATGGTAGTGGCTCCCGGCTTCATTGACATGCATGTGCATCTGCGGGAGCCGGGCTTCGAACACGCAGAGACGATCGAAAGCGGCGCGCGCGCGGCGGCGGCGGGCGGATTCACTTCCATCTGCGCCATGCCGAACACGAAGCCGGTGAACGATAGCGCGACGGTTACCAGCTACATCGTGGAACGCGCGCGGCGCTTGGCGCCGGTGAACGTATTCCCCATCGGCGCGATCACGAAGGGAAGCGCGGGCGAAGAACTGGCCGCCATCGGCGCCATGAAAGCGGCCGGAGCGGTGGCGATTTCCGACGATGGCAAGCCCGTGATGAACGCACGCGTGATGCGCCGCGCGATGGAGTTCGCCCGCTCCTACGATCTGCCGATCATCCAGCACTGCGAGGATTTGAACCTGAGCGCGGGTGGCGACATGCACGAGGGCGCGCGCTCGGTGCGGTGGGGGTTGCGCGGCATTCCGTCCGCTTCCGAAGACGCGATGGTGGCGCGCGATCTGGTGCTGGCCGAACTGACCGGGGCGCGTTACCACGTGGCTCACATCTCGACGCGCAATGCGGTGGCGATGGTCGGTTACGCGCGCGAACATGGCTTGCTGGTGACGTGCGAAGCCGCGCCGCATCACTTCTCGCTGACGGACGAGGACATGGCGCCGTACGACAGCGATTACAAGATGAAGCCGCCGCTGCGTTCGGTGCGCGACCGCGCGGCGCTGGTGGAGGGCATTGCGGCTGGCTCGGTCTCGGCCATCGCCACCGACCACGCGCCGCACCCGGGCAGCGANNGAGCGGCTGGTGCATTCGCGTGCGATCACGCTACTGCGCCTGGTGGAGCTGTTCACGACCGGTCCGGAATCGATCATGCGCCTGGGCCGCGGCACGCTCGCGCCCGGAGCGCCGGCCGACGTCACCATCTTCAGCACGGAGCTCGATTGGACATACGACGTGAACCAGTCGTTCTCGCGCAGCCGCAATTCGCCGTTCAACGGAAAAGTATTCCGCGGCGGCCCGGTGGCGACGATGGTGAACGGCGCGTTCGTGTGGCGGCGGGGGTAGGGCCTGATCCGATCCTTGGCCCGCTGAGCCCGGAGGGCGAAAGTCCCTTTGGCCTGCCAGACTCTTCCGCCCCGTTCCGGGGCTGTGTTCGGCGACCTCGGTCCCACGGCTTGCCATCGGCTACTTTCTATCGCCCTGCGGGCTCAAGAAATGGATGGATCGAGTTCTTCCGGCGATCTTGAGGTTGCGCCCATAGGGCCTCACTGCGCTTCTGCGGCGACCCCGTGGGCGACGCGGGAGACGGCGTTGACGAGTTTGCGATAGGGAATCGCCGCGAAGTCGTCGAAGGGTAGCCATTCGCCATCGCGCCAGGTGGAGTAATACCAGCGCGCGAGCAGCGCCAGCGATTCCTGCCGGTCGCGCGCGCTGCCCTGGAGGGGCCCGAGCGCGGGCAGCATCTCGCGCAGTTTGTGGTCGAGCGAAACGGGCTTGCCCTCCTCGACTTCGAACCCCAACCGCGCGGCGGGTTGCAGATGGCCGCCGGCGACGAACCACAGTTCGACCGCATTGGGCGCGGCGGAAGGCAGGACGGCGACACCGTGCAGGCGGTCGATATCGCGCGCCAATTCGTCGCGCAGCTTGAGGACTTCCTGAACTTTCTCGAGGCGCTTATGCTGGCGAGCGGCTTCTTCGAACTGCATCTGTTCGCTCAGCCGGTCGCGCGAATGGACGATGGCGCCCTCGAGCGATTGGCCGTCGCTGCGCAGGAACTCGAGCACGCGGTCCACTTCGTGCCCGTACTCGGCCGCGCCGACGACCTGCTGGCAGGGGCGCAGGCAGAGGTTCATTTCGCCATAGATGCAGCCGGGGTGATCGGGCGAAGGCTGCAAGTCCTCCTGGCAGCGGCGCATCTGGAACAGGTCGAGGAATTGCGATTCGAACCGCTCCGCCGAAGCGCGCGAGCGGAAGGGGCCGAAGTACGCACCCGGCCCGCGGGACAGGTGCGCCGCGATGAGGCTGCGCGGGTACTCGTTGCGCAGCACGATCTTCACGTACGGCGGCATGCGCAGCTTGAGCAGCTTCAAGTAACGATCAGGGAAGAGTCGCCGCGCCTGGTGGTATAAGACCACGGCCGATTCGAAAGCGGAGCCGGTGATCTGGTACTCGATGCGGCGCACGGTGTCGCGGAGGTTGAGCAGGCGCGACGGATGCTCGCGGCGGGCAAGCAGGCGCAACAGGCGGCGGCGCAACATGCCGGTTTTCGAGAGATACGGTTCGCCCTCGGCCGGCCAGACCGCGAAGACGGCGGGAAGGTTGGGCAGGCTCGAGAGCAACGCGTCGAGCGCCGCCAGGTCTCCCCCGGTTTCGACGGCGTGAGTGAGGGCTTCCATCGGGATGGCGTGCGTTCAGCCGCGGCTGCCGCGCAGCCATGCGTCCCGCGTCGACACGAGTGCCGATGCCCGGCTTCCCATGCGCGAACGGGTGTCGAGAAAAGTCTCGACACGGCACGCACGAGTGCGTGCGCCACGTCAGGCCCGCGATAACTCCTTAATGCCCGCCCCCGGGCGGCACGAAATCGGCCGGCGGCGCGGCACCTTCTCCGAAGAAGTAATTGTCCATTTGCTGGATCAGAAACTCCTGCGCCTGCTGGGTGCCCAGGTTGAGCCGGTACTCGTTCATGAGCATCTTCATGTGCTCGACCCACATCTTCCAGGCGTCCTTGGACACGTTGTCGTAAATCTTTTGCCCCAGCGGGTGGCCGTCGAACGGCACCTCGTCCAAACCCTCCATCTCGCGCTGGAATTTCACGCAGAAGACCTTGCGCGCACCGGGCGCGGTGCCCGGAATCTGGTTGGCCCCGCTCTCCGCTCCACTTGCCATGTCGTGACCGCCTCTCCTCAGGTTCCAGGATACAACGGGCGCGAGGGGCCAATTCCGGGCACCGCTGGCGGCAAAGTATGGGTACAATGAGGATTCACGATGAAGCCATATCCGGTTCTGCTCCTCGCGGCGGGGTGCGCTCTGTTTCAAGTCGCGTGCAAACACACGCCTCCCGCCAATGTCGCCGCGGTGGTGAACGGTCACGCCATCACCTACGTAGAGCTCGAGAAGACTTACCAGACGCAGTACCCGCAACAGCCGCAAGGCGTCAACCGGGATCTGGTGCTGTCGCAGAAGCTGGACCTGCTGACGAGCCTGATCACAAATGAAATCCTGCTGCAGCGCGCGGAGAAGCTGGGCCTGACGGCGGTGGACGCCGACGTCGATACCGATATCAACAAGCTGAAGGCGCCCTTCACCAAGGAGGGATTCGACCGCTGGCTTGCCGACCGGCACATGACGATCGGCGACCTGCGGGCGCAGATTCGCCAGCGGTTGACGGTGGATAAACTGGTCAACAAGGAAATCACTTCGCAGGTGAACGTCACCGACGCCGACGTGACGAATTTCTACAACGCCAACAAGGCCAGCTTTAACCTGGCCGAGTCGCAGGTGCACCTGGCGGAGATCCTGGTCACGCCGGATCCGAACACGCCGGTGCGCAACTTGCGGAACAGCAAAGCGCACAGCGAGGCCGAAGCACGGGCCAAGATTCAGAACATCGAGGCGCAACTCAAGCAGGGCGCCGATTTCGCCCAATTGGCGCAGAACTATTCCGAGCAGGCGGACTCGGCGCCGAACGGCGGCGACCGCGGCTTCATTCCGGAATCGGCGTTGGCGAGTTCCTCGCCCGAATTGCGCAAGCTGATTCTGTCGATGCAGCCCAACCAGATTTCGCCGATTATTCCCTCGCCGGACGGGTACCGCATTCTCAAGATGATTTCGAAGGAATCCGCCGGCCAGCGCGAGATCAACGANNGCAGAGCATTCGCGAGAACCTGCGGAACACCAAGGACAACTTGCTGAAAGGCGCCTATTACGAAGTGGCGCGCAACAGCTCGAAGATCGAGAACTACCTGGCGCGCAGCATCGTCGAGAACACAGGGCAGAGCAAGTAGCGGCGTGGCGTCATGCGGGCATTCGTTTTCGAAGACGGCTTTTCGCTCGATCGGCTGAAGCTCGTCGAACGGCCCGATCCGAAGCCTGGCCCCGGGCAGGCGCTGGTGCGGGTCCGAGCGAATTCCCTGAATTACCGCGACCTGGTGGTGGCGAGCGGCACCTATGGCCGTCAGGTGAAGACTCCGCTCATTCCCTTATCGGACGGCGCGGGCGAGGTAGTCGAAGTGGGCGCCGGCGTGACGCGCGTCAAGCCGGGCGAGCGCGTGGCCGCCATCTTCATGCAGCGCTGGCTGGCCGGTGCGCTGACCGAGGACGCCGGCAAGTCCGCGCTGGGCGGCGCGGTCGACGGCATGCTCGCGGAGTATGTGGTGCTGGACGCAGAGGGTCTGGTGCCGATTCCCGAGCACCTCTCCTACGCCGAGGCCGCCTGCCTGCCTTGCGCCGCGGTGACCGCCTGGCATGCGCTGGTGACGGAAGGCGGGATTCGCGCGGGCGATTCGGTGCTGGTGCTCGGCACCGGCGGCGTCTCGATATTCGCGCTGCAATTTGCGCGGCTGCACGGGGCGCGCGTGATCGCCACATCGAGCAGCCAGGAAAAGCTGGCGCGGGCGATTGCGATGGGGGCGTCGGATGGCATCGACTATCGGGCGACGCCGGAGTGGGGCCGCCGCGTGCTCGAGCTTACCGGCGGCGCCGGTGTGGATCATGTGGTCGAAGTGGGCGGAGCGGGGACCTTGCCTCAATCGTTCCGCGCGGTGCGCTACGGCGGGCGCATCGGCCTGATTGGCGTGTTGGCCGAGCCCGGCGCCGCGGTGGATCCGCGTCCGCTGTTAATGAAGGGCGCGCGCTTGCAGGGGATCTACGTGGGATCGCGCGAAATGTTCGCTAGCATGAACCGGGCGATTGCGCTCTCTGGGTTGCGGCCGGTGATCGACCGCGTGTTTCCGTTCGCCGAAGCGCCGGAAGCGTATCGCTACATGAAGAGCGCGGCGCACTTCGGGAAGATCGTAATCAGCCAGGAGTGAAGGCAACGGCACGGTTCCGCGCCTGTTGAACCGCAGAGCTTTGAATCGAGCGGGCGCGTCTGCGCTAATTCTCGGTTGGGACCTTCTCGAAGTGGTCGACAACCACGACGTCGCCCAGACCCGTCTTCGAAGTCAGCTCCAGACCGAGCTGATCGCGGACGGCGTGTATGAGGCTCGGGCCGTGAGGTAGATCGGCGGGCAGTTCTCCGATCTGTTCTCGCTGGTCAGGGGTCAATCGTTCCACGAGCCAAGCCACATCGATGTACCACTTCATGTCGATGTCGTACTTCCCCTTCAGTCCGGTCGCATCGACCACCTTCCGGCCGAGATGGAACGACAGCGTCTTGACGATTTCCTGCATCGAGACATTGAACCCAGTCCAGCGATTGCAAGTCCGCCCCTCCGTCCGGCCACCGCGACCGGCCGGGAACACCGGACAGCCGTCCTTGCCTATTTCGAAGGTGTTTTCCGCACTCTCCCACGGGAATTCCTCGGGAGTGGACACAGCATCCGGCGCCGATTCCTTCATCTTCAGGCCCTTCTTTCCCACGGTCAGCTCGAAGATGGGCATTTCCTTTTGCTCATAGTGGAATTTGAACTGCAAGCGTTCCACCAGCAGATTTTGCAGCATCTGCCGGAACTGCTCTTTGGCGGTTCCCTCCGGCACTTTGGCCACGATGTCGAATTCGTCCCGGCAGCAGCTACTATGGGGATGAAACTGATACGCCTCGAAGCCGTATGCCTGGATGATGAAAGCAGCGAGGGGCATGGAGCACCTCCAAATACCAGGGCTGCTCGTGCCTGGCCCGCCGCTGCACATGCGCCGTTCGGACAAAGACGGCTTGACGGTGGCTACCTCGAACGACGGCGCTTGCGCGGCCTGGGCGCACATGCCCACGCAAACCAGGGCAAGGCAACTCACTACCGGGATCGGCGGTCTCACGGTGTTCTTGATCCCTTCGGAGTTCAGAATACCAAATGCCGTTGTCGAGGGTGCGCACGCGGGCTAGCTGCACAGGTGCATGATCGATGAGGGATTGACGCTCCGAGCAAGGAATCCTGCCTTTAGCTGGCCGACGTGCACAAGGCGCATGCGGCATCGAGAGGTCAGGCTGCTCCGGGCGGGGCGGCGGGGCGCTAGCGCCACCAGGGGCTGACGGGCTGGCCGGGTTCGGGCTTGCGCCGTGCGGGACCGCTGCGGCGCGCTTCGGCCTTGCGTTCGGCGGCTACGGCCCGATCGCTCGCATAGGCCATGATGTCTTCGTTGGTAAGTTCGTGCTCACCCTGGCGATCGGCCACCAGGTCGGCGTTGATCTTCTGCGCGCACAGCGCGGGGCCTTCCTGGATGCCGACATGGTGCTTCAGGAACAGCTCCATATCCACGGTCACGATGTGTGGAATGGAGGACTTGGTTCCGGCATCGTTCATGTCGAACCTGTACATACGCCGGTTCTGCTTCTGCTGAAACCCCATGTATCGCAGTTCCACCGCTCGCTCCCCAGGCCGAGTCGCCTCACGCTTGAATTCCGGGCTAACCGCAGACGTCCCCATGACTTCCTCCTCCAGCGCGGCGACCTCGCCGGTTCCGATTTCGGCGGAGACGGCGGCCAACTTCGGACGCTCAATCTCGCACCGCCCACGCCTTGCGGCGAATTCCGCTTCTCCATCCCGGGGATCTGCCTGCGGCGATTCTCCCGCCGAGGGGTGTTATCCAACTGGGATGGCGCGTTCCTCCCACAACGATTGAAGCCGGCGCGGAGACCGGGCCGGCTTCAGCCGAACAAATTACCAGCGCGGTTCGCGACGCTGCCGGGGTCCACCACCGCCGCCGCTGCCGCTGCCGCCGCCGCCACGCGGTCCGCCGCGGAAGGAACGTCCGCCGCCGCCGCCTTCGGTCTTGGGGCGCGCCTCGTTGATATTGAGGGCGCGGCCGTTCAACTCGGTACCGTTCAAGGCGGCGATCGCACGATCGGCCTCGGCGGCGTCGGTCATTTCGACGAACGCGAAGCCACGCGAGCGGCCCGTATCGCGGTCGGTGACCAGGTTGACCCTCTCCACGTTCCCGTGAGGCTCAAAGAGCGCACGGATGGAAGACTCGGTTGCGGCAAAATCCAAATTGCCTACAAAAATGTTTTTCATCTTAGGTTCCTTCGTATTTGACGGTTCGGGCAAGAGACGAGGCAGATGGACTCCGGCCAAGGCTGTAGCGGGACGATCAAAGACACACCTAGTGTAGCAGATCCGGCCGCCCCGCGCCCGCCGAGGCGTGGGGCGTGTGTGGTAGGGCACATTTGGTTCACCGGGAGCCTCCCCCCCGTCGACCATTGTCAACCGAAACGTGGCGGAAGGGAAGTGGGGCCGCGCGTCACTTCCTGGATGCCGGTTTCGGGTGAAACTCGGCGATCGGAAACGAGCGGCGGACGATATCGCGTGTCTCGTCGAGACCGCTCACTTCGCCCGACGCGATGGCCTGCACCAACAGATTCCCGGCGGCGGTGGCTTCCACCGGGCCGGCGACAACCGTGCGGCCGGTCGCGTCCGCCACCAGTTGGTTGAGCAGCGAATTGCGCGAGCCGCCACCCACGATGTGGATGGTGCGGATCCGCGCCCGAGTGAGGTCCTCCAACCCATGCAGCACTTCGCGGTAGCGGTGGGCCAGGCTTTCGAGAATGGTCCGGCAGAACTCGCCCTTGGTCCTGGGCGCTTCGAGCGAATGGGCGGCGCACCAGGCGGCAATGCGCGCCGGCATATCGCCGGGCTGGAGAAAGTCGTCCGGATCGACGATCGACCGCGCGGGCCCGGCCGCTTCGGCCATCTGCATCAGCTCTTCGTAACCGAAGCGCTCGCCCTGGGCCGCCCAGGCGCGGCGGCATTCCTGCAACAGCCACAGGCCGGCGATGTTCTTGAGCAGCCGCGTGCGCCCGGCCACGCCGGCTTCATTGGTGAAGTTCAACTCGCAGGATTGCTCGTCGATCACCGGCGCGGCCGTTTCGACCCCCATCAACGACCACGTCCCCGAGCTGATATAACACCAACCATCGCCGTGCGCGGGAACAGCCGCCACCGCCGACGCTGTGTCGTGCGAGCCGACCGCGTGCACGGGCACCGCGCCGAGGCCGGTCGCTTCGGCGAGGCGCGGCAGCAGCGGCCCGAGCGTGCTTCCGGGTTCGATCAGATCGGCGAGGATGCGGTTGGGAATGCCGAGCCGGTCCAGCATGTCGGCGGCAAAGCGGCGCGCTTTGGGATCGTACATCTGCGACGTGCTCGCGATGGTCACTTCGTTGCGCTCGACGCCGGTCAGCCAGTAATTGAGCAGGTCTGGCGTGAACAGCAGGCGCTGCGCGTTTTCGAGCGAGGCGGAATGCGCGAGGCGCATCGAGTACAACTGGTAGAGCGAGTTGATCGGCATGATCTGCACGCCGGTGCGCGCGAAGACGTCGGCGCGCGGCACGGTTTCGAACAGCCGCTCCGGGACGCCGTTCGTGCGCGGGTCGCGGTAATGGCGCGGGCAATCGATCAATCCGCCATCGGCGGCGAGCAGGCCGAAATCCACGCCCCATGTGTCCACCGCGATGCCGGCGGGTTTCAGGTGCCGTTCGCGGCCGGCGACGGTGAGGCCCTCGACGATCTCGTGAAACAGGCGAAAGGAGTCCCAATATAGACCAGAGGGCAGCTCGACCGGCTGATTCGGGAAGCGGCGCAGCTCTTCGATTTCGAGTCGCCCGTTCGCGAGCGTGCCCAGAATCACGCGCCCGCTTTCGGCGCCCAGATCGGCTGCAAGATAGCTCGACATGTTGCGCGCCATTGTAAGTCCCCTCACGGGAAGATACAAATTGCGCGCGCGGAGGACATCGTGTGGTGGCGGGAGTGGGGGTCGAACCCACACGGTCCTTACGGACCACCGGATTTTAAGTCCGGTGCGGCTGCCAATTACGCCATCCCGCCGCTACGCTGGCTATTCTAGCAAGGTCCGGGGTACGAGGGGGCGACTGGCAAGCGGACCGCGCAAGCGCGCCTTGAGCGGCGACACGCGCCCTCCCGCCCGATTCGGTGAGGGTGTTACTTATAGTCTGTAGACTCATAGTATCCAGACCACCATATTAATAGCGTGCGCAGTCGGGATCCGATTCTCGCCCAAGTCGGCAAACGCATCAGAAGCCTGCGCGAGAGCGAAGGCATCTCGCAGGAGGTGCTTGCCGAGAAATCGAGCCTCCATCGGACTTACATCGGCGGCGTGGAGCGGGGGCTTCGCAATCCCTCTCTCAAGAGCCTCCAGCGAATCGCCAAGGGTCTGGGCGTGGGCGTGATCGAACTTTTTCAGACAGCCAAGGATTGAGGTCTTTAGGACCAGGCACCAAACGAATGGTGAAGAAGAAGATGAGAACCGGTAAAACCGCTGCCGCCGCGAGCATACTCGACAAGTATGAAGGATTAAAGCGGGTGCTCGGGCAGGCCGATGGCACCGCACGGATCGCCGAGATCGTGAGCGAGTCCGCTGCTTTCTTGGCACGCGAAACTCGGGTGTTGCCATTGCAATCGCTTGTCGGGGAAAGCGCTACTTCGCCTTCCGGCACTGCGACGCCAAGGCTCGAACATCGCGTCCGGTCAATGAAGATCTCTATATCGCCAATCCGCAGGACCTGTCTCGGCAACTGGAGAAGTTCAAAGTGAATCAGGCAATGGATTGGCTTTCGACAGATGGGTGCAACCGGTTCCTGTACAAGCTTGCGATGGCGTTTTGCGCCTTCAACGACGTGACTTCCGATCAGGACAAGAAGACGCCGGGCACGTACTTCGAACTGTTCGTCGGACATCTGCTGGCGCTGGCGTTCGGAGTACAGCCCCGTAACCGGGTCGAGGTGCTCACGGTCGAGGACGAGCGTTCCACGCTGCCCACCGATTTCATCTTTGACCTGGGCCCACGCCAACTCAAGTTCCACGTTCCGGTTAAGATCTCAACCCGAGAAAGAGCTGTCCAGGTCTGGGCCCATCAGCGCATGCTGAATGGCGTATACGGGGAAGGCCGGTTCAAAGGAGTCCTGGTGGCTTTGGCCGAGACCAAGCTGGATTTGCACAAGCTGGAGGTTGTCGAGATTTGTCTCCCCGATCAGTGGGCCGTATACCAGCGCTTCGTCGCGAGGATGGACCGGGTGTATTACCTGGATCCTCCCGCCAAGTACTCCGCTCTCGCAACAGCTTTCCCCTACATACCGGTAAAGTCCTTCGGCGAGTTCTTTAAGGAGAAGGAAGTACTCATTTGGCGATCAGAAGGTCTTCGCGCCGCGAGCCGGAATGCAGTGTGACCACGGCGGCTAGTCGGACCCGCACGGGCGCCCGCTGAAGAAGGCGCGCCAAGTCTCGGGGCGCAGGAAGACCGCGCTCTCCAGCGGCGGCGCGATGGTGAAAACACGAGGGTCAGTGGCGAAAAGGTGGACCCGATAGATCCGCCACTCCTGTGGCCTCTCCGCCGCGAGGTCGATCTCATTCCGGCTCAGGTAAAACGGAGTCCGCACGGGCCCGTTCGTGGTCTTCACCTCGATTAACCGCTCGCGAGCCGCCGGAGCGAACGACAGAACGTCGTAGCCTGCACCATCTCCGTCCTCGGCGGCGACCCATCTGACCTTGCGAGCCAGGTCGCCGCGGTCCAGTTGAGCTAGTCGCCGCCGCTCAAGATCAACGACAAAAGACTCCCCCGCTCTTCCCAGGGTGCGGTTGCGATAGTCCCGCTCCACCGGGTCGAACTTCCGAACGAGACGACGCAGCCGGGCGGGAACCAGCTCAGTGGCCGGCAAGACCGACGGAGCATCCACGAACACTGCATCGGGTATGTCCGTTGCCGTGCGTGGGGCCGGTAGACGGTCAAGAATGGCGGAGTGACCGCTCAAATATCGGTCGATCGCGTCAAATATAGCGCCCTGATAGTTCCTCTTGGGCTTGTATCCCGGTATCCATGGTAGGCCCAACTCGCCGAGGACGGCCGAAATATTTTCGTACTTGAACTCAACGGAGCGATGAGACCGGCCGATTTGGGCCATCAGAGTCTCGGCATGCCTTATCTTGACGTACCGGCGACCGGACATCTCGGCCTCCAGCATTTCGAAGTAGTCGGCCACAATAGCGTCGAGCTCGTCATCCCGCCAAGGGGTTCCGCTCTTCGTTTCATCAGCCATACAGCCTTGCCGCGGTCAGATCCTCTGCCTTGGCGTGGAGGCACCGCTCAGACAGGTTGCGTCTGAAGGTCTCGACGGCGCACTCGCTGGCGTCGAATGACACCAGCACGTCAAGCCCGGCCCGTCGCAAGCCAAGCGCAAGGCCCCCGGCACCACAAAACGAATCGATGCAAGTGTACCTGCGTTTCATACACTGAACTCTTCGGCCAACTTCGACCTCAGTTTATTAATATCCTTCGTTTCGCACTCCCACACAACTGCCACTCGCCATCCTTGATTCATCAGTAGGCCGTAGTTCCTGCGGTCCCGACTCACGTTGTCGGCGATCTTCTTGGACCAAAACTGCGCGTTAGCCTGCGCCTTCGACCTGCCCTTGGCGCAGGAGTGACCGTGCCAGTAGCAACCGTTCACGAATATGACCGTCCGCCTGCTTCGGAACACGATGTCCGGTTTGCCAGGCAGGTCGCTCGCAACCAGGCGGAAGCGAAGCCCGAGCCGGTGGAGCGCCGCACGGACGATCTTCTCCGGCTCCGTATCCCGGCTTCGAATGCGGGACATGATTGCGCTCCGCTTCTCGGGTGAGTAGATGTCGGTCATCCGAATCGTTACTTATAGTCTACATCATCGCTGAGGTTTCCACGTGGGCTTTCGCTGCCACCGATGCTACCATCGAAAACGATGAGAATCGCACTCGGCGCGGCGCTGGCAATTTCGATTCGAATGCTGGCTGCGCAAACACAGCCTGGCGCGGCGGATACTCCCACCGTTCCCAGTTTCACCGACGTCAATCCGACGGTCCTTGCTCTGGTCATTCAGGACCAGTGGGATCGCGGCATGGATATGTTCAGCGGCCGCATGGTGAAGCCGCCGGAGAGCATCGACTGGAAGGAAGTAGGTCCGCGCGACGATGCGCGCCACCGGGCGGTGCGCAAGTTGCTGGCGGACGGCAAGCTCCAAAGCGGCAAGGACTACCAATTCGCCGCACTCATCTTTCAACACTCCGGCGAGAGCGCCGACCTGATCCTGGCGCACACGCTGGCCGTGACCGCCGTGGCAAAAGGCGAGGGCAACGCCAAGTGGTTGGCTGCCGCGACATTCGACCGCTACCTGCATTCGATCAAACAGCCGCAGGTGTTCGGGACACAACTGTTCCGGGACGCCGGTGGCCCGTGGTCCATGGATCCGTATGACCAGACCGCGCTTTCCGATAGCATTCGCGCCATCTGGTGCGTGATCCCACTGGCCGATCAGGAGCGCATGCTGCGAGACACCCGCGATGGTAAGCCGATGGGTCCCACTGGGATTTCCGGTTGTCACTGAAGCGCGAAAGATCGGTTCGCGCGGTTCGCTCCTACTTGAGATACTTCACGGCCAGCACCGCGTTGCCGCGCTCGTTGTAGACGAGTTCGTCGACCAGGCTGCGGGCCATGAGGATACCGAAGCCGCCGGCGCGTTTGCCGTGCTCTTCGCGGTATTCGACGTGTTTAATGGGCGAATCGTCGGGGTTCGAAATGGCGGCGTGCGGCAGCGATTCAAGCGAGAAGCCCTTGCCGGGGTCGGCGATGTGGGCGACCACGGCGCGCGAGGTACGCAGGAGCGATGCCCGCACACGCTTGCGCGCCTCCGATTTGCCGCCATATTCCATGGCGTTAATCAGCAACTCGCGGAACGCCGCCGCCATATCCTCGGCTTTTTGCGGCTCCAGGTCGGCCAGCATTTCACGAATGAACTGCGTGGTGCGCTCGGCCGCATCGAGCTTTGAGCGCACTGCGAGGGTGATCCACTGCGGGCGCGCGGAAGTCACCCGAATGTCGTCGCGCCAGGCGGTCGCATCGAGCGCCAGTTGCACCATGTCGGAGAGCGGGCCGGCGGCGACGGGCTTGTGAAAATAGGCGAAGGCGCGTCCGCGAATGGCCGCGAGCACCCGGGCCGGGTCGCGCCCGCCGGCCAGAATCACCCTTGCCTCGGGCCGGATGGCACGGGCACTGCGCAGCAGCTTCAACCCGTCGTCGCCGCTGCTGCCCTGCCCGGCCAGCACCAGGTCGCAGGCGGAATCGCGCAGCGCCTGAATCGCTTCGCGCCGGTCGTAGGCGTTCTGAATCGAGCGTCCTGGGCGGCTAAGAGTGGTGGCAAGCAGTTCATGCAGGGCGCGATCGGCGTCGAAGACCAGTAACCGGCGTGGGTTCACAGCATCTCTCATCTTCACTGTAGCCGAGCGGGGCGCCGGTTTGGAATGCCCCCATGGCGGGCGGAACAGGAAACCCGCGCCCGCCGCGCCGCATCATAATGAGGTAATGAAGAAGATGGAGCCTGCCCAAGGTGCGTCTCCCGCCGGCAGCGCCGCGTTGCGCACTGCCAACTGGTTCGTCATTTGTCTGCTTGCGGCGGGTGCCGCGAGTGCGCAAGTCTACCCGCCCGGCAGCTACCCGCCTGGCACTTACCCACCCAGCACATACCCGGGTGGAACTTATCCTGGCAGCGGCCCCAGTATTCCAATCGGTCGCGGCAAGTCGAGCCCCAACACTGCCAGCAAGGGCCAGCCGATGCCGAACTTTCGCGGCAAGCTGCGCGTGATGGACGGCAAGACGATTACGATCGCGCTCGACGACGACCGGCAGGTGGACTTCAAACGCAACGACAAGACCAAGTTCTTCAAGAATGGGGAAGAGATCAAGAGCCCGAAATTCGCTGTTGGCGACCAGTTGTCGGTGGAGGGCCCGGAGGATGAGAAGGGCTACCTGATTGCCGTCAACGTCTATTGGGAAAAGGCCGCTGGGGCCGAAGCCGCTGCGGGCAAGGATAATGCGGGCGGCGCGGTCGACACCTGGAAGGACAACCCGAAGGACGCCCCCACGGCCAGTGCGCCGGCGGTTGCGCCGCCTACCCACGTCGAGACGCCGTCCAAGCCGGATGCGGACGATCCAGGGCCGCCCAAGCTCCACCGCGGCAAGCCGGTCGACGAGGCGCGCGAGCATTCGCCCGAGGCGCCCGCCGATGCGGCGGCCCAAACCGGAGCGCCCGCGACGACCGTAGGCTCCCTGACGCCCCCGGCCCCCGTTTTTCGCGAGGCCGACGAAGTGCCCGTTCCTGAAGCGAGGCCGCGGCCGGGCGACGACCTGATCCGGCGCGCGGCCGGCGCGGCGTTCGATTTCACCGAGGGCTTGCCCAATTACGTCTGCCAGGAACAGATTGCCCGCTACGCCAGCCAGACCCGGCCCGCCGACTGGCGCTCAGTCGACCTGGTCAGCGCCGCCGTGATTTATGAAAACGGCAAAGAGGATTATCGCAACATCAAAGTGAACGGCAAGCCGCGCCCAAGTTTCCAGGAAACCGACGGCTCATGGTCGACGGGCGAGTTCGGCACCCTCCTGGTCGAGCTATTCTCGCCGGCAACCGAGGCCCAATTTCACTACCGCCGCACCGACCGCATCGCTGGCGTCGGCGCACGGGTCTACGATTTCGACATCGACCACCCGCACTCGCGCTGGAACATCATCATGTCTTCACAGAGCTACCAGCCGGCTTACAAGGGGTCGGTATGGATCGACCCCGAAACCGCGCGCGTGCTGCGCATTGAGGAAAGAGCGTACGGCCTTCCCGCCACGTTTCCCGCCGACCACGTGGAATCCGCCACCGATTACGCGTACGTGCAGATGGGCGATGCCAGAAAGTACCTGCTGCCGGTTCACTCGGAGAATCTGACGTGCCAGCGCGGCAGCGACTTGTGCAGCCGCAACACGATCGATTTCCGCAACTATCACAAGTACACGGGCGAATCCAGCGTCACGTTCGAGGAGACGAAGAAATAGCTGCGCTTGCGCCCGGTCCAGTCGAGCCGCAGTGGGAAGGCTATTCGCCGATGGACCGCGTCAACTGTGATACGCCAGGCTGAGGTGGCGGTGGGCAAGCTCGTCAACCAGGGTCACCCATTCGAGCCGGGTCGCTTCGTCCCCACACTGCGGCTTGTCTCTCCAAACGGCGTCGGGGAATGTTTCGATCCACGCGGGGTCTTCTTCACCACCCAAGCCCACGACCTGTAAGTCCGGCGACCTGGCGCGAAGCTTGGCGGCGAATTCGCGAAAGCCCTCCTCGCCCGGCGACGCGATCAGCACGTCAACCCGCAGGTTGAGCAGAGACACCAACTCCGACGCGTCGGCGATCTTCGTGGCGGGTAGAGCCGTCGTCCCACGGGCGTTCAGAATGTGGCCCAGCCATAGCACAAACCCCAGGTCTCTATCGACAATGAGAATATTCTTCACTGGCATCAACCTGCAGCGTCAACTTGCAATTCACCCTCCACGAGCGACGGCTTGATTTCAGGTGGGTTAAGAGAAACACAGCGCGGTTACGCGAAAAAACTGCCCGGTGCACGGGACCGGGCACTCCCCTTTTTGCGCGGCCGCGCAATCGGGCGGCGGGCGCTTCGGGAGCCGCCTCACTATACTGTTAGGTATCGGACCGCCATGGAACGGCGCGGGTGGAAGAACACTGTTACGTACGTGGGGCTGCTGGGGGCTGCCTTTGTGGTGGCCGTGGCGGGAAGCTGGAAGTTCGGCCGGCAATTAGACAGCAACGCGTACGACTTCATGTTCCGGCTGTACGAGCCGCCGCCATGGCGGGCGGAAGCCGTGGTGCTGGCGATCGACGAAGCCACGCTGAACGCCTGTGGCGGGATGCCGCGGATTCGCGGGCCGCTGGCGGGGTCGCTGAAGTTGGTAGCGGCGGCGGGGCCGAAGGCGGTCGCGGTGGACGTGATCCTGGCCGCGCGGAGCGAAGACCCGCGCGTGGACGCGGCGCTGGCCGACGCATTCCGGCGCACGCCCAACCTGGTGCTGGCGAGTGAATTGCTGCCCGGCGGCTGGGAGAATCCAATTCCGGAATTCGCGCGCCGGGCGGCGGCGCGCGGCCACGTGTACGCCAAACCCGACGACGACGGCATCGCGCGCTCGATTCCGCTCGAAAAGGCTTTCGGCCACCGACGGCTGTGGGCGCTTTCGCTCGAAGCCTACCGGTTGAGCCGCGGCGCGGAGATCGTCGAGTCGCCGTCCGGCCTTCAGGTGGGCGCGCGGTGGATTCCGATCCCCAGAGTTCCCGCTGGCTGGCGGCACAACCGCGAGCGCGACGACAGCCGGTTTATGCGCGTCCGCTTTGCGCCGCGCGACCCGGATACGGGCGCCGACGCCATCCCGCGCATCGGCATCGAACAACTGATCGAGCACGCCGAGTTGGCGCGCGCGTTCACCGGCAAAGTGGTGTTCGTGGGGCTGACCGCGGTGACCGAACTGCACGACCGGCTGCCCACGCCGGTGGCGCCGGCCATGCCGACGAGCGGGATCGAAATCAACGCCAGTGCGTTCGAGACCATCGCGCGCGGCCTGTTCATCGTCGACTCAAGCGAGGCCTGGGTGCTGCTGTTCAGCCTGGCGCTGCTGGCCGGCGCGGGCGCGAGTTTCCGCTATCTGCCCGGCTGGTGGGCCTATCTGGGCGCGCTCGCCGTGCTGGCTGCGGCGCACCTGACGCCGTACTTCTTCTTCATCCACGGCCGCGTGTTTTCCTTCGTGACGCCGGCCTCGGTGGCCTGGTTCGGCAGTCTCACGGCGGCCGCGTATTACCAGCTTGTGGTGCGCCGCAAGTGGCACATCGAACAGGCGGCGCGGACGCGCTATCAGCAGGCCATGCAATTCGTGACGCACGAAATGCGCACGCCGTTGTCGGCCATTCAAGGATCGAGCGAGTTGATCTCGCGCTACCCGCTCACCGAGGAAAAGCGCAAGCAGGTGGCCGAAGTCATCCACTCGGAATCGAAGCGGCTGGCGCGCATGGTCGAGGTATTTCTTAATGTGGAGCGACTCTCGGCGGGGCAGATGGAATTGAAACGCGAGACGATTCCGCTGGGCGCGATGATGGCGACGTGTGTCGAGCGCGCGCGTCCGCTGGCCGATCGCAAACATATCGGCCTGACTTTGGCGCCTGTTGCAGATGGGTTACAACTTACTGGCGACCGCGAGTTGATGGAGTATGCCTGTTACAATTTACTATCTAATGCTATTAAGTACTCGCCGCAGCGGACCGAAGTGACCGTGTCCGGCTGGCAGGATCAGGCACACCTCTGCATCGCGGTCCAGGACCAGGGCATTGGAATGGATCAGAAGGAAGTCAAGCAGATCTTCCAGAAGTTCTATCGCACGCGGAAGGCGGAGGAATCGGGGGAAGCGGGCAGCGGGATTGGGCTCTCGATCGTGAAACAGATTGTCGAGCAGCACAGCGGCGCGATTGAAGTTTCCAGCCAGCCGGGCGCCGGTAGCTGTTTTACGCTGGTGCTGCCGGCAGCGGCGCCGGTGGCCGCATCGAGTATTACTGAGAGAGATTCGTAACTGAATTCATGTTGAAGCTACTGTTAGTGGAAGACGACCCGGCGCTGCAATTCACCATTCAGACGGCGCTCGAGGCGAAGGGGTATCTGGTGGATGCGGTCTCGACCACCGGCGATGCGCTGGAGCGGCTGAATGCCGGCGAAGCCTACCCCGTCGTGGTCTCGGATATCTATGTGGACGAACGCACTGGCCTGGACGTGCTGGAGGCGGCGCGCCTGCGCGACCCGCGCTGCGCGGTGATTCTGATGACTGGCCGCGGCACCATGGAGACGGTGATGGCCGCGACGCGCGGCGGCGTGTTCGATTACATCGCCAAGCCCTTCGACCTGGACGTGCTGACCGACGCGATTGAGCGCGCCGAGGCCGCGCTCGGCGACGACGGCGGCGAGGCCGAGAGCGAAGACATGCCGGAGACCGAGATGATCGGCAACACGGCGGCAATGGTCGATATCTACAAAGTGATCGCGCGCGTGGCGCCGACCGATGCCACGGTTATCGTCGAAGGCGAAACCGGCACCGGCAAGGAAGTGGTGGCGCGCATGATCTGGCGCAACAGTCTGCGCGCGGCCCAGCCGTTCTCGGCGGTGGATTGCGGCGCCATTGCGCCATCGCTGCTCGAAAGCGATTTGTTCGGCGCCGTGCGCGGCGCGTATACCGGCGCCGACCGCGACCGCACCGGCGTCTTCGAAGCGGCCAATCGCGGCACGGTGTTTCTGGACGAGATCGGCGACATCGACGCCAACTTTCAGCTCGCGCTGCTGCGTTTTCTCGAGAACCACGAGATTCGCCCGGTGGGCGCGTCGAAGCCGAAGGACGTCGATGTGCGCGTGATCGCCGCCACCAACCGCGACTTACAGGGCATGGTGGAGGAAAAGAAGTTTCGCGAGGATCTCTGGTACCGTTTGAACACGGTGCGCATTTCGATTCCCCCGCTGCGCGAGCGGCGCGGCGATATTCCGCTGCTGGCACGCTTCTTCTCGAATAAGTACAACGCGCGCTATGAGCGCGAGGTCAAGCTGATGGATACGGGCGTCCGTGCGCTGCAGGATTACACTTGGCCCGGCAACGTGCGCCAGTTGCAGCACATGATCGAACGCCTGGTGATCCTCAGCGAACGCATCGATGGCGAAAACGTGCTGAACGCGCTGACCGCCATGGAATCGCGCGACCGCCCCGTAGAGACTCTTGCCGATGCCGCCGAAGACCAGATCCGCAAAGTCCTGGCCGCCACCGGAGGCAACAAGAGCAAAGCCGCGCAGGTGTTGGGAATTGAGAGGAAGACGCTGTACCGCAGGTTGGAGAGGATGGGGCTGTAGGGCCGTGGTGGGGCATGCTTTAGCTTGCCCTGTAAGTCAAGAGATTCACGCGCCGCGCTCCGCCAGCGGCAATGGAGGATAATCCACTTATGTCCACTGCCGACAAAGCCGATCTCTCGCGGATCACAGTCGTGCCGGATCAGCGTTCCGGGCAGCCGTGTATTCGCGGCCTGCGGGTGACCGTTTTGGGACGCGCTGGACCTGCTCGCCTCCGGCATGACCGAGGATGAGGTGCTGAGTGACTATCCGTACCTGGAGAAGGCCGACTTTCCCTCAGTCTACGCCTACGCTCCGCAGACGGGGCGCGAGCGCGCATCGCATTGAAGCTTCTCTTTGACGCGAATCTCTAGTTGCGGGACAAGCGCGACGGCGGTCAGGCGCATCAGGAGGGGATTGAAACCGCCTCCGCGGGTTCGCTTGGGGCCTCGGGAAGCAGACTCATGTAAATGATTAGAGGGATCACCAGCCTACACAGCTCGGGGATTCCGCTGAGGACGTTCCTGAAGACGAACTCAAGCTGCGTCGGGCCGCCCCAAAAGATGTTCTCTTCTCGATGTCTGGCATACTCGCGAGCGGCGCTCAACTGTCCTGCCACGTTCAGCATGACAGCGATTCCGGCTGCTATCGTCGCAACCGCGGCTGCACGTTTCAGCAGCTTCAAACGGTTCTCGAAGACCGGTGCTGCATTGCTCGAACTTCGCGCTAGCGTGAGAAGGAAGAGTACCACGGCGAGCTGAGACAGTTCAATAATGAACCGCCATATCTCATTTCGCGCATTGTTGCTCAGGAACCAGTGCCAAAGCTTGGGAGCCACGGCCGTTTCCCCAAACCAGCCGAGACGAGACCAATCCTGAAGCACCGCGCCCAAAAGCCTGTACAGCCCGGGCGCCATAAAAACGACACCCAAGACAAATGCCGTCGTCAGCGCCAGACGCCGGAGATTCGCCGAAAGTAGAATGGTCGCTCCGGATCGGTACAGGAAAATGAGCATGACGGGCAATGGCAGAAGGAACAGGATGTTGAAAAGGAGCCCAGCGACGTACAGGAACCGTAGATCCGCAAGCGTAGCGAGCGCCCGAATCTGTCCGACAACCCAGTTAGCGCGCACCAAGCAGAGCATGATTGCTGCCAGTAAGGCAGTTCTCGCCTGAGTCATCATATCGTTCCGCCTCCGCAATCAACCATGTTAGACACACTCGAGGCCAGGAAACAAGTCACAGAATTGTCCAATACAGAATGAG
>PMKM01000152.1 GCA_003157745.1 Bryobacterales bacterium | reverse complement strand
TGGGCTGAAGCCATGCGCCGATACAACAATAGCGATAGTTTCCAAATCCACCCCTAACCGCCTGTCGATGATCGTCCCGCCACCGGCAGCGGCGCGCCCGTCCTACTTCGCCCCCGGCAGCGTCACTTCCGTGCCGGACTCTCGATTCAGCCGCCGCGTCAAATCGTAATCCACCAACGCCAGCGAGACCTGGTTGTGCGTGTTGCCCGGAAGGAAGTAATGCAGCGTGTCTTTCTCCACCCAGTAGGCCACGGCCAGATAGATGCGATGATCCTTGAGCGCGACGTAATAATGCGGCGGCGCGGCCGGTGCCGTGTCGTCCGTGTCTTCGAGATTCAGGATGAACCCATGCGGTGGCGCCTCCGCGGCCGTCGAGTACTGTGGCCCCGATTGATCGCCCACGTATGCCGCCGCGGGCGCCGCCTGATACGCGTCTCCGTACGCCTGTGCATTGTCCGGATCGACCACCGGGTAGACAAACGGAACCGTCGTCACGGCCCCCGCGCCAGAAAGGCGCATGGAAGAATGTGCGCCGCTCCACCGCGCACCGTGCCAGTCCGCGCCTTCATGGCGGGACACCCGGCCACCGTGCGGTTGCGCCGCCAAGCTGCCGCAAATCAACGCCGCAATCCCCAACCCGCAGAGTATCCTCATGCGCGAGTCTCCCTGCCCCGATTGTACATCCGCGCGCCAGTCCCGATGCTGCCTAGAACTTGCTCCGCAGAAACTCGAATACTCCGTACCCGATCAGCGCCGCCATGATCGCGATTGCGAAATTGGCAGGCGTTAAAATGTCTCGCACCGCCCACGCCAGTCCCATCTCCCGGCCTCTTCCCGAGTGATTGAACTCGCCCATCAGAAGGTTCGAATAGAACAGGAAAACGATGAACGCGACCTCGATCGCCGCTCGCCAGACCGCCTGCTTCATAATCCGCAGTCTAGCAAACTCGCCATAATCCGCGCCCTGTCGCATACCTTCCGCGCTCGCCCGTCCCGAACACGGGTCTCCGGTGTTACTCTGTTCGTGCGATGCATCCCGCCATCACACTCGCCGCGCCCGAGGACATCGAGGAGATACTCGCGCTCCAACTACTCGCCTTCCATCGCGAAGGCGAGCTATATAGCGATTTCTCCATCCCGCCGCTGACCCAGACTCTCGATCAGATCCGCGCCGACTTTCCCCGCAAGCTGTTTCTCAAGGCCACCGTCGCCGGCCGCCTCGCCGGATCCGTGCGCGGATCGCAGCATGGCGCGACCTGCCTGGTCGAGCGCCTCATGGTGCATCCGGACCACCAGCGCCAAGGCATTGGCGCGGCTTTGCTGCACGCCCTCGAAGACCGTTTCCCCACCGCGCACCGCTTCGAGCTCTTTACCGGACATAAGAGCGAGGACAATATTCGCCTCTACCAAAAGCTCGGCTATGCCGAGTTCCACCGCGAAGGCATCCTCGTCTCCATGGCGAAGACGAGATAGGTGGGGCATGCTTTAGCTTGCCCGTCGGGTGTTCGATTCACTCTGCCTTGCGCTCCTGCCGCTGGTCCAGCCCCCGCGCCACACCCCCCAAATGGGAATACTCTGGTAGGTATCCTCCGCTCGGACCGGCGCGCTACTATTGTCCCGGCGGCCAGGCAGCGACGAACATGTTCAATCCCCAAACTCCTCCCACCAATCGCTCTCTTTCCAACCCTGGGCCGCACGGGCCGTCCATCCTGGGAGTCTTTCTTCTGGCTGCCTTCGCCCTGCAACCGGCCCTGGCAGCCCCTCCGCCAGCGCCCGCCGATAGCGACATACCAAACTACTTCGCCGCGCCGGCGTCCGGTTACGACTACGTCCGCCGTGAAGTAATGATCCCCATGCGCGACGGCGTCCGGCTCTACACCGTGATCGTCGTGCCCAAGGGCGCCCACGACGCCCCGATTCTCCTCACCCGCACGCCCTATGACGCTGCGAAGCGCGCCGCCCGCAATAACAGCCCGCACATGCTCTCCGCCATGCCCCAGTCCGACGAAGTGTTCGTCGCCGATGGCTACATCCGCGTCTTCCAGGACGTCCGCGGCAAGCATAAGTCGGAAGGCGATTATGTCATGACGCGCCCCGTCCGCGGCCCGCTCAATAAGACTCAGGTCGATCATGTCACCGATGCCTGGGATACCATCGACTGGCTCGTCAAGAACACGCCGGAATCGAATGGCCGCGTCGGCATGATCGGTTCTTCCTACGAGGGCTTCACCGTTGTCATGGCGCTGCTCGACCCGCATCCCGCCCTCAAGGTCGCCGCGCCGGAGAGTCCCATGGTCGATGGCTGGATGGGTGACGATTGGTTCCACTATGGCGCGTTCCGCCAGGTCAACCTCGATTACTTCATGGAGCAGACCGCGCAAAGAGGCCCCGGCGAGGAGGTCCCGCGCGGCACCAACGACGATTACGAAGACTTCCGCCGCGCCGGTTCGGCCGGTGCCTGGGCCCGCGCGCACGGCCTCGATCAGCTCCCCTTCGCCGAAAAGATGATAGAACATCCCGCCTATGATGCGTTTTGGCAGGGGCAAGCCCTCGACACGCTCGTCGCCGCGCACCCCTCGCAGGTCCCGGCTATGTGGGTCCAGGGCCTCTGGGATCAGGAAGACATGTGGGGCGCCATCCACTGCTATCTCGCTCTTAAGGCCGCCGGACAGGCCGGCCACAATTACCTGGTGATGGGCCCCTGGCGGCATAGCCAGGTGAATTACGATGCCTATAACCTCGGCCCTTTGAAGTGGGTCGGCGATACCGCGCTTGAATTTCGCCGCGACGTCCTCAAGCCCTTTTTCGACCAGTACCTCAAGCCCGGCGCGCCCCACGCCGCCACCCCTCCCGTGTTCATCTATAACACCGGCGAAAATCACTGGGACCGCCTGCCCAACTGGCCGCTCGCCTGCGAAGCGCATTGCGCATCGCCCATGAAGCCGCTCTATCTCGAGCCGGCCTTCGCCTTGGGATTCGATCGGCCGGCGTCCGCCGCCACCGCCGATTCCTACCTTTCCGATCCCGCCAAGCCCGTCCCCTACGTGCCGCGCCCCATCCAGTTCGCCGATTACGAGCGTTGGAAACCATGGCTGGTCACCGATCAGCGAGCCGTCGCCGACCGCACCGACGTCTTGGCCTACCAGACTCCCGTTCTCACCGCGCCCATTCGCATCAGTGGCGCCCCCGCCGCCGATCTCTTCGCCTCCACCACCGGCACCGACGCCGATTGGGTCGTCAAACTGATCGACGTCTTCCCCGACGAAGTCCCCAGCCAGCCCGAAATGGGCGGCTATCAACTGGCCGTTTCCATGGACATCTTCCGCGGCCGCTATCGCCAGAGTTTCGAACACCCCTCCGCCATCCCCGCCGGTGCCGTCGAGCGCTATCGCTTCGTCCTGCCCACCACCAACCACGTGTTCCTTCCCGGCCATCGGATCATGGTGCAGATTCAATCCAGTTGGTTCCCACTCTACGACCGCAATCCGCAAACCTACGTTCCCAATATCTTCCTCGCCGCGCCGGACGATTACGTCAAAGCGACCCAGGCCGTCTTCCATTCCCCCAACGCGCCAAGCGCCGTTTGGCTGCCCGTGGTGCCCTAGCGCGATCGCGCCACAAGGGCGTGCGACACAAGAATGGAACCCGGCGATCGGCGTTGCATCGACCTAAATCCGGCGGTTGGCTGCACCCAGTCTCCTGTCCCAGTGGTTCGTGACATAAGTCAGGAAGGCTGGACTGCGGTCGTTCGCTGGGCGTACCGAGCAATGCTGTCGAGAATCTGATCCGCCGTTCTGGTCCGGACGAAGGGTTTCGGGTCCTCGTTATGCACGGCGATATACTCGCGGATCGCCGCTTCCAGCTCTTTCACGCTGCGAAAGACGCCACGGCGAATCCGCCTGTCGGTGAATTCGGCGAACCAGCGCTCCACCAGGTTAATCCACGAGCCATAGGTCGGCGTGAAGTGGACATGAAGGCGCGGTCGTTTGGCAAACCATTTCCGGATGATCGCCGTTTTGTGCGTTCCGTAGTTGTCCAGGACGATATGCACATCGAGTTCGGCCGGCACGTTCGCCTCAATCGTATCGAGAAACCGGCGAAACTCCTGCGAGCGGTGGCGGCCGTGCAGTTGGCCGATGACGCGGTTGGTCTTCGATTCCAGTGCGGAAAATGGGGAAGTCGTCCCATGGCGTTTGTAGTCATGTGTGCCGCGCTCCACTTGCCCCGGCCGCAGGGGCAACAGCGGCTGTGTGCGGTCTAGCGCCTGGATTTGGCTCTTCTCGTCCACACACAACACCAGCGCATGCTCGGGTGGGTTCATATACAGACCCACGATGTCGCGCACTTTCTCGATCAATTGCGGGTCGGGTGACAGCTTGAACGTGTCGGCGCGGTGCGGCTGCAATCCGAAGGCATGCCAAATCCGGCTGACCGTCATTCGGCTGAGTCCGCTCGCTTTGGCTAAACCGCGCGTGCTCCAGTGGGCTTGGCCGCGAGGCGTGCTTTCCAAGGTCTGAATCACAACCTTTTCCACCTGATCGTCGCTTACCTTGCGTGGCGCTCCGGGTCGCGGTTCGTCGTACAGCCCTTCCAGACGACCTTTCAGGAAACGAGACCTCCACTTGCCCACCATGCCCAAACAGCAGCGCAACTTCTTGGCAACCGTCTTATTGTCAAGTCCCTCCGCACAGGCCAATACCACCCGAGCGCGGCGAGCCAACAGAGCTTGGCTGCGTGCCCGATGGGCCAGCGATTCGAGTCGCTCGCGTTCTTCCTCGGTCACAATCAAGGGTTGCTTGGGGCGTCCGGTCCGCATCTGAGCCTCCTCCATCTTAGATGCAAACCGGACCGCATTTCGTTCACTTATTTCTGGGACAGGAGACCTGAGGGACGTCAACCTATTTGCCAACAATGGCATCCAAGCCACGCCTTTTCAGTCATGATGGTGAACTGCGCAGCGGTTGGATTTGAGGCAAACAAAGGGCGAACTTGGGCCGGCGCAAACTCAACTGCCGGATTTAGGATCAAGCCACCGGCTTCAGCCGTGTTCCTTGCCCGCAGGGCCGGGCAATGATGGGAATAAAAGAGGACCTGCCAGATGGGGCGCCCGGCGTTCTCGATGCTGCCGCCTCGGGGACCCAGTCTGCCGCCTCGAGAACCCGCGCGGCGCACACTCCACCTATCAACATAATCGGCGGACGCCGTTAAACCCTGTATAGCTGTCCGACTCGGACGCGTCGATGACACCTCAATTCGTGCTCTTCGCCCGCCGGGGTTTGCAACGGTCCAAATGAAAACAAAGGACTTGCCCAATCGGCCGCCCAGTGTCTTCGAGGGCGCCGCAGCGAACTCCGGCCACCGGCTTCAGCCGCTGAGCCTCTCCCGAGTCGGAAGCGCTGAACCCCGACGCCACGCAAGCTATCAAAACGCGGCCGCGCGGCCACGAATGTGGGGCGGACCCCAGGTCCGCGTGGAAAACCGAAAGGACCTCGGCCCTGCATACCCCTACGCGCGGATTCGTGTGACTTCATCCGAGATTGAGAGCTTTCGCCACGTCTCACCCACCCGTGGGAGGTGCTATCCTGTAACGGAATTGTCACAAATCGCCTGACAGGGGTCCGACCACGCGCACAAACCATAGCTGCCATGGAGGTTCCGCGATGCCAGCGCCACCGGCGGGGCCTTCGCCTAGCGACTTTTTTGCCGATTTGGAACGTCGTTGTAACGCAATTTTTGCTACCCTGTCCTCTCAGGGTCAAAACGAGGTCAAAACCGATATGAAGAGAAATCTATCAGTGTTCCTTCTCGCGCTCGCGTGCGTTACGGGCGCATACGCACAGGCCGTTGCCGGAATGGGAGCGGTCGGCGGCTCGGTCCGCGACGTGAGCGGTGCCGTCGTGCCCGGCGCCACGGTCGTGGTCGCCAATGAAAGCAAGGGTATCCGCCGTTCCCTCCAGACCACCGATGCCGGTATCTTCAGCGCCCCCGCGCTGGTCCCCGCCGCCGGTTACAGTCTCGCCGTCACCAAGCAGGGTTTCGTCGATTTTGAGGTGAAGGACTTCACGGTGCAGGTGGGCGACCCGCTCGATTTCCGCATCACCTTGCAGGTCAGCGGCGGCACCACCAAGGTGGACGTCTCCGCCGTCGCGCCCGTGGTCGAAGACACCAAGAGCGGCGTTACCGACCTGCTCACTCAGCAGCAAATCGATAACCTGCCCATCAACGGCCGCCGCGCCGATACCTTCGTTCTGCTCACACCGGCCGTCACCGCCGATGGCACCTTCGGTCTGGTCAGCTTCCGCGGCATCTCCTCGGCCAACGCCTTCCTCACCGATGGCAACTACACCACCAACAGTTTCTACATGGAAAACGCCGGCCGCACGCGCATCTCGACGCAGATTTCCGAGGACGCCGTGCAGGAGTTCCAAGTCCTCTCCGACGGCTATTCCGCCGAATTCGGACGCGCCATGGGCGGCATCATCAACACCGTCACCCGCAGCGGCAGCGACGATTATCACGGCACCGGTTACTGGTTCTTCCGCAACCGCAGCCTCGACGCGCCGGACCGTTATGCGCTCGGCTACAACGCCCCCGAGTGGCGTCACCAGGCCGGCGGCACCATCGGCGGCCCCATCGTCAGGAACAAGCTGTTCTTCTTCACCAATGCCGAAATCGTCAAGCGCAATTTCCCCGGCTTGAATCGCATCACCACCTCTTCCATCGCAAACGCCGCCGGCACCGCCGTCAATCCGGCCAATTGCAAGGCCCCCGCCAACGCCGCCCAGTGCACTGCCGCCATCGGCTTCATCCAGCCGCAAATGAACGTGCTGGTGCCGCGCTCGGTCGCTTCTTACATGGGCTTCGGCAAGATCGACTACCGGCCCAGCGAGCGCAACTCCTTCAGCTTCGATTTGAACGCCATGCACTGGCGCTCGCCCAACGGCATTCAGACCCAGAGCGTCTTCCCCTCCGGCGCCATGCTCGGCAACAACGGTAACTCGACCGTCGAGACCCGCTACGCCAAAGCCGATTGGACGGCCATCGTCACCCCGACCATGCTGAACGATTTCCGCTTCGGCTGGTTCAAGGACCGTCTTTCCGATCCGGGTGCGTCGCAACTCTGGCCCTCCACCGGCGGTCTGTATGTCACCGTCGCCGGCGCCACCGTCGGCGCGGCGCAAGCCTATCCGCGCACTTTCCCGAGTGAGCAGCGCTTCCAGCTTATCGATAACTTCAGCATGACGCGCGGCGCGCATAACTTCAAAGTCGGCGTCGATTACTCCACCACCGAAGACTGGATGAACCAGCTCTATAACGCGCTCGGCGGTTATTCCTACTCGACGCTGTCCGGTTTTGCCACCGACTTCAGCGGCAACACCACCGGCGTCAAGAGTTACTCCTCCTTCTCGCAGACCTTCGGCAACCCGATTCAGGATCTGCGCACCACCGAGTTCAACCTATATGCCCAGGACACCTGGAAACTCGCTCGCAAACTGACCCTTAACTATGGCTTCCGTTGGGAGCGTTCCTTCCTGCCGCAGCCGACTATGACCGATCCTAACTATCCGCAGACCGGCCGCATTCCAGAGACCAGCCACGATTTCGCCCCGCGCGCCAGCCTGGCTTATTTGATCGACGATCATACCGTCGTCCGCGTCGGCGGCGGCATGTTCTATTCGCCCTATATCGGCGACGGCCTCGACACGCTCTTTCTCGGCAATGGCAAGTATCAGACCAGCATTTCGGTGAATAGCACGACGGCGGGCGCTCCCGTCTTTCCCAACATCGTGCCCAACGTCAGCGCGGTTCCCGCCGGTACTGTCAATATCACTTTCGCCGACCCGAACTTCCACAATCCCTACACCATCCAGGGCACTCTGGCGGTGGAGCGCCAGTTGCACAAGGATTGGGTAGTGACCGCCAGCTACATTTATAGCCGCGGTGTCGGCCTCATCACTTCGCGCGATCTGAACCTGGGCGCCCCGACCGTCACCGAGACTTACCTCGTCGATGACGCCTCCGGCAAGACATTGTTCGCCTGGGCCACTCCGGTCTGGACCTCGGCGTCTAAGATCGACACTCGCTATAGTCACATCTATCAGGTCGAGAACGGTGGCGAGAGCTGGTATAACGGCTTGGCACTGCAAGCCCGTAAGCAGATGGCTCACGGCCTCTCGGTGCAGATGTCCTACACCTGGTCGCACGCCATTGACGACGCGCAACAGAGCGGCGCTTCCACTGCCATCACTTACGCACAGTCCAACTACTTAAACGGCAATTACAAGGCCGACAAAGGCAGCTCCGGTACCGACCAGCGCCATCGCGCCGTGATCAACTGGATGTGGTCGCCCACGGTCACTAAGAGTAACTCGCTCGTCGCCCGCTACCTGCTTAATGGCTGGCAGCTTTCCACCATCACCACCCTGGCTTCCTCCGAGCCGGCCACCGCCAGCGTCAGCGTCAGTGGCACACAGTTCACCGGCGTCACCTTCTACGGCAGCACGCTCAACGGCTCCGGCGGCTGGAGCCGCGTGCCCTTCTGGCCCGTCAATAGCCTCGATATCGACCGTGAGTACCGCGTCGACGCCCGCCTGGTCCGCTCCTTGCCGTTCTCCGAAAAGGTGAAGGGCCAACTGATGTTCGAAGGCTTCAACGTCTTCAACACTCAGTACAACACCAGCGTCAACACTTCCGCCTATATCGCCAGCAAGGGCATCCTCACTCCGGTGTCCGGTCTCGGCACCGGCAACCAGTCCACCGGCTTCCCCGATGGAACCGATGCCCGCCGCTGCCAGGTTGCGCTGCGCGTGACGTTCTAGCGCACTAAAGAACCGCTCCCTTTCGCCAGCGACTCATCGGAGCCGCGACCAAAGGGAGCGGTTGCCTCGTGTAAGTCACCACATCACCCACCCGGGAACCAATCCGAAAGACCTGGCACAACTGCTGGACTAACAAACATACCCGCCGGTCGTCGCGACTCCAAACGGAGCCGCGACCAAAGGGAGCGGTTGCCTCGCTGTAAATACACCACATCACCCACCCGGAAACCGATGTCGCGAAGTTTGCTACAACTGTTGGCATGGCCAACCAAGCCCCCGGTCGTCGAACATTCCTGAAAACCGCCGCCGCCGCCCTCGCTGCGGCAACCGCGCGCGCCGCCAACGACAAGGTCAACATCGCCTTCATCGGCGTCGGTCGCATGGGCACCGAGAATATCGGCCACTGCGCCAAGGTTCCCGGCTTCGAGATCGTCGCCGTCTGCGACGTCTATCAACCCGCGCTCGATGCCGCGGTCGAACTCGCCCGCAACTCCGGTTTCGCCGCCGTCAAACCGGTCCACGATTTTCGTCAGATCCTCGCCGACCGCTCCATCGACGCCGTTTGCATTTCCACCCCCGATCACTGGCACGCCTACATGGCCGTCGAAGCCTGCAAGGCCGGCAAGGACGTCTGGGTCGAAAAGCCCGCCTGTGTCTACGTCGAGGAAGGCGTCAGCATGATCCGCGCCGCCCGCAAGTTCGACCGCGTCGTGCAGGCCGGCACCATGCAGCGCTCCGGAGCTTTCTTTCGCAAAGCACTCGAAATCGTAAAGCATGGCGACTTAGGAGACATCACTTTCTGCCGCGCCTTTAAGTCCGAGTTGTCCAGTAAGGAGGGCTGGGGCAATCCGCCCGATTGCGATCCGCCGCGCGATCTCGATTGGGACCTATGGCTCGGCCCCGCTCCCGCGCGCCCCTTCAATCCCAACCGCTTCGGCGTGTTCCCAAACCATTGGTCCAGCTTCCGCTACTTCTGGGACTACGCCGGAGGCGCCATGACAGATTGGGGCGTGCATTTGCTCGACATCGTCCACTTAGCATTCGACGAGGTGATGCCGCTAGAAGTCTCCGCCCAGGGCGGTAAGTTCTATTCAACCGATAACACCGAAACGCCGGATACCATGCAGGTCACTTATCGCTATCCCGGCTTCATCGGTTCTTGCGAAATCCGCCAAGCGAATCCGTTCCCGCTATACGACGCCGCATACGGCACCGCCTTCCATGGCACCGACGCCACCCTTATGGTGAACCGCGATGGCTACACGGTCTTCCGCAAAGGCGCCGCGCCCGTCGTCGAAAAAGATCGCGCCCTGGCCGAGATGAACGTCCCTCACTGGCGCAATTTCCTCGCCGCCATCCGTTCCCGCCAGCGCCCCACGAGTGACATTGAAACCTGCGTCCGCTCGACCATCGCCTGCGTCCTGGCCAATCTCTCCATGCGCCATGCCCTGACACTCACTTGGGACGACCGCGCCCAAACCGTCCGCCAACCCGAAGCCCAGCCCTATCTCAAAGTCACCTACCGCGCACCGTGGAAGTTGGAAGTGTAGCTTGACCAGAACTGTGTCATCTGATCATGCATCGCAGACCCAGATCTCGCGAAACTGAATAGTTCGTGACTGGAACCCGGGAGGAAATCGACATTTCGCCAGTATGGCAAGAAATGACCTGGCCGACTATTTCACGGCTTTCTGTCCCCGCTTTTCTTGTGGGTGAGAGGTGCTAAACGCGACACGGCTTGCCAGAAGCTGGCCTTCGTCGCTGTCCAGCGGCGTCAAAGTGGTCTCGCCGGACCGGCGAAGAGGCTCACTCGCCCATATGTTTTTCACCTCGAAATAGTATACGCCTCCGGCCGCCGCCGTGAAGTGTGCGGCCGCAGCCATATGGCCCCGGCCTATGATGACGCTCGATTGCCAGCTCGCACATAGGTGATGTTCGCCTGGATCGACCGAAAAATAGAAGTACGAATTGCCGTGTGTTGCCCCAACCCAAGTGCCGTCCAGGCCGGCCCGAGTGGTCGGTTTGGGGGTCGATGCGAATTCCGAGTCGTCCTCGACGAAGTACACCAACGCCTTCCCCGCGTCCGGCTGCGCAGCCGGGTGTTTCCCTTGCTCGGTTTTCACTTCGAGCTTGGCGTCGTCCGCGCCGCAACCCGGGGCAACTGCCGTCCCGATTGGCGGGCTTTGTGCGAAAGCCGACGACACGAGCAGAGTGACTACAAGAACAGTCTTCATCCCGGCATCTCCCATGGAACCCAAACATTCCAATTATACTTACGCATCGGGTCGTTGACAAGTCTCAGCACCGGTGCAGCCGCCTTGCTTGTTAGGTTACCTTGGCCGTGTTCGCGATAAACGCTTCTTACAGCAGAGCACTGAAGGGCGCCGGAGTATCGGGCGCGGTGAGGCGGACGATGGCCGCGTCCGGGCGCTCGAAGACGGATTCGGTGATGTCGACGGCGAGCTCGCCGGTCTTCGTGCAACAACGGAACCTGAGCGGTCTTCTTGGCATTCTCGCAGACGGTGTCGCGGTCGAGCGGCAGCAGCGTGCGTAGACAGATCATCTCGACCTCGATGCCTTCGACAGCCAATGTTTCGCCGGCTTCCATCGCGGTCCAGACCATGGCGCCATACGTGATGACGGTGGGGAAGAATGGGACGCATTTATTGGGAGCCCTGACAGGGCCTCCGTCTGCCGGTCCGCCGCCCTCGCACCCCTTATTGCTCCACCCTTCTTGGCCTCTCATACGCCGTCTTCAGCAACTTACTCGCTTGCTCCTGCGCGCCTTGCGTGTCGTCTTTCGTGCGCATGGCTAAGTTGTACTCGTTCACCGCGCGGTCGCGCTGGCCGGTGATATCGAATATCTTGCCTAAGTTGATGTGCGCCCAGACTTCGGTCCACTTAGGTTGTAAGTCGCCGTTCAGCGCCTCGCGAAATTCGTTGGCTGACGGTTGGAAGTTATTTTGCAGGAAGTACACTTCCGCGATCCGGTAATGCGCCAGCGAACTGGTGCGATTGGTTTCGAGCGCCTTCTGATACTGCTGCAACGCTTCCGGGAACTCGCTTAGTTCGGCGAACTGTTCGCCTTTCTTGATCGCCACCGCCACGCGCAACGCCGGGCTATACCGCAGCACCTGGTTATCCGGATCGATCACGATGTTCTTCGGCTTGCCGAAAGTGTCGATCGAAAACTCCGACGACGTTCCCACCACCTCGATGCGCTGCCGCTCGGGGTTACCTTCCGTCTCGATCTTCAGATCCACCGGCATGCGGAACGTGTCCATGTCCTGGCTGATCTTACCCATCACGCGGAAGCCCTTCTGCGTGCGGTACACCGTGTATTCGAGCTTGAACTCCGGCGCTCCGCTCGATTCGATCCACTGCAGGAAAAAGTAACCCAGGTTCTTACCAGTCACTTTCTCCACCACGTCGCGGAAATCGTCCGTGTTCGCCGTCTTCCACACGCGCCCCTGCGCATATTGCTTCAGTACTTCGGCGAACTTATCGTCGCCAATCAAATAGCGCAGCATGTTAGCCACCGCCGCACCCTTGCTCCCGGTCAGTGCCCACAGCTCCGGCGAATAATCCTCGAGCCGCGCCGATTGTATCATCGGCACGGTGTCCACCGTCAGCGATTCCACCATCACGTCGTGCATCCCGCTCTCGAGCGCTCCCTTGCCCGACGCGTGCTCCACCCACAACAGCTCCGAATACGCCGCCAGTCCGTTGGTCAACCACAGGTGATTGCGCGTCGTCGCCGAGACCATCTCTTCCCACCACTGGCGCGACACTTCGTTGGCCACCAGCTTCGACGCCACCGGCCGCGTCACGGCGCCCGGCGCCAGAAAAATCATCCCCGGCGCGGCGAACCCGTTGGGCGCGCCTGTTTCGGTTTCGACGATCGTCAGGTCCGCGTATGGCGGCGGCCCGAACACGCCCGAGAAAAACGACATGATCTGGCTGGTCTCGTTGCCGTAGCTTTCCGCCCGTTGGGCCTCCGCGCCGCGGAAGTACACCGACGTGGCGACGCCCTCCACCTGCACCCGCTTCGCTTCGCCCTTCACCACCGCAATGCTGCCCGGGAACGAGCGGTGCTCGAATTTGAACTCGTACTGCGTCTTCTCGTCCGCCACTTGGTGCGAATCCGCGCCGCTCCCCAGCACCACGTACCCCGCCGGAACCGTGACCCGAATGTCCGCGGCGAACCGGTCCGTCGAGTAGCCGTTCACCGGGAACCATCGCGACGGGTACAGCAGGAACGCGAAATCCGGATGGATGGCGGCGAACCGTATGCCCTCCACCGGCGAATCCTCCTGCCCGCTCAGCTTGCCGTCGTAGTAGAACGTGATCGACGCCGGAGTGCCCTTCGCGAGCGGCGGATCGAACGCCAGCCGCACCGAAAAGTCCGCCTGGCTGCGCGCGGCCGGAATCTGTTTCCCCGTGCCATCCACCACGCGCGCGATGTTCAGCGCATTGTTCAGCTCGAAGGTGGCCGTGGCCAGATTGTCCACTAGCGGCACGAACCGCACCTCGGCTTTGGCCGAAAGCGATTGCGAGTTGGGCGCGATCTCCGCCTCGATCGTGTACCCCTGCACGTCGATCTGCGTGCCGGCGCGGCGCTCCTGCGCGGCCGCGGGGAAGGCCGCCGCTGCCATCAACACACTCGCCGCCAAGGCGCCCGAGAGCGCGCGAACTTCACTATACATGTGCCACCTGTCCTTCCAGAATATCCCTTATGATCGCCGCCGCGCGCCGCGGCGCTTCGCCCGGACCCGCATCCGTCAGCCGGCGCCGCACCTCGTCGAGGCCCGCCACCATGCGCGCGCGCTCGTCCGCATCGCCCAGCAGCCGCAGCGCCTCGCCCGCAATTCGCTCGCCCGTCATCTCGCTCTGCATCAGCTCCGGCGCCACGCGCCGTCCCGCAATCAGGTTGACCATCGAATAGTACGGCACTTTCACCAGCAGCTTCCCCATCAGCCAACTGGCCGTCGTCACTTTGTAGAACGTCACCATCGGAACGCCCAGCAGCGCGGCCTCTACCGTCACCGTTCCGCTCGCCGCCAGCGCCAGCGTCGAGTGCGCCATGGCGTCCCAACTTTCTCCTTCGATCGCGCGCACGGCCGAGTCCCCCATCCGGCTCTCGAAGAACCGCACCCCGGTATTAGCCGAGGCCGGCAGCACGAAGTTCATGGCCTGCCTGCGATCGAGAATGCGCACCGCTTCGAGGAGCGCCGGCAAGTGCCGCGCCGCCTCTCCACGCCGGCTTCCGGGGAGCACCGATATCAATGGACGGGCCACATCGAATCCGTGTTTCCGGAAAAACTCCTCGCGCCCGAGCGACGGCTTCACCAATCCGGCCGCCGGGTGGCCGATGTAAGTCGCGTTCACTCCTTCCGCGCGGAAGAAATCCTCTTCAAAGGGAAAGATGCACAGCAGGCGCGCCACGTTGCGCCGCAGCGCCTTCACCCGCCCCTTCCGCCACGCCCAGGCCTGCGGCGCCACCAGGTACACCACCGGAATACCCTGCGCCGCCAGGCGCCGCGCCACCCGCAGGTGGAAGTCGGGCGAATCGGTGAGAATCGCGATCTCCGGCTTCTCCGCCCGCGCCGCCGCCACCAGTTTCCGGTATTCGCCCCAGATGCGCGGCAGGTGGCCCACCACTTCCACCAGCCCCACCACCGCCAGGTCGGCCGCGTCCACCACCGTCCGCACGCCCTCGGCGCGCAGCCGCGGACCCGTGCAGCCGAAGCAATCGAGCTCGCCCACCGCCCGCCGCAGCTCGGCGATCACGAGCGATGCGTAGAGATCGCCCGATGCCTCGCCCGCCGATACCAGAATTTTTCGCGCCACCCGATTCCAAGTTTACCCCGCCGTGTTGTTACAATCGATTCGGGCTATGCCAGCGGAAATGGAAGGATCGAGATTGACGGTGGACGATCTGGCCGCGCGTTTTCGCGGCGAGATGATTCCCCTCACGGCGCGTTTTTCCTATTTTTCCACCGTCCCCGTCGGCGAGGACGAGATCAAACAGTATCTCCACGATCCCATCGGCGCGATCTCGCCCGCCCTGGTCGCCTCGCTGCCCCAGGTCGGTATCGTACTCGCGCCCTATCTCGAACGCGGCAATGGCAAGGAGGGCGACGCCGTCCGCTTCGAGCGTCCCGCCGAAAGCCGCTATCTCGGTTATTCCCGCCGCGACCTCGCCGACTGGACCGTGCTCGTGCTCGGCATCAAGGATGGCGACGTCGCCGAATATCACTACCGCCTCTACAACGCGCTGGCCGCCCTTGCCGCCGATCGCTGGAGCCCGGACGTGCAGGAGCAGTTCTTTCGCACCCTGCGCGAGGAACTCAGCGCCGAAGTTCACGGCGAGGTGGACGAAAAGGGCTGGCATCTCAAGCAGGCTCTCGTCCGCCGCCAGACCAACGTGCGCAAGGAAACCAAGATGTTCCGCGACTACGCGCGGCAGGCCTTCGAAGACACCCTGACTCTTTACCTGCACGGCACCTGTTGCGATATCGACGTCGAAGCCGGCCCGCGCCAGATGCCCAGCCGATACCTCCGCCGCCGCCTGGAACTGCTGGTCTCGCTCTTCCCGCCGCCCGAAGGTTACGCCGTGCTGCCCGAACAGTTGAAGAGCCGGTGACGCCCGTTTGCCCACCCCCGGGCGGCTCCGAAACCTATACCCGCACCTTTGGGGTAACGGCCGGGGGAGTGTATGAGAGTTAATTGACTAGGGCCTCCGGTGCCGCTAACTTGTTCATCCTATGATGCACCATAGTTAACGGTCCGCACGCGTCCCATCGGTACCGCGCCGTCAGCCGGAAACCGCTGGAACTTCTGGTTCTTTCGGTAACGTTGCCCCAACGCTACACTCGGGCTGGCGATGTTCCATTCCGGTCCAGTTCGACGCCTACTCCCGCTGTTAGCGGTGGCGTTGCTCGCGTCCGGAGTTGCGGTCGCGGACACTATTGAAGTTACTTCCACCGGCCTCGGCGATTCCAATTTCTATATCGATGAGACGATCAATGGCGTGCTGACTCCCACCGACGTCTACTTCGCCGGCATAATCGACATCCAACTTACCGACGCCGCCGGCGTCTTCAACCGCACCACCATGTGCGTCCAACTGCTGATCGATATCAGCATCGGCACCACTTACAACACCACCGTCCTTCTGCCCAGTCAGGTGAACGTCACCGCGCCGCCCACCGATGCCGCTCTCGAACAGATTGCGTGGTTGCTCGACAACGAGACGCCAGCCGACAACGATTCCGGCGCGGGGCTGCAACTCGCCATCTGGAAGATCGCCTCCGACGGCGTATTCACCGGCACCGGCAACGCGGGCAGGCACCCGTTTACTACTGGCACCGTGCAGCAGGCGAGCGGGAACTACACCACGCCCACTGCGATCCTCACCGATGCGACGACCTATTTGACCGCCGCCGAAGGCCACTCCTCCAACGTCGCCTACGTGTATGAGAACTTCACCCAGACCACTCCCCCCACCGGGGTGCAAATGCTCGAAGGGCTGGAATTCCACGACGGCGGCCCGTCGCCCGCGCCGGAAAGCTCCACCTTTGTGCTGGCCGGCGTCGCGCTGCTTGCCCTCGGTCACACCGCCCGCCGCAGACTCACCAGCCGCTGACGGCTCCGTAACGCCGGCCACACCGCCTTACCGGTTACCCACCGACTCCAGCGCCGGAGCGCTTGGCGAGCGCAGAGTCCGCACGTCCCGCATCGGCGGTTGGCCGAAGAACCGGCTGTACTCGCGGTTGAACTGGCTGGCGCTTTCGTATCCGACCTCAAAGGCCGCGCTGGCCGCGTCCAGACCGTCCATGAGCATGCGGCCCCGCGCCGCCTGCAGCCGAAGCTGTTTCTGATACTGCAGCGGACTCATGGCCGTCAGCACCCGGAAATGATGGTGCAGCGTGGAGACGCCCATGCCCGCGATTTCCGCCAGGTCTTCCACCCGCAGCGGCTTCGCGTAGTTCGCGCCGATCCACGCGATCGCTCTTGCCGTCCGCTGGCTCTGCTCTCCCAGCGTCGCAATCGCTCGCAGGCGCGCTCCCTCCGCACTGCGCAGGATTCGGTAGATGATCTCGCGTTGAATCAGGCCGCTGAGAACGGGAATATCCCGCGGCGTGTCCAGCAGGTCCACCAGCCGGCAGCAGGCGCTCAGGAATTCCGCCGTCGTCTCACCCGTCGCCATCCCGGGACTCTCCGGCGGCGCCTCGGCCGCCTGCATCTCTTCCCGGATGAGAAGCTCTCGCACCATCGGCATTTCTAGTTTGAGCGACAACGCCAGACACGGCACCGCTTCACTAGCCTCGATCACCCGGCTGACCACCGGCAAATCGACCGACGTCAACAGGAACCGCGACGCATCATAGAAGAAAACGTTGCGGCCGAGCTCCACCCGCTTCCGCCCTTGCGCGATCACGGTCACGCTCGGCTCGTACGTCATGGAGCACGGAGCCGTCGGGGCGGTCCGTCTGTGCAGCGTCAGGCTCGGAATATCCGTTGCCCGATGCTCTGCCGAACCCATGAACAAGGCAATTTTGCGAGCCAGCTCCGCGCGCGATTCGCATGCCGGATCTTTTATCGGAGTCGCCTCTCCACTGCGGTGTTTCACTGTGCGTGCTCCTCTACCCTATGATACCCGATGGCTCTGTACGGAAATCAACAGTGCAAGAGGAATAGGCAATAAATCGGAAGAATCGGGATACCGCTTCCGGGAACCAGAATCCTAAACTGGAGATGAGCGAAACGGTTCCGAAGGAGGAACAATGCAGAAGCGCAAACTTGGGAATAGCGGTCTGGAGGTCTCGGCCATCGGCCTCGGTTGCATGGGAATGAGCTTTTCCTACGGCCCGCCCAAAGACGAGCGTGAGATGACCGCTCTTCTCCGGGCAGCCGTCGAACGCGGCATCACGTTCTTCGATACCGCCGAAGTCTACGGCCCGTTCGCCAACGAGGAACTCGTGGGCGAAGCTCTCGCTCCGTTCCGTGGGCAGGTCGTGATCGCGACCAAGTTCGGCTTCAATCTCAATCCCGACGGAAGTCCCGGTTGGCAGGGTGTCAACAGCCGGCCGGAGCACATCGGGCAAGCCGTCGAGGGCTCGCTCAAGCGCCTGAAGGTCGACGCAATCGATCTCTTGTATCAGCACCGCGTCGATCCCGACGTGCCCATCGAAGACGTCGCCGGAGCCGTGAAGGGCCTGATCCAGGCGGGCAAGGTCAAGCACTTCGGCCTCTCCGAAGCCGGAGCGAAAACCATCCGTCGCGCGCACGCCGTCCAGCCGGTCGCCGCCCTCCAGAGCGAATACTCGCNNCTCGCTGTGGACCAGGACTCCGGAAAAGGAAGTCATGCCAACTATCGAGGCGCTCGGCATCGGATTCGTTCCCTACAGCCCGCTCGGCAAGGGCTTCCTCACGGGAAAGATGGATGAGAACACCAAGCTCGCCAGTTCCGACTTCCGCAGCACCATGCCCCGCTTCACGCCGGAGGCTCTCAAGGCGAATCAGGCCCTGGTTCGTTTGCTCTCGAGCATCGGGGATCGGAAGAAGGCTACACCGGCCCAGATCGCGCTCGCCTGGNNGCCTGGCTGCTGGCTCAGAAGCCCTGGATCGTGCCGATCCCAGGCACCACCAAGCTCAATCGCCTGGACGAAAACATCGGGGCAATCGCGGTCGAACTCACGCCGGACGATCTCGCCGGCATCAATGACGCCGCTTCCGGGATCACGGTCGAAGGCGCCCGCTACCCCGAGAAGTTGGAGCGGATGACCGGCCTCTAAGCGGCCGCGCGGAGGAGGTTCGGAAATGGATATCCAACGAAGCGGTTCCCAACCTTCCGGCAAAGGACCGGCGGAGTATTTCACCGGTACGGTGCGGATTGACCCGCTGTTCCACCCGCCCGCCCCGGCGCGCGCGTTCGGCGCCAGTGTCACCTTCGAGCCCGGCGCACGCACGGCGTGGCACACCCATCCGCTCGGTCAGACCCTGATCGTGATCGCCGGCTGCGGCTGGGTGCAGCGGTGGGGCGGGCCGATCGAGCGAATCCGGCCGGGTGACGTGATCTCGATTCCACCCGGAGAGAAACACTGGCACGGCGCCACGGCGGCCACGGCGATGACTCACATCGCCATTCAGGAACAGCTCGACGGCAAGGCCGCCGACTGGATGGAACACGTCAGCGACGAACAATACGGGTCCTGACTAAGACCGGCTTAGAAACCAACAGGAGCATAACTCTATGTACAAAGCGAAGGCCTATTCGGCTTCGAGCGCGACATCGCCGCTCGCAGGCACGTCAATCGCGCGGCGCGATCCAACCGAACACGACATTCAGATCGAGATCCTGTTCTGCGGTATCTGCCACTCCGATCTCCACCAGGTCCGCAATGAATGGAGCGGCGTCATGCCGACCGTCTACCCGTGCGTTCCCGGCCATGAGATCGCCGGCCGTGTCACCAGGGTCGGCTCGGCAGTGACTAAGTACAAGCCCGGCGACCTCGCCGCCGTCGGTTGCATGGTCGATTCCGACGGCACCTGCCCCGGGTGCCAGGCTGGCCTCGAACAGTTCTGCCCGAACCCGACCTTCACTTATAACTTCCCCGATAAGCATCTTGGAGGCGTCACCTATGGCGGTTACTCCGAAAGCGTAGTCGTCGACGAGCGTTTCGTCCTCCGCGTTCCTTCGAATCTCAATCTCGCCGGAGCCGCGCCTCTCCTCTGCGCCGGAATTACCACTTACTCGCCCATCCGCCACTGGGGCGTCGCCAAGGGCAGGAAGGCCGGCGTCGTGGGCCTCGGCGGACTGGGCCACATGNNATGGGCGTGAAGTTCGCTCATGCGCTCGGAGCCCACGTCGTGGTCTTCACCACCTCGCCCGGCAAGAAGGACGACGCGCTCCGCCTTGGCGCCGACGAAGTCGTGGTCTCCCGGAATGCCAACGAAATGCAAAAGCACGCCGGCAGTTTCGATTTCATCCTCGACGCCGTTTCCGCCAATCACGATATCGACGCCTACATTCAAATGCTCCGCCGCGACGGCAATATCACTCTCGTCGGCGCACCCGAAAAGCCCCTGGCCGTCCCGGCATTCGGTCTCATCATGGGCCGCCGCAGCCTCTCCGGCTCGCCCATCGGCGGNNGTATCGCTTCTCCATCGACATGGCTTCTCTCAAATCCGAGTAAGACGGCGAATCGAAACACTCGGGCTCGTGGCAACCTGTCGAGATGCCCGTCCCGGCGACCGGCTCGAATCTCCGCCCGGAGCCGCGACCAGAGGGAGCGGTTATTGGACCGATCAGCCCGCCTACAGGCCTTCCAGCAGGTGGCCCATCTTTTCCTTCTTGGTGCGCAGGTACGCTTCGCGCGTGTCGAGCACATGCGCCAGGCACGGCACCCGTTCCACCACGCGCACGCCGGCGCTTTCGACGGCCGCGACTTTTTCCGGGTTGTTCGACAGCAGGCGAATTTCCCGCAGCCCGAAGTAACCCAGAATCGCGCCCGGCAACGCGTAGTCGCGCAGGTCGGAGGCGAACCCTAGTTGCTCGTTGGCCTCCACCGTATCCGCGCCCTGGTCCTGCAATTCATAGGCGCGCAGTTTGTTCAGCAGGCCGATGCCGCGCCCTTCCTGCGCTTCGTAAATCAGCAGCCCGCGTCCCTCGCGCGCGATGCTCTCGACCGCAATCTCCAGTTGCGCCCGGCAATCGCAGCGCAGGCTATGGAAAACGTCGCCCGTCAGGCATTGCGAATGGATGCGAACCAGCGGTGCGGGGCCGTCGAGGTCGCCCATCTTCAGCGCCACCGCCTCCTCGCGTCCGTCGCCGGTCGGGCCGCTGCCACCGCCCCGGAAACCGTAGATCCGGAACGCGCCAAATTCGGTGGGAAAGTCCGCCTCGGCCGCCTTCTCGAGCGGCACCGCGGGATGACTGGTCATGATACTTATTGGGGAACCCTTACTGCTTCCATTATAATGGCTTCCAGCACCGAATGCTGCAAGGCTACCTGGTTACGTTGCTGGTGAAGCTGGCCACCATGGCCGCCGTCGCCAGCATTCTGGCGCGCTCCAATCGCTTCAAGGCCATGTTGATGCGGGAGACCCGCACGCTCGGCGAGCGGCTGGAACTGGCCATCTGGCTGAGCGTCGTTTTCGGCGCCAGCGTCGCCACCCGCGTGGCCGGCCACTCCACTTATAATGGCGCGGACCTCGGCCTCGAGGGCGCCTTCCTGGCCGGCATCCTCGCCGGCTACGTCACCGGCCTCGTTTCTGGCGTGTTGATCTCGCTCCCGGCGCTCTACCCCGGCGGAGAGTCGCTCACCTTGCCGCTGCTGGCCGGCGTCGGCGTGCTCGGCGGCGTGGTGCGCGATCTGGCGCCCGATCCGGAGGAGATCTGGCGTTTCTCGCCCTACTTCGATCTCAACATCTGGCGCTTCTTCAAGGATACCCGTCACTACCTGCGCACCGCGTTTCACCTGCTCCTGTTCGCCGCCATTCTGGTCGCGGAGTTTCTGCGCCAGATCCTCGCCCAATCCAATCTTGGCCACGAGACCGCCATGGTCAACGTCTTCCGCCTCAACCCGGAGGGCGTCGACCATCCGCTCACCTGGGTGGCGCTCTATCTCACCACCGTTTTCGCCGTCGCCATTCCGCTCAAGATCTGGAATAACACCCGCAATGAGAGGAAACTCGAGGAGCAGCAGCGCCTGCTCGTCGAAGCCCGCCTGGCCGCGCTCACCAGCCAGATCAATCCCCACTTCCTCTTTAATACTCTCAACTCCGTCTCCTCGCTCATCCGTACCGATCCCGACCAGGCCCGCCTGATGGTCGTGAAGCTTTCGAAAGTGCTGCGCCGCCTGCTGCGCAAGCACGAAAACTTCAACACCCTGCGCGAGGAACTGAGCTTCATCGAGGATTACCTCTCGATCGAGCTCGTGCGCTTCGGCGACAAATTGCGCTTCGAACAGGACGTGGCCGCCGATACGCTCGACATGCTGCTGCCCAGCATGATCCTCCAGCCGCTGGTCGAGAACTCGATCAAGCATGGGATTAGCGGTAAAGTGGAAGGCGGTACCATTCGTATTCGCACCCGCCGCAGCGGGTCGCGCCTGTGCCTTCTGGTCGAGGACGATGGCGTGGGTATTCCGGAAGAGAAGCTGGCCACCGTGCTCGACCACGGCATCGGCGTCAGCAACGTGCACGAACGTTTGAAAGTGTTGTTCGGTAACGACTATCGCATGTGGATCGACAGCCACCCGGGGCAGGGCACCCATATCCGGATCGAAGTGCCCGAGCTCGAAACCAACCTGGCGGCAGTTTCATGAATTGTCCGAGGAGAAACGTTTGCCCAGACTCGATGAATTGGTAGGCGAGTGGCCCAATGCCGGGCTGCCCATGACGCTGGCTCAGCGCACTCGCCGCGTCTACGATCATCTCGCCGCGGTGTACCCGCTTTCCACCATGCTGTTCCACTCGCGTGCCCACCGTCGCGCCCTGGCGCGCTCCGGCGTGCGCGATGGCATGACCGTGCTCGAAGCCGCCACCGGTAGCGGCGAAATGTTCCGCCGCCTGGTTCGCGCGAATCCGTCCGGCGTCACCGTCGGTTTCGATTTGTCGCCCAACATGGCCGCTCGCACCGGGCGACAGGCGCGCCGCCGTTTCCCCGCAGCGCGTACTTTGTGCCAGGCCGTCGACGCCTGCCAGATGCCTTTCCGCAACGAGAGCTTCGACGCCGTGTTCTGTTGCTATCTGCTCGAATTGCTCAGCGGCAACGATATCGCCCGCACCATCGCCGAGTTTCATCGCGTGCTGCGGCCCGGCTGCAAACTCTCGCTCGTCCTGATCGGCCAGAACACCGCGCTATTCAATTCCGCTTACAAAGTAGCCGGCCGGCTCGCCCCCGCCTTCTGGGGCCGGCAGGTGGAACGCCGGGTTCCCGAGCTGATCAAGTCGGCCGGGTTTCGTCTGCTCGAAGATCATTTCCTGCGCCAGATCTATTACCCGTCCCGCGTCCTGATCGCGCAAAAGTGACGGCGCGCATGCGGTAGGGTGCTGCCGGACTTGGCCCCCCGCGCATCGACGCGCAGGGAGATATCGTGGCGCTGGCCTCCAGGCCTGCAGAGCCGAGAGTTTTCCGGATGGGCGCGGTCCCTACTGGACCGGCAATAGGACGCTGTTGCTCACCACCGAGTTGACCGTCACCGTCAGCGCGTAGTCGCCGGCGGCGGGCGTGTTCGGCGGGGTCAGCGTGAATGCGACGGCGTCGGTGCCCACGGCGTCGGGCAGCGCATAGGCGCTGGTAGCCAGGAAACTGGCCCCGCCTACTTGCACGCTGGCCGAGTCGGTGAGCAGATACGCGGGTGTCATCGGCAGCGCCAGCCCCTCTGGCCGCGCCGGCGTGGTGGGGCCAAAGCCCGTGCCGTAGACCGTAATCGTCTCGCCCACCTGGGCTGGAGATGCCTCGTCCACCAGCGTGCCGTTCTGGTGAAACGCCAGCGCATACGTTTTGTCGTTCGACGTGATCGAGAACAGCCCCGGAGCGTCCCGGGCAATCGTGAACTTGGCCGTGACCGTGGCCTGGTCCGCCAGGGTCACCACCACGGTCGAGGCGCCCGTCGGCAGGTCCTCCGGCAACTGGGCGTTGATCTGGCTGGGCGAAACGAAGTATAGCGGCAGCAGGCGGCTGCCCACCGCGACCGTCACCCCGTCCAGCGTCTGCAACATGGGAGTGACCGGCCCTCCCTCGGTCGTCGAGGCCAGGTTGAGTCCGAAGATCGCAATCACCGAGCCCGGAGCCACCGCGGCTGAAGGAGTGACGCCGGCGCCATTGGTCACCGCGCCAGTCGGCAGGTAGGGAACGCTGGACAGCAGGGCCGCCGCCGTGCGCGGCTGGCTCATCACCAGCGTAGCGAACGGTTCGATGCCGCTCAGGTCGCCGCTCCAGTTGCGAAATTGATAGCCGGCGGCCGGGCTGAGACTGATATTGACCACCGACCCCGCGCTGAAGTATCCGTCCGCCGAAGCCGGCTGCAGGTTCCAGGTTGCCGCGCCAACGGGAGAAGTGATCATCGTCAGTTGGTTCATCAGATGATAATTAGCCGTGATGGTCGTGGCTTTGGCCGGCGCCGGAAGCGTCAGGTTGCCGGCGGCGGTTCCGTTCGACCATCCCTTCAGGTCCTGCCGCTGGCCCACGCCCACCGTCACGCTGGCCGGCGCGGTAATCGTCAACGCCGTGTTCACCGGTTGCTGCACCGCGCAAGGCGTCGCGCAGGCTTTTCCATTCACGCTCACCAGCACTCCGGCGAGCGTGCTGGCCACGGTCAACTGGCTCAACTGCTGGTAGGTGGCCGTGTAGGTGCCGCCCGTGCTCACCGTCAGCGTCTGCGCCTGGGTGCCGCCGTTCGACCAGCCCACAAAGCCCCACAGGTTGCCCTGCGCATCGACCTGCGTCGACGGCGCCGAAAACGTATGCGTCGTTCCGGCGGCCCAGGCGAAGCTCCAGTCGGTATAGTTGTTGCGGCCATCCACGGTCAGGCTCAAGCCGATGTTGGGCGGCGAGAAATTAAACGTGCTCACCACGGCCGGCACGAAGTTGGCCGTCAACGTAAACCCGGGCGAGAGCGTCGGCACCGTGATGGTGTGCGTGCCGGTCCCGTTGTCGCTCCACGAGGAGAACACCCAGTAGTTTCCCGTCTTATCCTTTTGCGGCGAAATCGCCGTTATCGAGTGCGTACTGCCCCAACCGAGTGGCAGCGGGTCGGGAGTCGTGGTCGGAACGGTGTCGACCAGGACCTGCAACCCCTCGGGCACCGAATCGAAGACCACCGGTACGGCCACCAGGAAATTCGCGGTCGCCGTTACCGGCGCGACCATCGATATGGTGTCCACTCCGCCGACGATCGTCTGGTGGTATCCGGGCGTCCAATGGTCGAAGACGAAACCCGGGTTGGCCGTCACCGTAAGCGTCTGGGTCGAGCCATACGAACAGATCCCGACGTTAGCTATGGGATAGAGTGCGCTTTGCGCGCACCCGCCCAGGATCGCGCCCGGGATGCTGCCGCAACTGGCCGTCCCGCAAGTCAGGCTGACGCTCGTCGTCAGCGTCTCGGTGGTGGAGAAAACCGCGGTATAGAGAGTGGCGGCGGCGCTGGCCGTTATATATATCGATGGCGTCGTGAATGTCCCCTGCGCATCGGTCCAGTTCTCGAACGTATACACAGTGGGCGCCGTGGCGTAGGGCTGGATGAGCAATCCGATGACGAGCGTATGCTGGCTGCCGATCGGCCAGTTGAAGGTCTTCTGCTGGGTGTAGACCAAGCCGTCCACCATGAAGGTGGCGCCGGCCGGCGACGACGTAACGACGACTGCGACATTCTGTGCGCGGGCTTCGGGCGCCAACGCCAGGCAGCCGAAGACGGCCGCTAACAATGCCAATCTTGCCGCAACATTAACTATCCAGCCAAATTGGACGCCGGGACGCTTGCACATTTCTGACACCAAAAGCCTCGATTCCGAGGTGAGTATACTCGTAAAGCCGCAGAAATACACGACTAACTTTGGTAATGGCGGGATTACTAGCCATTTCGATCATTGATTCCGACCCGGTTTGGTCCTGTAATTCAAAATAGTCGCGGGAAGACTACTATGCGTGGGATAAGACTATCTTTTTCAATTGCGTTGGCGCTTGTGACAGCCGGAGCCGGGCGGTCGATAGCGGCAACCACGACAACCACAACGACGGCAGCAACGTCAGCGCCGTTTGGAACGGTTGTGCCACTGAACCCTGGCGGCACGCCTTCCGATCTCGCCCTTGATGAGCCACGGGGCGTGCTCTACATCGCCGACTTCGGTTCGGGAACTATCGACGTACTGACGCTAGCCGACAATACGATCCACAGTTCCTTCAACGTGGCGCCGTTTCCAGTGGGGATTGCCTTGTCCCCGAGCGGCAACTATCTGGTATCGGTCCACTACGGTAGCTCCGCTGCCCTGGCTGGCGGCGGCAATATGATCACCGTGATCAACCTGAACGGGCCGACGACCAACACCTACCAGTTGGGCGAAGCCCCGCTGGCCGTGACGTTCGTGAACACGCAGAGCGGCGATCAGGGCGGTTTGGCGGTGATTGCCACGGCCGCTCACATTCTGACGCTCGATCCGGAAACCGGAGTGGTCTCGACGCTGATGACGCTGGCCAATGCGCCGGTGTCGATTCCAGCGAAATCGCCAGCCCTGCCGGCCACCTTCACCCAAGCCGCCGCCGCCACCTCGGGCGACGGATGGACCGCGTGGATGGTATTCGGCGCGGGGACGGGAAGCCAGTTGCTGGTTTGGTACGACGGGTTGCGGGGATTGTTCGGCGCGGAAGGCTGGACCACCACGGTTCCGCTGCAACCGCGTGTCGGCGTCTCCAAAGACGGGCTCCACGCCATGATCGGCTATGCCCAGTACAACTCGGCCATGAACATGGTTGCGAAATACCCGGACGCCGTTGCCGTGGCCGACATCGGCGCCGACGCCTGGGATTCGGTACACAACCTCGTCTATGCGCAGATCGCAGACGCCAACCAGACGACGTACAACCAGCCGGCGCTCCTCGTCATGGATGCGGATAACCTCGCCTACCGCGATCGGCTGAATCTGGCGGAGAACCTGGTCGGCCGGGCGGTGTTGAACCAAGCCGCCACTGCGATGTACGCCATTTCCCCGAGCGGCGTCACCATACTGCCGATTGGATCGCTCAATTCGTACAACCGGGTCTATCCGGGGCAGGAAGATGTGCTGATCCAGACCAGCTTCTGTAATCAGTCCCAGGCGAGCCAGACCTTCACCCTCTCCGATCCGGGCGGCAATGCGACCGATTTCGAGATCACGACCAAGACCCCGGGTATTTCGGCTTCTCCTTCTTCCGGAGTTACGCCGGCCACCATTACGGTCACCGCCAGCGCGAGCGCGTTCATTGGAGCGATGGGCACCACCGTTGGCGCCCTGACCATCCATTCGGCGTCGGCCGTCAACCAGCCGATCCCGGTTCGCGTGCTGGTCAGCAATCCGGATGAGGACCAGCGCGGCACCGTCGTCAATGTCCCTGGCATCCTGAGCGACATCATCGCCGACCAGACCCACAATCGGTTCTACATTCTGCGTCAGGACCGCAACCAGGTGCTGGTGTACGACGGCACCAACAATAACCTGATCACCACCCTGCGCACCATGACCACGCCCACTGGCATGGCCATGGCTCCCGACCCATACAGCGGTGCGGTCAATAAGTACCTGTTGGTGGCTAACAGCGACTCACAACTGATTAGCGTTTACAACCTGGATTCGCTCTCGGTGGGTTCGCCGCTGACTCTGCCGGGAAGCGATTTTGGCCGCTCCATCGCGGTGTCGAACAATGGCATCCTGGCGCTGACGAACGACAATTTGACGTTGACCGGCGACGTGGTTTCGCTCAGTCTCATTACCGGGTTCGGCACCTCGCTCGCTTCGCTCGGACCCTGGACGAACGACGCCTCGTGGATCTCGGTCAACTCCGTGCTCACCGCCTCGCCGAATGGCAACAACATTCTGATGGCCGGACCGGATGGCCACGTGTCGCTTTACTCCGCCGCGGCCGGCACGTTTACCGTTTCGCGGAGCGACCTCACGGCCCTGTCCGGCGCCTACGCCGCATCGAGCTATAACGCTTACGTGGTGGGCAACCACCTGCTGAATTCCTCGCTGGTGCCGATCGGTACGCTTTGCACGTCCACGTCCTGCACTTCTTCGGGCTTCGCTTTTGTCGATACGGGCAGCAGTGCCAGCGGTTACTTCGCCGAGTCGCCCGCGTTCGGCACGGCCGGTGCGGGCGGGATCGAGTATTTCCCGACCATGTCTACCGGCTCCGGCTTCATTCCGACGGTCGAAGCGACGAACCTGCCGACCAGTTTGGGCTTTCCCACCTCCGATGGCACGGTATCGAATAACGGATCGGGCGCCAACTTCGCGAGCCAGCAGATGAGCTTCAGCCGCACGGTAGCCCCGCTGACCAGCTCGGGCGAGGTCATCGAACTTTCCACCTCCGGCTTTACCATACTGGGCAAGGGCTACGCCAGCGCCTTCCAGGCGCCGGTGCTGAAGGCCATCACCAACGCGGCCGACGATAAGGCTGCCGTCGCGCCGGGCGGCCTGGTCAGCATTTGGGGCACCGGGATGAGCCCGGTCAGCGTGGTCGCTTCGCAGGTTCCGCTGCCGACCGCGCTCGGCGAGAGCTGCCTCAGCGTCAACGGCACGCCAGTGCCGCTGCTGTTCGTTTCCGGCACCCAGATCAACGCGCAGTTGCCGAATAACGCGATCGGCAACGAGCAAGTTAGCGTACACACCCCAGGCGGCGTCAGCAATAGCCTGAATTTCACGGTGAGTGCCACCGCGCCGGCCGTGTTCCTGTCGGGTGTCGCCGGTCCGCTCACTGGCCTGCCCACCGTCATTCGCGCCGACAACAACCAGATCGTCGACGACATGAACCCGATTCGCCGGGGAGATACGCTGGTGATTTGGCTGACCGGTATGGGCGCAACCACTCCCATCGTCGCAGCCGGTTTGGCCTCGCCCAGCACTCCGCTGGCCTTGGCCACGAGCCAGCCCATCGTAACCTTGGGCGGCATGAAGCTGAACATTGAATACGCCGGCCTCGCGCCGGGCGAAGTGGGCGTCAACCAGATCAACGTGGGCGTACCCACCAGCGTCACCGAGGGCCCGAGCCAACCGCTGGTGATCACGCAAGGTAGCGGCACGACAACGCTCAATTTCCGCGTGGTGGGCAACTAGACGTCTCCCGGAGAAAACCATGAAAATCATCGGACAGACGATTCTGTTGCTCGCTTTCGGTCTGTGCGCCTTCGCCCAGCAATGGGAAGTAGGAGGCATCGGCGGCGCGAGTTTTCTCAATACCGTTTCCGTCAGCGCGCCAACCGCCGGCTCGGCAAGGGCCGGGTTCAAAGCCGGCGTCGTGGCCGGCGCTTTCTTCGGCCAACGCATGAATCCGCACTGGAGCGGCGAAGTCCGCTATGAGTTCTTCGACACCAACCTGAAGCTCTCCTCCGGCGGCTCCGAGGCCACGTTCAGCGGCGTTGCCCACGCCGCCCATTACGACCTGGTGTATCACACCAACCGGAAGGGTTCGCCGCTCCAACTCTTCGTGGCGGCCGGCGGCGGCGTGAAGGTTTTCGTCGGCACCGGCTTGCAGGAGGCTATCCAGCCGCTCAGCCAGTTCGGTTACTTCACGCAGACGCACGAGGTGAAGGCAATGGCCAGCGCCGGCGGCGGCTTCACTTACAAGATCGGCGATCATCTCAGCTTCCGGGCCGAGATTCGCGACCTCATTTCCGCCTTCCCCACCAAAGTGATCGCGCCGCCCGCGGGCGCCAAGTACGGCAAGGTCCTGCAGGATATCGTCCCCATGGTAGGCCTCAGTTACCTGTTTTAAGTTCCGGCCACCGGCCGCGAGTTAGAGCGGGACATCTCGACAAAAGAAAGAAAGGCCGCGGTGCACCGCGGCCTTTTCTTTGCGCCATCGCGGGCGATCACATGTGGTACAGCATCAGGTACACGATAACGCCGGTGACGCTCACGTACAGCCAGATGGGAAGCGTCCAGCGCGCGATCCGGCGGTGCGCCTCGTAGCGGCCCGCCACCGCGCGGCGCAGCGTGACGATGGCCAGCACCGGCACCGCGGCGGCCAGCACCGTGTGCGTTCCGAGTATGCTCAGATAGAGCGCGCGCAGCGCTCCCGTGTGTGGAAACCGCACCGAACCGACCTGCGCGTGGTACACCAGGTAGCAGATCAGAAACAGGCACGAGACCACGAACGCCGCCGTCATCACGCGGCGATGGGCCCGCTTCCGCCCGCTGCGCACCAGCAGGTAACCCGCCACCAGCAAGATGGCGGCGCTGGCGTTCAAACAGGCGTTGATCGAAGGTAGAATCGCAGTCATGGCGGTCCGCCCCACATCGAGCACACGAGTCTTCTATGCCGTGCTATGCGTGCTCTTCTGCGCAGCCATGATCCCGCAGGCCGCCAGCAGCACTAGCCCGAAAGCCGCCGTCACCAGCAAGCTTTCAAGCGCGCCCGGCTGCGAGTTCGGCATCCCGAGCGTGTGATTCATGAGCGAGATCGAATACGTCAACGGGTTCACCCGCATCAGCACGCGCACCCAGCCGTGCGCGGTGGCCATCGGAAACAACGAGCCCGAGACCATCCACATGGGCACCAGCAACAAATTCATGATGCCATGAAAGCCGGCCGTCGATTCCATCCGCCACGCGATCACGAAGCCGAGCCCGGTCAGCGTGAAGGAGATCAACAGAATTGCCAGCGCCACCGGAATCAGATCGAGCGGCGCGATGCGCACGCCGGCCAATGGCGCGAAGCACAGAAAGATCAGCCCCTGCAGCCAGGCCAGCGTGGCCGATCCCAGTATCTTGCCGAGCACCAGGCTCGTGCGCGGCGCCGGCGATACCAGCATCGACAGCAGGAAACCTTCGCGCCGGTCTTCGATGATCGAGATGGTCGAAAAGATGGCCGAGAACATCACCGTCAGCACCAGCGCGCCCGAATAGTAGCGCGCCAGGTCGTTCGAGCCGGAGCCGATCAGCAGCCAGAACACCAGCGGCGAAGCGACCACGCCCAGCACGCGGCTCTTCTGCCGCCAGAAGCGAACCAGTTCGCGCTGCCACAGCGTGGCGGCCGGCAGAATCCAGCTATTCAATCTGCGCCCCCGTTTCCCGCACGAAGACGTCTTCGAGCGTCGGTTTGTGCAGGCCCACCGAGCGGATGGCGCCGGGAAACGCCTCGACCACCTCGGCGATGAAGCGGTGCCCATTGGCGATTTCGACGCGCACCTGCCCGTCCACCTGGCTAGGGCGCAGGTTGAAGCGCTCTTCGATCGCGCCCGCCAGCGTCTGCGCGTCGTCGGTATCGAGCACGACCACGTCGCCGCCGATGCGCGCGCGCAACTCCTGCGGCGTCCCCTCGGTCACCACCTCGCCGCGGTGCAGCAGCACCAGCCGGTTGCAGCGGTCGGCCTCTTCGAGCACGTGCGTGGTGAGCAGAATCGTCACGCCTTCCTGGTCGCGCAGCCGCTCGATGTGGCGCGTCAGATCGCGCCGCGCGGCCGGATCGAGCCCGGTCGAAGCCTCGTCCATCAACAGCACCGGAGGCCGGTGCAGCAGCGCTTTGGCGATCTCGACGCGCCGGCGCAGTCCGCCGGAAAGCGTCTCGACCATGTCCTTGCGGCGATCTTCCAGGCCCAGTTGCGCGAGTGAGTATTCCATCCGTTCCCGCAGCAGCGCGCCCGAAAGCGCATGCAGATGGCCCTGCGCGCGCAGGTTCTCTTCGACGGTCAACGCCTTATCGAGGCTCTGCGTCTGGAACACCACGCCGATCTGCCGCCGCACCGCCGCGCGATCGCGGACGACGTCGCAGCCGCCAATCACCGCGCGGCCTTCGGTCGGCGCCATCATCGTCGAGAGAATGCGAAACAGCGTCGACTTGCCACCGCCGTTCGGCCCCAGCAGGCCGAAGATCTCGCCCTTCGCGACCGCGAAGTTGACTTGGCGCAACGCCGTGCGCTCGCCGTAGCGGTGAGTCAGGTTCTCGACTTGAATCACAGGCCAGGCCTATCCGCCAGCATGAGTCCGTACAGAAATGGCAGATACACCACCGAACTGAGCAGCACTGCGCGCGCCCGCGCCACCGTGCGTTCGCGCGCCACGCGCACGCCCGCATAGAGGAAACCCAATCCGAGCAGCAGCGCGCCGGCCAGGTACACGCGCCCCGACATGCCGAGCATTCCCGGCACCAGGCTGACCGGGATCAACGCCAAACCGAACAGGACGATCTGCCGCGCCGTCGAGCGCCCGTCCGGCTCGACCACCGGCAACATGCGTATGCCGGCGCGCGCGTAATCCTCTTTGTACATCCAGGCGATCGAATAGAAATGCGGAAATTGCCAGAGGAACAGGATCGCCGCGAGCACCCAGCAGTCCGGCGTCAACCGTCCCGCCGCGGCCGCGTAGCCGATCACCGGCGGCATCGCGCCCGGAACGGCGCCGATGGTGGTCGACCACCACGTTCGCCGCTTGAGCGGCGTATAGAAAAACAAATAGCTGGCGAGTGTGAAGGCGCCGATCCAGGCGGCCAGCGGGTTCACGCCCAGCCACAAATCGGCAAACCCGACGACCGAAAGCGCCACGCCGAACGCCAGCGCCGGCCCCGCCGCAAGCCTTCCCGAAGGCAGTGGCCGGTTCGCCGTGCGCCGCATTTTCCGATCGGCTTCCCGTTCCATCCACTGGTTGAGCGCCGCCGTGCCGGAAGCGATCAGCCCGGTTCCGAGCATGGTGTGGAACAGCCGCAGCAGCCCGAGGTGTTGGAGAAACTCGCTCCAGCCGCCCGTGCCGGCGAGTCCGAAGAAGTAGCCGATTCCGGTGCTCATCAGAATCAGCCAGGTGATCCGCGGCTTGGTCAGATCGATGTAATCGCGCATGTGTGGGATCGAGAGCCGCCCGCGCGTCCGGTGCCGGGCATGGTTATGAGATGCAGCCACCCCGTCCGAAGCTTCCCAAAACCGCTCCCCCATTCGCCCTCCGCGGACATCATCCCTCGCGCCAGCCGTCCTTCGCGTCAGCCAGTGTTGAACTTCCCAACAAGCCAGGCGCGCCCCAAGGGTCGGTCGAGAGTCTTCACTGTACTGGTTTTGGGATGCCGCCAAAAATGTCGAATCGGTCACCCCGCTGGCCGGTAGTCACCACCCAACGGAGCCGCGACCATAGGGAGCGGCTGTACCATGAAGAAGCGCCTCGCATTCAAGAAACACCGCCGTGACCTATCTCATCACCTTTGCCTGTTACGGCTCTCACCTGCACGGCGATGCATCCGGCTCCGTCGATCGCGCGCACAACCAACCGGGCAGCCCCGTGCTCGAAGCCGATGCGAAACGCGTAAAGACAGAGTCTCGCCAGATGGACCAACCGCCATACGCCTTGGACCGCACCCGTCGCGACACCGTGCTGGCCGCGTTGATCGAGCGCTGCCACGAGCGACGCTGGACGCTGCTGGCGGCACACGTGCGCACCAGCCATGTTCACATGGTAGTGGACGCGGAGGCCGACCCCGAACGAGTCATGAACGATCTTAAGTCCTATGCGAGCCGGTGCCTTAACCAGGCGCATCTCGACGACCCATCGCGCAAGCGTTGGGCAAGGCACGGCAGTACGCGATGGCTATGGGAGCCCGAGCACGTCGCGGCGGCCATCCGTTATGTCATCGACGAGCAAGGCGATGCGATGGCTGTGTTCGAGTCGCCAACATGACCGCTTATCAGCATGACCGCTCCCTCTGGTCGCGGCTCCGTTTGGGGCTCGGCGATTCGAGACGTGCTGGATTTCACGGTGTGTCGGAAATCGGGTGGAGGCGCGCTATAAAAGAAGAACTACCGAGAACACCAACTCACGATTTCGACGGACATCGCGCCCGCCTGCAACCTATTCCGGCCGGCTACGCCGGGAGTCGGCGCGCTTGGCAATCTCGGCCAAGGACCGCAACGCCGCGTTGACGGCGGCTGCGTTCGGAAACAGGTCCGCGACCTTAGGGTCGATAACTACCACGTTCGAGTTTTCCCGAAGCCGCCGAACATATTTCCCTTTGACCAAAGTGCTGAAATCCGAGCGCTTGTATTCGGAACGAAGTTCGCCCGCGTCGGGACTCTTAGGCTTCCTCATATAGCTCCCTCTCGGCTCGCGTCGCGTGAGCAGCGAGGTAAGACAGGTCATCGTTTTGTGTGGCCTGTCCCTGCCGGCGCAAGACAGTCGACGAAAACCGATCGACTGTCCTACCGCGACGGCGCGTTCGGCGATTCACTCCTCAAGTATACCCGCCGCCCTCTGTGGTACACTACTTTCTTATGGCAAGCGTCACCCTCGCGCGGCATCATCATCATCACTCCACGCGACGGGCGCTGCAATAATTTCCACTACACGAAATGGAAAGGACGCCCGCCGCGAAAACGGCGGGCCTTTTTTGTTTTACGATGAATCTCGATTTTGAAAAATCCGGCGGCCTGATTACCGCGGTCATCCAGGACTACGCGAGCGGACGCGTGCTGATGGTGGGCTTCATGAACGAAGAAGCCTTCCGCAAGACCGTCGAAACCGGCTTCGCCACCTTCTGGAGCCGCTCGCGCAGGAAGCTGTGGCTGAAGGGCGAAAGCTCCGGGCACCGGCTCGTCGTCAAGGAAATCTCGACCGATTGCGACCTCGATGCGCTGCTCGTGAAAGTGGAAGCGCAGGGGCCGGGCGTCTGCCACGAGGGGTACGAAAGCTGCTTCTACCGGCGGCTCGAAGCGGGTGAGTGGAAAGTAGTAGACCCGCAGACGTACGATCCGAAAGCGGTCTACGGAGGCAAGAAGTGAAATTGAAACTGGGCATTCCGAAAGGCAGCCTCGAGAACGCGACGGTGGATCTGTTCCGGCGCGCGGGGTACGTCATCACCACCAGCAGCCGCTCGTATTTTCCCGGCATCGACGATCCCGAGATCGAGTGCATGCTGATCCGCGCGCAGGAAATGGCGCGCNNCAAGCAGAGCTTCGGCAAAGTGCGTTGGGTGCTGGCCGTGCCGGAGGCCTCCCTGTTCCTCAGCGCGAAGGATCTGGAAGGCAAGATCATCGCCACCGAACTGGTCGAGACCACGCGGCGCTATCTCGCCGGGCACGGTGTGACGGCGAAAGTGGAATTCAGTTGGGGCGCCAC
>PMKM01000074.1 GCA_003157745.1 Bryobacterales bacterium | reverse complement strand
CCAACAAACACATCGCGAAGCTTGAATCGCTCGGCGCCCACTGTGATGGTGACGGACTCCTTGGGGCGCAGGAAGCCGGCCGCTCGCAGCCGCGCAGGGATACTGGCAGCTTCCTGGCGGTCGCCATATCGGGCGACGTCCTGCGCGAGCCGGTGGGCCCGCACGATGCACTGTGGCACCTCGCCGTAAACTTGGATCAGCCCGCCAGGCCGATGCTCAATCGTTGTCGACGCGTCCGTCATGGCGGCCAGTGCCAGCCTCCATTCGTCGTCGTTCTTGGCGACACGCCCGTCCACGGTCTCGCAGAGCCAATAATGCAACCACCGGTAGAGCTTGCCGTGGTCGGCGTCCAGGTTGATGTCCTCGCGGAGCTGGTGGAGCGCTGGGAGCACGATGTCGTGCCAGACCTTCCGTTTGATAAGTGGCAAAGCACGCCCGATCGCTCCGTAGAGCTCACGAGAGGTGAGTTCCGGGCTGAAAACCGCCGCAGCGCCGCCAATCGTCACGCGCCTGCCCTCAACCGCAAGTTCGTAGGTCGTCTTGCCGTTGTCCTTGATCACGAGCATCTTCTCGATATCGACCTTGAGAACGTCTCGGAGCACAGCGCGTGCGCCGTCCTGCGATGCCCGCGCCTGCTTCTGCTGCTGTTCGATCCGGGCGGCCTCCGCTGCTTCTGCCTCCTTTTTGGCGGCGGCGGTTTGGCGACGCTCCTCCTTCTCGCGCTCGCTCTTGGCGAAGTCGATAGCCTTGCCTACTGTGGTCTCGTAGTAGCCCAGGTGCTTCGCGCGCTGGTGGCCAGGCTTGGCCTTCTGGCGCCTGAAATAGACCAACCAGTCGGTGATTCGCTGCGCGTCGAAGTCGGCCCAGTAGGCAAGGTAGCCGGCCATCTGCATATCGCGCTCGCTGAATGAATCCTCCGGTGCGATTGCCGTGCCGAGGTGCTTCCTCAGATTCCAGATCGGCGACAGCCCGGTAGGGTCCGCTTCTATCAGCATGCGGAACTGTTCTGGGTCGACGGTGGCACGCGGATCGACGATGATGCTGCCGACCCGGGTGGGCGCATCCTCCTGGTGCTCATGCCGGTCTACGACGCCAAGCGTGTCGAGCAGGTCCTCGATCTCGGACGCGTTGTATCGGACGCCGGAGGACAGCTCGACATAGAACCGCGTCTGGACCGGCGCACAGCCCTCCTTCACGCGGATCGTTCCCGCCGGCCGGAGGATGCGCTCCACATCGGAGGTCGCATCGACGGCCATGCCTTTTGCCGCGGCGGCGTCGCGGATCAGGCGTTGGAAGCGGCGCAAGATCGATGCGAACTGATCCCGCTCATGGAACCGCGGGTCCGACCCCGCCTCGAAAGTCAACGGCTCCTTAAACAGCCAATAGAGATGGTATCCGCCGCCGCTGTGCACCGCAGCGGTCGGCACGAATCGCGCCAGCCCGGCGGCGTGGAGTGTGTCAATGACCTGCTCCACCGACTCAGGCAGATTCGCGCTTTTGTGGCCGGGCCCCTGAAGGTCGACGTCGAGCCACAGACCAGGCGCGGCGTGCGCGAGGCGGCCTTCCTTACGACTCAATCGCTGGTGCGGCCCATGATCGGCGCCGGCGAGGCACATGCCGACGTAGGCATTGGTCGGATTGGCGGCGATGTGATCGGCGGCGCGCTCGAGCGCGGCGAGCGAGGCCGCCTCGGTACTGGCGCCGCCGAACCAGCGCGACGTGCCGGGCGGATGCCAGACGCAGAGGTAGAGCCGGCCCGGACCCTCGGGCCACAGCGCGCGCAGGTACTCCAGGACCTCGGCGCGGTCCGCGGCCACCGGCACGGCGGCCGGCGCCGCCGGAAGGATGGTCTGGGCGCTCATGCTGCTCGCCCTCCGAGGCCGGCGAGGAGTTCGGCCGCGGCTGTGGCCACCGCGCCGTCAAGGTGGCCGAGCAGCCAGTCGAGGATCTCGGCCGGCACGTGCCCGTAGCGGAGTAGATCGCGCCCGCGCATTTCGCGCGCCGGCAAAAACAACATCTCGCTGTCGAGTGCCCTCTCCTCTAGTAACCGATCGAGCAGGGCGAGAATGATTTGCTCGGCGATTCGCCGGCGGCGTAAAATGGTCATGTCAGTTACCTCGTGCGGCGAGCCCGGCACCACCCAGGCCGCCGCAATTCCCTTTTGGGCGCTACATCACGCTGGCTGGCGCCGGCCCGCAGTCGGGCACGAGCGCGTCCAGCACATCGACGAGCCGGCGCAGTTCTGCTCGCTCCAGCACCTGGAGGGCGCCCGCCGGAACCTGGTCGGCTCGCTGCTGGGCATGTGCAATGGCGGTGCGCGACACCACTGCGGCAAGGGCGCTATCGTGCACCACCGCCAGCGGGATCGCGCGCTTTTCGTCTGCAGGTCTAAAGACCAACCAGACTGCGACTTCGCCCAGCATGTTCTTCTCCTCCATATACTGCAGTAGGGCTGTTCTTGGAAAACGGGGACGTTTCATCGCAAATATTTCTTCAGGGGCGGTTGGCCGCCCCATGAAGTGCAGCGCGAACCGCCAGAAGCTTGCGGTGGACGCGACGCCACACCGCCTGATCTTCGAGCGGCAACTCAGCCCGAGCGCTGCCCTTCGCGCGGCGCTTCAGAAGCGCGAGTTCCGCTGCGTCCAGGCCGGCCCGCTGAGCGACGGCGTCCCAATCCACGTCGAGATCATCGTCCGCGGTGTCTCCCGCGCAGACCAAATCATGATCCACGCGGCGCATCGGGCTGTCATCGTCCGTATCGGCCTGTTCCTGGTGCGCCAGCCAGTCGATGTACTGGTCGTGCCCGATTCCTGGTGGCACGATTAGAGTCGGAGGACCGGCTTCATCCACCAATCCGAGGCGCCGGGCCTCGCGCCAGGCGGCGCGCCGCACGTATGTGATCGGGTCTGTGGCGTTCTTCCATCGCGCCTGGCGCAGGATGATGCGGACAGCGGGGTATGCGGCCAGCGGCATCCTGAGCACCGAGAGAAGCTGGCGCCATTCGGCTTCCGCCCGTTCGAATCGGCGGCTGGCGCAGCGTCGCAACAGGACGCGCGGCCCGTTCGTTGCCCCGCCCGCTGCGCCCGTGGAGGGCGGGGCGGCGGGAGGGGAGGATGGTGAGGCGGGGTCGGGCGTCACGCTGCGGCCTTTCCGCTTGTGTTGCGGCCAGCCGTCCGTTCCCATTCCAGGTAGGCGTGGCGCGTAACGAGCCATCGACCTGCTGATTTCAGGCGGACGCCGGGGATGACTCCACCCTCTAGCAGCGCGTACACCGCCAGGCGACCGATGTCCAGCCGCTTCGCTATTTCTGGAACCCTGATCCGGGCTGCTGCCGCCAAGTCGGCGCCTTCCGAGTTTGGTTTGGTTTGGTTGCTATCCATATTAATGTGGTACGATATTTCGTGTACTCTAACAAGTGCATTTTGAGAGGACGTACTTTCAAGACGCGATCCATGGGGTACAGGAGGACGAGAGGGCGATGACGGCAAAACTCGATCAGGAAACGATGACGTGGACGCGATTCACCGACTACGTTATCGAAGGCGGGATGATCAAACCGGCGCCGGGCGCCACGCCGGTTGCTTATGACCCATGGGCAGGATATCGGGCAGCGACGGTGGGCTTCACGAAGCAGCCTCACGGCCGCGGTAGCAGGCGCGGAGAGGCGCCGTACTTGCGGCTGATGCGGCTGGCCAGGACATTGGAGCCATTCGATCCAACCAACCTGGGAGAATTCACGGTCGGCGACGATGCTGCCGGCGCGATTCTGGCGTTCGTCCGATCAACCGGGCTGCTGGGAATTTTCCACCACCGAGTAATAAAATTCGGGCGGTCCCGAGGCGAGGCTATCTGGATACAGCACGGCGGCCAATGGATACGTGGCGACGCGAGTTTCGAAGACGATTCTGTCGCGTGCATCGCGTGCCCACTCTTTAGTGCCACCACGCCTGAATCGGTCTCCTTTCAAAAGCTGGCAGAGGCTCATTTCGTGGCGGAGATGCCCCACGAGTTGCCCTCGCCTGCGTCGGTTGAGTTCCTGGCTCGATATGGCGAGCGGCTACGCGATTTCGTCTTCACCGTGGGTCAGTTCGCTCTGACCGTGCGCGATGCATGGGACGGATCGCCCGAAGATCTCGACGCCCTCCGCGTGGGCGTGTTTGACCGGACGAAGGTGATTGTCGACCGAAAGCAAAGGGTAACTGGCTACGAGGAGGAGGTGGTCTTTCCTTCGCTCCTACACGCGTTCGCCGCGCAGGCCACGCGGGACTTGCGCGGCGGCTTCCGTCTGCTGACTTGCGCCGGTTGCGGTGGGCTGGTACGGACGAATTACCACAGGACGATTTACTGCAGCGAGCAGTGCCGCTGGAAGATGGTCCGGCGCGCGCAGCGCACTGGTGCCAAGCGCACCGGGAAAAAGAAGGAGGCGTGACATGCCGGTTCACAAACGCAGATATCACTCTGGAGAGGTCGCGTGGTACTTCGAATTCAACGCTCCGGGATCGACACGCGAGGAGCGGAACCGGATTACGGAATCCGGTTTCGCAACCAAGCAGGCCGCGATTGACCGGGAGGCGGCGCGCCGGATCGAGGAGCAGGAGAAGATCGAGCGCGAGAAGGCGGGAAGCCCGGTCGCGGCACCGCTCCCAAAGACACTCGCGACGCTAATGGCGGAGTTTTTTGAACAGCACGTCGAGAAGAAGCTCGCACCAAAAACCCGCGAGCGCTACTATCAGCAGGCCGCAATGCTCGATGCCGGACTCCTGGCGATGCCCATCGATCAAATCAAGCCGATGCACCTGACCCGCGAGTGGAATCGGTTGCTTGAAAGTGGCGGCCATCGCAGGCGGACGAAGGAGCCGCGCCCTCTTTCAAAGAAAACCGTCAGGAACGTCGCGGGCGTGCTCTCGAGCGCGTTCAAATACGCCATGAAGTCGGACATCGTTGTGAGAAACCCGGTGTTGGTGAGCGATCCTCCGGTTCCGAAGAAGTCGAAAGGCATCGGGCTGACCGTGGCGCAAGTGGACCTGCTGATCGCGGTCGGAGGCGGCCCCTGGTGTATGTCGATGTTCCTGGAGATGGCCGTGGGTCTCGGCGCGCGCCGCGGCGAGGTCTTGGCGTTGCGCTGGTCCGATATTGTGAACGGCCGCGCAACGATCACGCGGTCGCTGTCGCAGACGAAGACGGAGGGATTGACGTTCAAGCCCACGAAAGGCCACGAGGACACCGAGCAGGGGCACGTGGTCAAGATCCCGGAGGAGACGCTGGTCAAACTCGAAATGCATCGCAAACGCCAGGCCGAGTTCCGCACTCAGTTCGCGTCAGATTATCGCGCCGACCTCGATTTGATTTTCTGCAACCCGGACGGCACGCCGTTGAGACCGGATTCGGTTTCCGCAAGCGTGTCGGCCATCTTCAAGCGGTTGAAAATTCAAAAGCCGAAGGGCGGATCGCTACATCTCCTCCGGCACACGCTGGCGTCACAGATGCTCGACGGCGGCGTGCCGCTGCCCGTCGTATCGGCGCGCCTGGGACACAGCTCGATCCGAACAACCGGGGAAATCTATGCGCACGCGATCCACGGTCAGGATGATGAAGCCACGCTGAAATGGCAGGAGTACCAGAAGCGGAACCGGCCGGAGAAACCGGCCCCTGGCGTACAGTGAAATTCGCTGGAGCGTTGCGCGTGCCAGCGCGTGCCAGCGCATTCCCCGTAAGTCTATGGAAACATGGTAGCGCTAACGGGAATCGAACCCGTATTTAAGCCTTGAGAGGGCTCCGTCCTAACCGTTAGACGATAGCGCCGTGCGGGCAGAACTTCATCTTATCAGAATCCGGGCCGAACGGAATGCGTCGTGCGCGGTCTGGCTCGCTCACGGGCTGCCGTGGCGGATCTGGGCCTGTGGCCGGGCATGGATGGTGCGATTTACCCGGTGTCCCGATCTCCGACCGCGCTCGCGGGATAATGGAATGATTATGCGGCGGCTGCCTCTCCTCTTCGTGCTCCCCTGCCTGCTCGCCGCCGAGGAGCACTGGATCAAGTACACGTCGGGCCCATTCGAAGTGTTCGCTTCGGCGGGCCAGCGCGGCCGCGAGACGATGGTTCGCTTCGAGGAATTTCGTCACGCGCTGGGCGAGGTCGTCGGCGAGACCGATATGCAGACGCCGCAGCCGGTGCGCATTCTGCTTTTTCGGGACGCGCGCGGATGGGACGCCGGCGACCCCGTGGCGCGGGGCCGCGACCGCTACGTCATCGTGCTCGAGGAGCAGGCCGCGGTTTCGCCGGCCGTGTGGAGTGACCTGACTCGCCTGTTTCTGGCCGCCAACACGGCGCAGATGCCGCCGGCTTTCGAGCACGGTCTGGTCGAATTCTTTTCGACCTTCGACGTCAAGGGCATTCAAATCGCGGTGGGCGCGCCGCCTCCCCACCCGGATCTCGATTGGGCGCGCATCCACCTGCTGGTCACCGCGCCGGAATATTTCGGCAGACTCAAAGTGCTGCTCTACAACTTGCGCAGGGGAGTCGATGAGGACCCGGCCTACCACAACGCTTACGGCAAATCCGCCGCGGAAATCGAAGCGCTGGTCCGGCAGCACTTCGCAGCGGGCAATTTTCAACCCGGCGCCATTTCCAGTTTGCCGATGGCGGCGAAGGATTTTGTCGAGCGCCCCGTCGCCGATTCCGATGCGCGCCTGGCGCGCGCCGACCTGCTCTCCGGCGACCAATCCGCCGCCGAGTACGCCGCGCTGTTGCGCGCTCACGTGAAGATCGCCGAAGCCGAAGAAGGCCTGGGATTGCTGGCGCTGCGCGATCGTCGCAACGACGAGGCCCGCCGCCATTTCTCCGCCGCAATCGATGCCCCCAGCACCAGTGCCCGTTGCTACATCGAATACGCCAAGCTGGAAACCGACAACGCCAAGGCCAGCCACGCTCTGCTGCGCGCGACCGAGCTCAACCCCAAACTCGACGAACCCTTCGCCTTGCTCGCCGCACGCGATACCGACCCAATCCAGCGCGCAGTGCACTGGAAGGCCGCCGCCGATCGCAATCCGCGCAATCCCGCGTATTGGAAGGCGCTCGCCGAATGCTACCTGGCCGCGCACAACTACGCGGAAGCTGCCAAGGCGTGGCGCTCCGGCGAGCAGGCCTCCACCGACCCGGCCGAGCGCGACCGCATGCATCGGGCGCGCGTCTCGATCGAACAGCAGCGCGCCGATTACGAAGAAGCCGAACGGCAACGCAAGGCCGACGAGGATGCCCGCGCGCTCGCCGCGCTCAAGCAGAAGGCGCTCGCCGACGTGCACTCGCTCGAAGCCAAGTACAACGATCCGGCCGCCAAACCCGGCCAAAAGCCCGTGCCGTGGTGGGACGGCCCGCAACCCTCCGGCAAGATCCACGGCATGTTGAAGCAGGTTGAGTGCCTCGGTGCGCAGGCGCGCCTGATCGTCTATACCGATGGCCGCAAGACCGTTCGACTGCTGGTCGCCGATTCGAGCAAGGTGGCGATCCTGGGCTCCGGCACGCAGACGCTGGGCTGCGGACGGCAGACGCCGCGCGCGGTCTCGATCGCATACTTTCCCAAGTCCAACGCCCGGCTGGGCACTTCGGGCGACGTCGCCACCATCGAGTTCCAGTGACTCATTTTGATGACACGGCGCGCGCGCGCTGGCTGCCGCTGGCCGTCTTTCTGTTATCGTCGGCCATCAACTATCTGGACCGCCAATCGCTGGCCACGCTGGCGCCGCTGGTGCGCGCCGAGTTTCATTTATCGAACGCGGACTATGGGTTGATCCTCGCCGCGTTCTCGATCGTCTATGCCGCCAGCGCGCCCGCGGCCGGAATGCTGATCGATCGCACCGGCCTCACCCGCGTCGTCAACGTCGCCGTCGGCGTGTGGTCGTGCGCCGGGATTGCCACCGGGTTGACGCACGGGTTCGCCGGACTGCTCGGTTGCCGCGCGGTGCTCGGCGCCGGCGAAGCGGCCGGCATTCCCGCCGCCGGCAAGGCCATTCGCCAATACCTGCGCCCGGCCGAACGCGCGCTCGGCAATGCCATGAACCAGGCCGGCGTCAGTTTGGGCATGGTGCTGGCTCCGCCGCTCGCGACGTGGATCGCGATTCAGGCCGGTTGGCGCGCCGCGTTTGTCGCCACCGGCGTGCTTGGCTTGCTATGGATTCCGGTTTGGAATTGGGCCGCGCGCCGCGGCGACCCGGCGCCGGTGGTTGCCGCGGAGACCGCCGATATTGGTCGCCTGTTGCGGGACCGACGCTTGTGGGCCTTCGTGGTTGCCAACGCGCTCAGCATGATTGGTTACTCGTTGTGGACGAACTGGACCACGCTGTACCTTGTGGACGTGCATCGCCTCACCATCGCGCAAGCCGCCTGGTATGCGTGGATTCCGCCGCTCGCCGCAACGCTCGGCGGATTCAGCGGCGGCTGGCTGTCGCTCGCCTTCATTCGCCGCGGCACGCCTCCGGCGCTCGGACGTTTTCGCGTCTGCCTGCTGGCGAGCGTTGTGGCGCTCGTCACCGCGGCCGTGCCAGCCGCGCCCACGGCCGGTTGGGCAGCCGCAGGGATTTCGCTCAGCATCTTCGCCGTGGCCGCTTTTAGCGTCAATATGTATACGCTCCCGCTCGATGTTTTTTCCGGCGCGCATGCCGCCTTCGCCGTGTCTTGCCTGGTAGCTTCCTATGGCGCAGTGCAGGCCGTCGTCTCGCCGGCGTTCGGCCGTCTCATCGATCTCTATGGCTACCAGCCAGTCACCGCCATCGCCGCGGTGATGCCGCTGGCGGCTTCGGCGGTGCTGTGGAGGACGAAGTCGGTAAGTTAGAATTGCTGTTTGCGAAGACACTGCAACGGCAGGCGTCCTGTCTCGCAGGTCCGCAACGTGACGCTGGAGCTTTGTATCAGGGCACGGCTTGAGCCGTGCCGATCTGACTGCACTCGATGTGGCCTTTAGGCCCTGTGCTAGAGCAATTGCCAGTGGGGGAGTTAGTCAATGGAATTCAATGATAGGACACCAGCGGAAGGTGGGACGCCTATGGACAATCAGATGTCCCGGAAGCAACGCGCAATTGCTCTGGTGATTTTTATCGCCGTCTGGCTCGTTGTCCAAGTTGTGGCAGTGCCACATCGAAGTCGTGAGAGAATGTTTAGCTCGGTTACGTTGCTGCCTGCCTTGCTGGCGATCTTTTTTCCCGCTGGGCGCAAATGGCGTTGGTTTTTGTATGGGGTCGCCGCTGGGATGTTCTCGGCGGGCCTGATCTTTCACTTTTTCTTTCCTAATGGTGGGGCATTCTAGACCGGACTACCCAGGATGAAACAACGCCTCAAGCACTGGCTCTTCGCCCTGCTCGGCAAAGAACCCGAAGCCGTGGTGGTGACGTTCTGCACCGGCGATCCGGGGCTCTGCCGGCGCATGGCGGAAGAAGTGCGCACGCTCGTGCCGGAGCGGCGGCATTTCGTAGCGACCGATTCCAACTGGCCCGAGCTGCGGCGCGAGTTGCGGCGGTATCGCATCGGGCTCGCGCCGGTGATGCTCACGCGTCAATCGAATTCGCTGCGCCGCGTGGCGTACCGGCTGGCTCCGCGCAAGATACTCGCGTATAACTCGCGGCTGGAGCGGCATCACCTGAAGCTCAGCCTGGCGTCGTTTCTTTTCTGGCGCGGCGTGCCGCTGGATCGCATTTACTTGCGGCCGTGGTGGTGGCCATGGCCGAAGCGCGAATGCACCGTCACTCCCACCGGCGATCGCGTGCTCGAAGGCCGGCCTTGTTTGCCGGAGCGCCGCCGCATCGCCGTGCTTTCGCCCTACTTTCCTTACCCGCTCGCGCACGGTGGCGCGGTGCGCATGTTCAACCTGCTGCGCGAAGCCGCGCGCGAATTCGATGTCGAGCTGTTCGCCTTCACCGATGACGATGCCGCGCCGCAAGCCGCGCCCGTGCTCGAATTCTGCGCGCGCGTGGTGCTGGTCGCGAAGCCGCGCTACCGCGAGCCGCGTTGGTCCACGTGGCTGCCGCCCGAAGTGCGCGAGTTCCGCTCGCCCGCCATGCATCGCGCCATCGCGCGCGAGCGCGCCAGTTTCGGCTTCGAAGCCCTGCAAGTCGAATACACCCAACTCGCCCTCTACCGCGGCGACGCGTTGGTCGAACACGATGTCACCTTCGACTTGTTCGGTCAGATCGCGCGCCGCGAACGAACGTTCGCCGCATGGTGGGATTGGTTCCGCTGGAGCCGCTTCGAAACCCGCGCCGTGCGCGCCGCGCGCCGTGTGGTCGTGATGTCGCCCAAGGATGCGGAAATGTTGGGGCCGAAAGCGGCGACGGTCGTGATCGAAAACGGCGTCGATCTCGCCCGTTTTCAGGCTGTGCCGGAGACGCCCGGCCAGCGCCTGCTCTTCATCGGCTCCTTCCGCCACTTTCCCAACATCGCCGCGTATCGTTTCTTCACCGAACGCGTCTGGCCGCTGCTGCGCGACAAGTTTCCGCGAATGGAGCTAACGGTCGTCTGCGGTCCGGATCATCTCACCTATTGGCGCGCCTTCGCCGAAACGCCCGAGCCCGCCGCGGACCCGCGCATACGCTTGCTCGGCTTCGTCGCCGACGTGCGCCCACTTTACTGCGAGGCCAACCTCGTCATTGTTCCCACCACGGTTTCCGCCGGCACCAACGTGAAGGTGCTGGAAGCGATGGCGATGCGGCGTGCCGTGGTTTCGACCACATCCGGATGCGCCGGCCTCGGCTTGCTCGATCGCCATAGCGTCTGGGTCGGCGACACGCCGGAAGCCTTCGCCGCAGGCATTGCGACGCTCATCGCCGATCCCGACCGCCGCGCCCAAATCGCCGACGCCGCCTTCTGGCACGCCAAGCGCAACTTCGATTGGGAGGCGATTGGAGAGAAGCAGCGGGCGATGTGGCGGGAGTTGGTGGGGGAACGCGCGGGCTGACATACGAAAGCGTCTGTCCCACTTTGCCGTAGCACGATCCGTGGCCGGGTGGTGCAGGCGCTTCCGGCTGCCACCCCCCTACTCCACCACCGCGCCCGCCTTCCGAAACGCTTCTTCGACGGCTTCTTTCGTCCAACCGCAGCTCACGAACAACTCCTGGCGCGCGCCGGCGCTTAGGGCGATCGCCTTCCATCCGTTCTGCGTCGGCACCGTCACCCGCACGCGCACCTTGCCCTTGGCGTCGCGCACGGGCCGGATCACACCCGGAATCACCGAGCGAATCTGCGGATTCGCGCGCAATAGTTCTTCGAGCATTTCGCGCACGCCATCGATGATGCTGTGCTCGACCTTGAGGCGGTCATGGGCGGTCCTCAGGCGCATTTATCGCCAGCCCTCGCCGCCACGCAGCGGGACGAAGCAGCACATCGTCGAGACGTGGGTTTCAACTTGGCCGCCGTGGCGGCAAATCACCCGGAGTTCCTGGTTGTCGAAGCCGCCGACAGGAATCACCAGCCGGCCGGGATCGCGCAACTGGGCGAGCAGCGCGGGCGGGACGTCCGGCGCGCCGGCCGCGACCGTGATCGCGTCGTAGGGCGAGAGCGGCGGATAGCCCAGCGAGCCATCGGCGGCGATCACCTCGATATTCGCGTCGCGCCCCGTGCGCCGCAGGTTACAGCGCGCCAGTTCGGCCAACTCTGGTATCAACTCGATCGAAACCACGCGGCGGGCGAGCGCTCCCAGCACGGCCGCCGCGTATCCGCAGCCGGCGCCCACTTCGAGCACGGTCTCGGTTCCCACCAGCTTCAACTCCGCCGCCATGAGCGCCGTCATGTATGGCTGCGAAATCGTCTGTCCGTAACCGATCGGCACCGGCTCGTCCGCGTAAGCCGCGATGCGATCTTCAAGGGGGACGAACTCTTCGCGCGGAATCTGCGCCATCGCCGCCAGCACACGCGCGTCGTCGATACCGCGCCGCCGCAGTTGCTTTTCGATCATCGCCCGCCGTTCGCCGGCCCAATCCGGGATCACACTCGTCGCCCCACCCTTATAATAGCGATGATGGCTCACCAGATCACGCTAATCCCGGGCGATGGCATCGGCCCCGAAGTAGCCGACGCGACGGTGTGCGCGGTGGAGGCGACCGGCGCCGCGATCGAGTGGGAACGCGTGGATGCCGGCGCGCGCGCGCTGGCCGAGCAGGGACAGTTGCTGCCCGACGACGTTTTCGCATCGCTCGAAATCACGCGCGTCGGCCTGAAGGGCCCGACCACCACGCCGATTGGCGGCGGACATCAGAGCATCAACGTGGTGCTGCGCAAGAAGCTTGGCCTGGCGGTGAACTTCCGCCCGGTGGTGACGCTGCCCGGCCTCAAGACGCGTTACGACGATCTGGCGCTCGACATCGCCATTTTCCGCGAAAACACGGAGGATCTTTACGCCGGCCTGGAGCACGAGGTGGTGCCGGGCGTGGTCGAGAGCCTGAAGATCATTACAGAAAAAGCGTCATCGCGGATTGCCCGCGCGGCCTTCGAATTCGCTCGTCGCGAAGGCCGCAAGAAGGTCGCCGCCATCCACAAGGCCAACATCATGAAGCTGAGCGACGGCCTGTTTCTCAAGTGTTGCCGCCTGACCGCCGCGCAGTTTCCCGAGATCGCGTACAGCGAAATGATCGTCGATAACACCTGCATGCAACTCGTCATGCGCCCGCAGATTTTCGACGTAATGGTGCTACCGAATCTGTATGGCGACATTATTTCGGATCTCGCGGCCGGCCTGGTGGGCGGGCTTGGCATTGTGCCGGGCGCGAATTTGGGCGACAACTACGCCGTGTTCGAGGCCGTGCACGGCACCGCCCCCGATATCGCCGGCAAGGGACTCGCCAATCCCACGGCGCTGATGCAATCGGCCGTCCTGATGCTGGCCCACATTGGCGAGCGCGATGCCGCCAGGCGCCTGAAGAGCGCCATCGCCCAGGTTTACGCCGAAGGCAAGCATCTCACCGGCGATGTCGGCGGCCATGCCGGCACCGCCGAGTTCACCGAGGCCATCGTGCGCCACATCGACGGCTCGAAATGTGTTCCTGCCCGCTCGAATCGGGGAGTGTTGCGGAGTCGAGAAACTCCCTGACCATGGCGAGATATTCGTCGAACCGCAAGAACATAGTAGCGTGGCCGCCATTGTGATAAGTACGGACCTCTGCGCCCGGATAAGTTTCCCGCAGAGCCTGGCGGAGGCTCGGGCCAAGTACGTCCGTATCGGATTCGGCAATCAGAATCCGGCCGGGCCACTCATCCAAGTCATGAGGCGTGAAGCGAAACCGGCGATAGTAATCGTACTGAATGTGGAGATTCGAGACGACATCGGCCTTCGTGAGTCTCGAGGAGAGTAGCTCATCGAGATACTCACTCCAGAAATCCCTGGCATCGCCCGCCGGGTCCACCGTCTTGACCAGGACTTTGCGCAAGAGACCGGTTGTAACCGACCAGGGCATAGCGCGGAAGCTCAATTCAAGAAGTCGCTTGGCCGGCGTCAGATGCCGCAGCGGAACGCTTGTGTTGGATAGAATGAGTGCACTAATGCGGTCCGGATGCCGCCGCACCGAGACTTGGGCGACTGAGCCTCCGAAGGACGCGCCGAGGATCGCGGCTTGTTCTATCCTCTCAGCATCCAGAATGGCGCATAAGCCATCGGCGAGTTCCTCGATAGATGTTACGCGCGGGTAGGCCGGGTAGATTACGCGATGCGTGTCACTTATGGCCAAGGCGAACTCGAAGCCTAAGTCGTTTACTAACTCGCCGCCCGGGATCGCTAACAGAACACGCGCCGCTGTACCCAGGGCGCGGTATCTCCATTCCGCCGTTCCCACACGGACGCACCTTTCCGGAAAACGCCGGAAGTCCCGCAGCGCCGCCGCTTTCGCCGCCGACCCAGTATCTCGATCCGCCAATCTCATCGGCCTCCGTCGCCGCACCTGCATCTTTGCACTCCAGAGGCAAAGATGCAAGCAATGTGGGCGGCTTGCTGCAAGAGGTGTGCTACTGAAGCTTCTGCCTCCCGGTAGCGCCGGCGCGGCGCTATTTCGCCGCGGCGATCGAGCTCACCTGGATGGTCTTCGCCTTCGCGTCCAGTGTGCCTTTCACCGTCACCTTTTTGGCGGCGAATGGGGCCGCTTCTTTCTGATCGCTGAGGACGTAAGTCGCCTTTCCGTCCCACAACGCGTATTTGGCGCCGCCGCGCACGCACTCCGTCACGCACTTTGCGTCCGGCCCAGCGTTCATGGCTTTGTGGCTGCCGCCGCACATATCGTCGGTGACGGTGCCGATAAAGGTCTGATCGGCGGCCAGCATCAGCGCCGCCGAGGCGAATATCATCACGATGGTCTTCTTCATTCGAGTTCTCCCTTTCGATGTCGCTTCTACTTCCCGTTCCTAACTCAATTTCGTGCCGTAGTCAGCGGGCCACAATGGAGATGATGCGCACCTGCCTGGTCTTCGCGTCCAGCGTGGCGAGCACCCTCACCTTCCTGGCGGCCCACTGATCGGCCGCCTTCTGGTCGCTCAACACATAGGCATACCTGCCGTCCCACAGAACGTACTTCGTGCCCGCCCTGATGCGGCTCCGGACGCCGGTTGCATCGCAGCTCAGCCTGATGGACTTATGGTTGGCGGCACAGAGGCTATCGGTGATTATCGCGTCCATCAGTCCGTCGTTGGCCGTGGCCAGCGGCGCCGCCGAAACGATAATCGCAACGAGGATTGCGTGAATGAAGTGATTCCGCATTGAATGCTGCCGTCCGTCCTTTTCGATCCTAGCCGGTCGTTCGTCCTACTCGTTCTCGCCCACGGTCTTCGCGCGCGAGATCTCATTCCATGGTGCAACCGCTCCCTATGGTCGCGGCTCCGTTGGGAGCGCTGGCGATGGAATCCTCCCGCTTTTCGTTTCGATGCGCAGCCACAGTGCGTCGTACTGAGTTTCTGAAATGGGTTGCCGCAATTCGAAGTTGAAATCCTTGCGCCCGCCGTATTGCGCCTGAGCGCGCTCGAGCGTCGTGATCGTCAATTGGAACGGTCCGGAGCTGCTGATGCCCGCTATGTCCGCGTACCGCCAAGTGCGCGATTCGTCCCTTGCAGGACTGCGGTAGACGATCAGGTCCGGCGCGAATTCGAGCGTTCCCAGCGAACCTGCGCGACCGACGTGCTTCACAGGCAGCGACCACGCGGTGGTATGCGGCGGCGGCGCCACTTCAGCCACCAGCCGCTGGTCCATGCGACTTCGAAGCAGCGCATACAGCTCGGCCGCCGGCGCCGCGCCATCGAATTCGTAACTACGCCCGGTCCCCGGCAACCTGCCGTTATCGTAGCTCACCACAACGATGCGGTCCGGCGCCAGTTTCAGTTGCCGGATCTGGTCGAGCGTCCATTGCCACGCGTGACCTTTCGGACCGGTGAATCGCACGCCGCTCTCGCTGACGTCGAGCGTCCCTTCGCAGCCACCGCGCAAGTGCCGGTGCCGCATGGGAAACTGCGCTGCGCCGGCGGCCATCGCGAACGCCAGGATTAAACCGCTTGTCTTTTTACCGAGTGCCATTTCCATACCTCGTAGATTGCCGGATACACCACCAGCTCCAATAGAAACGATGTGAAGATGCCGCCGATCATGGGCGCCGCGATGCGCTTCATCACGTCCGCGCCGGTGCCGTGCGACCACATGATGGGCGCCAGACCGACGAACATGGTCGCCACGGTCATGAATTTCGGCCGGATGCGTTTCACTGCGCCGTGCACGATCGCCTCGCGCAAATCCGCGTGGGTGCGCATCAGCCCCGCCTGCCGCCGCTCCTCGAACGCAAGATCGAGATAGAGCAGCATGAAGACGCCCGTTTCCGCGTCCACTCCCATCAGCGCGATCAATCCCACCCACACGCCGATGCTCATGTTGTATCCCAACAGGTTGAGCAGCCAGATGGCGCCCACCGCCGAAAACGGCACCGCGAGCAGAATGATGGCCGTCTTCGCGCCGCTGCGCGTGTTCACGTACAGCAGCAGAACGATGGCGAACAGCGTCAGCGGCAGCACCACTTTCAACCGCTCCCGCACGCGCTCCATGGCTTCGTACTGNNCCGCTCAACATGCCGTTTTCGTTGCGCAGCATGGAGGGGCCGCTCGAGAGCTTCAAGGTCGCAATCTCCTCGAGCGGGATCTGCGCCTTGCCGCCCATCGCCGGCACCAGCACGCGCCCCAGGCGCTCGAGCGAACTGCGCGAATCGCGGTAGTAGCGAACGTTGATCGGATATCGCTCCAGCCCCTCGATGGCCGTGCTCACGTTTTCGCCGCCAATCGCCGACATGACGACGGATTCGGCATCGTCCACGCTCATTCCATAACGTGCTAGGTTGTCGCGCTTCAAATCGAAATCCAGGAAGTAACCGCCGCTCACGCGTTCGGCGAACACGCTGCGGGTGCCAGAGACCTGCGGCAGCACGCGCTCAATCGAGCGCCCAATGCGCTCGATGCCGGCCAGGTCGGGACCGAAGATTTTGATTCCGACCGGCGTCCGCACGCCCGTGGTCAACATGTCGATGCGGTTCTTCACTGGCATGGTCCACGCGTTCGATACGCCGGGAAAGCGCAGCGCATCGTTCATCTCGCTGACCAGTTGCTCGGTCGAGATGCGGTCCGGCGTGATGCGCGCGCAGAGCGGCTTCGTCCACTCCGGCCACCGGTCGTACCACGTTGCTACGCGCCGCCAGGCGGATTTCGGTTTCAGCGTGACGATGGTTTCCATCATCGAAAGCGGCGCCGGATCGGTCGGCGTTTCCGCGCGCCCGGCTTTCCCGAGCACGCGCTCGACTTCCGGAAAGCGCATCAGGATTCGATCCTCGATTTCGAGCAGCCGGCCGGCCTCCGCCGCCGAAATCCCAGGCAGCGTGGTCGGCATGAACAACAGCGCGCCTTCGTCGAGCGGCGGCATGAACTCGGAACCCAGGCCCTGATAAACCGGCACCGTGATTAGGATCAACGCCACGGCGCTCGCCAGCACCAGCCATTTCCAACGCAGGCTCCAGCGGACCACCGGGTCATACACGCGCATCAGCACGCGGCTGATGGGGTGCTTGTCTTCCGAGTGGATCTTGCCCACCAGGACGCCGTTGGCGATCCATCCGAGCCAGCGCGGTCTGATATGAAAACCTTCCTTGCGAAAGAACAGCAGCCGTAGCGCCGGGTCGAGCGTGATGGCCAGCACGGCCGCCACGATCATGGCGAAGTTCTTGGTGTACGCGAGCGGCTTGAACAGCCGGCCTTCCTGCGCTTCGAGCGTCAACACCGGAAGGAACGAAACCGCAATCACGAGGAGGGCGAAAAAGCTGGGGCCGCCGACTTCCTTCACGGCGGCCACAATCGCGCGCTGGTAATCGCCGGCGCTCCAACTCGCGTCGGCGCCTTCCAGTTTCTTGTGCGTCTGCTCGACCACCACGATGGCCGCATCCACCATGGCGCCCACCGCGATTGCGATTCCGCCCAGCGACATGATGTTGGCGTTGATCCCCATCAGCCGCATCGGCACGAACGCAATCAGCACCGCGACCGGAATGGTGACGATCGGGATGATGGCGCTCGGCACGTGCCAGAGGAAGATCAGGATGACCAGCGCCACCACGGCCAGTTCCTCAATCAGCGTGTGCTTCAGGTTGTCGATCGAAGCCAGAATCAGCTCGGAGCGGTCGTACGCGGTCACGATTTTCACGCCCGGCGGCAGGCCCGGTTCCAGCTCTTTCAATTTCGCTTTTACGCGTTCGATCACGCGCAGCGCGTTCTCGCCCTGCCGCATGACGACGATGCCCGAAACCGTTTCGCCCTGTCCGTTCAGATCCGCGATGCCGCGCCGCAGGTCGGGCCCCAACGTCACCGTGCCGACATCGCGCACAAGAATCGGCACGCCCTCCGCGGTGACTCCCAGCGAGACGCGATCGAGATCGCTTGCCGAACGCGCATAGCCGCGCCCGCGCACCATGTACTCGCGGCCGGTGAATTCGACGAGCCTCCCGCCGACGTCGTTGTTGCCGGCGCGCACGGCGGCGACCACTTTGTCGATCGCGATCCCGTACCCCGCGAGGCGGTTGGGGTCCACGTTCACCTGATACTGCCGCACGAATCCGCCCAGTGCCGCCACTTCCGCCACGCCCGGCACCGCCTGCAACTGATAGCGCAGGAACCAATCCTGGGTAGAACGCAATTGCGCCAGATTGTTTCGGCCCGTAGTATCCACGAGCGCGTACTGAAATACCCAGCCCACGCCGGTCGCGTCCGGCCCAAGTTCGGTTGCGACACCCTGCGGCAGACGCGATTGAATCTTGGAAAGATACTCGAGCGTCCGCGAGCGCGCCCAGTAAATGTCCGTGCCGTCTTCGAAAATGATGTACACGTACGAGTAGCCGAAATCGGAGAAGCCGCGCACGGCCTTCACGCGCGGCGCGCCCAGCATGGCGCTCACCACCGGGTATGTTGCCTGGTCTTCGATGATGTCCGGGCTGCGGTCCCACTTCGAATAGACGATCACTTGCGTGTCGCTCAAGTCCGGAATCGCGTCCATCGGAATCGTCTCGAGCGACCACCAGCCGGCCAGCGCCGCCGCCGCGACGAACAGCAGCACCAGCCACCGGTTGCGCGCGGAAAAATCGATCAGGCCATTGATCATTTCGCCGCTCCTCCGCTGGCCGCCTTCAACTGGCTTTCCGAATCGAGCAGGAAGTTGCCGGAGGTGACGATGCGCTCGCCGGCGCGCAGGCCGTCGAGAATCTCGACCTTGCCGGCTGCGTGTTCTCCCGCGCGCACCGGCCGCGGCTGGAGGTTGCCATTGCCGAGATCGACGTAGACCACTTGCCGATCGCCCGCATCGAGCACCGCCGATTCGGGCACCATCAGCCGCCGCGCGCCGCCCGTCGAAATCTCCACTTGCGCGTACATGTCCGGCTTGAGCTGCCCGCCCGGATTCGCGAACTCGATGCGCGCCTTCAGCGTCCGCGACGCCGCGTCCACGCCGGGCAGGATGTAACTCACCCTGCCGTAGAACGTCCGCCCCGGCAGGTAATCGAGTGTCAGCGTGGCCGCCTGGCCCAACCGCACTCGGGCGGCTTCGTATTCGAAAATGTCCGCCACCACCCACACGGTCGAAAGGTCGGCCAGCGTATAGAGCACCGTGTCCGGTGTTACGTGCAGTTTGGGAAACGCGTTGCGCTCGGTCACGTAGCCGGAGGCCGGCGCGTACACCGTCAGGTTCTCGATGGGCTTTCCGGTGCGCTCGACCTGGTCGATCTGCGGACCGGAAATGTCCCACAGCTCAAGCCGCTTGCGCGCGGCGGCCACCAGGTTGTCGTTGCCCATGGCCATTGCCGGCATGGCGCCGTCGTGCATGGTGTGTTGCGCGCGCAACGCCAGCAGGTATTCCTCCTGGGTGGCCAGCGCCTCCGGGCTGTAGACCGTCGCCAGCGCGTCGCCCTTCTTCACGTACTTGCCGGTGAAATCGGTGAACACGCGGCCGATCCATCCTTCCAGGCGGGTCTGCACTTTGACGATTTTCGTTTCGTCCATCGTCACCCGCGCCGCCGCGCGAATCGTATCGGCGGCCGCCTCGTATTCCGCCGTGCCGTACTCGACGCCGATCAACTGCTGCTTGTCGGGCGACACCTGAACCGCGTCGGCCGCCGCGTGGTTCGGCAACTGGTCGCCGGCGTAGACCGGAACCAGTTTCATGCCGCAATCGGGCGCGATGCCGGGCTTATCGGACTTGTACCAGGGATGCATCGGGTCCACCCAGTAGAGAACTTTGCGCTCAGCCGATGCGGCGGTTGCCGCGTGTTTCCCGTGCCACCGTTCGTAGCCGAGCCCGCCCAGGAAAGCCGCCGCAGCCACCAACACCACTAAAGTCGGTTTCATTTCGATTCCACTCCTGTCAGCTCTTCGAGCTTCGCCAGCGCCACTTGAAAGCGCATGATTTCCTCGTGGTCCATCAGTTCGTAATCCACCACGCTCGTGAAACTGGTAAACAGCGCGATGAAGTCCGCGCGCCCGCTCTGGTAGCCGGCCAGCGCGGATTCGTACGCCAACCGCGCCTCCGGAATCACCGATTTCTCGTAGAGGCCCACCAGCTTGCGCGACGCCTCCGCCGCGCTGTATTGTTGGCGGATGCCGGCTTCGGTTTCGATCGCCGCCGCCGCGTACTCGTGGCGCGCCTGGCTGGCGCTGGCTTCCTGCCCGGTCACCGCCGCGCGCTGCTTGCGCCAGAAATACGCGGGCAGTTTGAAATCCACCCGCGCCTGCCACATCGGCGGCATGCCGCCCTGGTTGAAGTAACCGCCCGAGACCGTGTAATCCGGCGCGTAGTCCTTGCGCGCCAGACTGGCCGCCAACTCGCTGCCCTGAATCATTTCCCGGCCGCGCCCGACCGCTGGCGAATGCGCCCGCGCCTGCGCCAGCATCTCTTCGAGCGGCGCCGGCATCTCTCCCGCCGTCATCTCTTCCGGCACTTCGACCGGCGTGCCCTGCGGCCGGCTGAGCAGGGCGTCGATTTCGATCTGCTTCGCTTCGCGCTCCTGCTCGAACCGGACGCGCTCGGTCTCGAAGATCGCCAACTGCGTTTCGCCGCGCAGTATGTCCTGCTGCGCCGCGCGGCCCACCGCATAGCGCGCCTCGGAAATGCGCAGCATCTTGTCGAGCAGTTCCCGGTAGCGATCGACGAAACCGATGGCGACCGTCGCATGGTGCAACTCGTGATACGCGATCTTGAGCCGCGCAATCACTCGCAGCCGCGTCGCCAGATACTCGTCGTAGCCCGCCGCCGCGTCTTTCTCCGCGATCTCGCCGCGCAGTTTCCGCTTGCCCGGTGCCGGCACTTCCTGCGACACGGTCACGCCGATATTGCTGGTCGCGTCGATCCCGAGCCCCGCGCCCGGCCACGGCCCGCCGTTCGATGTCCACCCGAGCGAGAGCGTCGGATCCGGCAGGCTGCTCTCGCGCGCCGGCCGTTGGCGCAGCGCTTCCACTTTCTTCTGTGCCGCCAGAATCTCGCGGTTATTGCGCAGCGCTTCATCGACCAGCGTCGAGAGCGGCTGCGCTCCCGCGAGCGGCGTCAGACAAAACCAAATCCAATATCGAAGCTTCATTTTCATTCACCAACCATTCCCACGTGGCGCACGCACTCGTGCGTGCCGTGTCGAGACTTTTCTCGACAACTGTCCGCGCGGGGAGGAGACACAAGGAACCTATCCGGGTCAGTAGCCAGGTCCGCTGACCAACTCCCCCAAGTGGCAGGCACTTAGGCACAGGGCCTAAAGGCCGTATTGAAGAGAACCCACGGCGGCACGGCTAAAGCCGCGCCCTGATACAAAGCCCGGGAATCCTGTCGGGAGCTTGTCAGACACGAACCTGGCGAACGAGTGGTTTAGACGCGGAGCAGGGAATGACGGGAGAGTAAGTCGGGTGGCGGCACATCGGCGGCGTGCAACGGGGCGACGACGCACAGGGCAGGCATCGCGGCCGTCCCAATCGCCCGCACCACGCCCGACGCGACGAGCGCCGGTGCGGCTTGGCCTTGCGCCTTCACAAAGTGGCTGAGCGACTGCGAATGGCAATCGATCTTAGGAGCCGGGTGGTGGCAGCAGCCATGTCCCGGATGTTGGCCGGCCATCGCCAGCAGCATCTGCGGACACGACAGGCAGTTTCCGAAGAACAGCGCCGCCACGATCAGCGTCGCCATCGCGATATTGGAAACCCGCTGCATTCTCCTTGATAATAACATCGCCGTGCCGCTTCGATTGTTAACTCCACGGCGCGATAATGGCAGCATGGCCGATGCCCAGCCCGCCGCGCCCGAGTTCTACTGCCCGAATTGCGCCCAGCCCGTGCCGGACCCGTTGCTTTGCGGCGATTGCGGCGCGCTGCTCTGCCGCATCTGCGGCAAACCCGTCGAGCGCATCGACGAATTGGGCATCGGGTGACGGCGCGCAACCGGCTTGCCGCCCCCTGCGTCTAAAGAATCTTCGCCCCGGTGTCACACTGTGCGCTCCGCGCCCGCCCTTCAAAATGTTATAAGAAGCTGAGGGTGTTTGCTGACCGGGAATCGGGAAACGAAAGGAATCGAGCAATCGTGTTTCGCAATCGCATCTGGCCGCCAGACGGAATCGGCCGACGGAATCGTACTATTCGCATTTGTGTCGCGGGTTGGGCCATCCTGCTGCCCGCTCTGGGCCTTGCCCAAACGTATGGCATTTCGCTCGTCGCCGGCACGCCCGCCTTGCCGCGCGCGCCGGGTTTCGCCGGAGATTACGAGCAAGCCACCAGCGCCGTTCTCTCCTCTCCGTCGAGCGTATGGGTGGATGCGAACCACAACGTTTACATCGTCGACAAGGATAACGACCGGATCCGCGAGATTACCTCGAGCGGCGTCATCAAGACCATCGCCGGCTCCAGCACGGCCCAAGTCTACGCCGGCGATGGCAAACAGGCTGTGCTGGCCTCTCTGTCCCTGCCCAACGGTATCGCCTTCGACAGTTCGGGCAACATGTTTATCGCCGATACCGGCAACCAGGTGGTCCGTAAGGTGACTACGAGCGGCGTCATCTCGACCGTGGCTGGGAATAATTATTCGGCCTTCAGCGGAGACGGTGCCGCAGCCACCGACGCCAGCCTTTCCTACCCCAGCAGCGTGGCCTTCGATAGCGCCGGCAAGCTCTACATCGCCGACACCAACAACGATTGCATCCGCGTGGTGACCTCCGACGCGAACATCCACACCTACGCCGGGATGTGCAGCTACCCGCTGTTTCAGGGCGACGGCGGCCCGGCCACCGATGCCAAGCTGAATAAGCCCTATTCCATCGCCTTCGACGCCTACGATAATCTCTACATCGCCGATACGGAAAACGAGCGCATCCGCATGGTAACGCCCGGTGGCATCATCAGCACCATCGCCGGCAATGGCACGCAAGGCTATTCCGGCGACGGCGGGCCGGCCCTCCTGGCCGAGTTCTCGAGCCCGTCCGGCATCGCCATCGATGCCGCGGGAAGCGTCTACGTTGCCGATAAGGGCAACTCCGTCATCCGCAAGATCCTGCCCGGCGGGACCGTTATTACTATCGCCGGCAATGGGTTTCCGACCTATGCCCTCAATGGCACGGCCGCCCTCGCCGCATCGTTGTGCTACCCGCTCGGTCTGGGACTCGATTCTTCCGGCAACGTCTTTGTCGCCGATTCGCAGAACGACCTGGTGCGCGAGTTGACGGTTTCGACCTCCTCGATCTTGCCGTCGGTCAATAAGGGTGGCGCCGTGAGCGCCGCCGAATTTGGCGCCCTGGCCTCGCCCGCGCCCGGTTCCTGGATCGAAATTTACGGCGCCAATCTGGCCACCGGCACGCGGAGTTGGACCAACGGCGATTTTAGCGGCAACACCGCGCCCACCATGCTCGATGGCACGGCAGTCACCATCGGTGGACAGCCCGCCTATGTCGCTTATGTCAGCCCCGGGCAGGTGAACGTGCAGGTGCCCGCCACCACGCCCACCGGCACGCAGCCGGTCGTGGTCACCTCCGGATCGAATGTCGGCCAGCCGCTCGCGATTACGATCGCCTCGACCGCGCCCGGCCTGTTCGCCCCGCCATCGTTCCTGATCGGCGGCAACCAATACGTGGGCGCTTTCGCGTCGAACTTCGCATCGTATGTTCTGCCTCCCAGCGCGGTTTCCGGCGTCCTGAGCCAGCGCGCCAAGCCGGGCGACACGATCGTTCTGTACGGCATCGGCTTCGGCGGCGGCTTGCCCGCCGGTCAGAAAGCCACCTCCGGCGAGATCTTGCCTGCCGGTGACTTTCAGATCTCCATCGGCGGCACGCAGGCCACGGTGAGCTATGCCGGCCTGGCGCCCGGATACGTTGGCCTCTATCAGTTCAATGTGGTGGTTCCGGGCGTCCCCGCCAACGACCTGACCCCGGTCGCCTTCACCCTGGGCGGCGTCGCCGGCACGCAAACGCTGTACACGGCAATCGGGAACTGAGACCGTGGGGCGGACGCCCNNCCGCGCGCGACCCCCTGGTCGCGCCCCTGGGTTCGCCCCGCGTAACCCGGTTCTGACTATCGCTACCCGCACACCGCCGGCGTGAGCATCCACTTGAGAACGCCTCGCGGTTCGCGCGCCAGCCGTTCGCAATCGATGCGCACCAGGGCGGCTTTCTTCATCTCCACCTGCAGCGCCGGGCTGCCGAGCAGAAACGCGACCATGGCGCTCATCAGCGGTTCGTGGCTGGCGAGCAGAATCGCCGGCTCCTCGCCGCGCCGCCGGATCTCCTCCCAGAGATCGTAGGGCGACGCCTCCGGCAGCAGCGCGAGCGACTCGGCGATCTTGCCCGTGTACTCGAGCGCCTCCGCCGCTATGTCCGCCGTTTCGATCGCGCGCCGCAGCGGGCTCGAAACGATCGCCGCCGGCCGCACTCCCGCCGCCGCCGCGCGCCGCAGCACGCGCCGCAGCTTCTCCTTGCCCTCCGCCGTTAGCGCGCGCTCCGCGTCGCTTTGCCCCGGCCGGGCGTCTTCGGCGATTCCGTGGCGTAAAAGATAAACCTGCATCGCTGCTATTGTACAGCGGGTCGCGCGGCCAAGCCCCGCACCAGCATGGCGGCCAGATCCGCGATCATGAGCGAGCCCGGATTGTCCGGTCCCTCATCCGGCTGCGGAATGCCGTCCACCGTGATCGCCATCGCGATCCGCCCATCCCGCGAATACACGATTCCCACGTCCGACCGCAGCGCGTCGAGCCCGCCGGTCTTATTGGCGACCGGCAAATCGCCGAACGGGCGACGGATGCCGTACGGCCCCTGGCAGCGCTTCATCACCGCGATCATCTCGTGCGCCGCCGCCGCGCTCACCAGGTCTCCGCGCTCCATGTGCTCCATCAGCATCACCATGTCGCGCGGCGTCGAAACGCCGATGCCATACTTGCGGTTCTTCTCGATCTTGCCCGCCACGGAAAAGCCCATCGGCCCCTTGTCGCCCATGATCTTGCGCAGCACGCGCGTCGAGATCAGGCCGATGCGGTCCAGATACGCGTTGACGCGCTCGGCCGGAAAACGCTCCAGGACCATGTTGGTGGCCGTGTTGTCGCTCAGCACCATCATCAGGTGCATCACGTCCACCAGCGGCAATTGCACGCCGCTCGATAGCTCGCTTTCGATCACGCCCGAGCCGGCCACCTTCTCCGCGTCGGTAACGGTCAGCCGCTCGTTCCAGTTGAGTTCGCCGCGCTCGACCGCGTCGAACAGCGCCGCCATGATGGCGATCTTGACCGTGCTCGCCGTGCGCACGGGCTCGCTCGCGCGAATGCCGATCGTCTCTCCGCTATCCAGGTTCTTGGCGTAGAGCGACACTTCGCCCGGAAAAGAGCCGATGCGCTTGCGCAGTTGATCGCCCAGCGGCTGCGCCTCAGCGGTACCGGTCAACAGCAGCAAGACCGCCAACGCCACCGCGCAACGGTACTTTGGTGGAGCATGCTTTAGCTTGCTCATCAGCTCTCTCGCTCGTGGATTCCAGGGCAGGGTACAGCATGCCCCACCATGCGTCCGATCATAGCGCAGAAGCCGGTCGGTTACGGCATCAGGCCGATGCGGGAAACGCCGGCTCCGCGGGCGAGATCGACGGTCTCGGCGATTCGGCGGAATTCGACATCGCGCCCGCCGCGCACAAACACGACGTTCGCGGCGCCATGGCGGAACAGGTTCGTCAGGCGGGCCTGCAGGGCGGTCTGCGCAAGAGGTTCGCGGTTGAGGACGTAAGACCCGTCGGCAACAGCGGTGATCACCAAATCCCCGGCGGGCTCCACCATCGGGCGGTGAGGGGCGTTCTGCGGCACGCGCGTTTCGAGCCCAAGCGGCGCCATTGGGGTGATCACCATGAAGATAATAATCAGGACGAGCATAACGTCGATCATCGGCGTCATGTTGATCTCGGCCTTCATGCAATTCGCATTGCCAATCGCCATGCTCATATGTGGTTCCTCGGTCTATTGGACACGGCTGACGCGCAAAAAGTTCCCCTCCGCCACGGCCGCGCCGGTCAGTAACACGAGAATCGCCGTGTCGCCGGGCGTCAATCGAATGTTTCGGTCAGTGTCACGATGTACAGCGTCGATTCGATCGGCCCGTACACCTTTCGCTTCACCAGGAACTTATCGGTGAATTCGGCGCCGTCCGCATAGCTCGATGTTCCGTACACCAGGCAAGTCACGTCATCCCCCTGCGGCAGGCAGGTGCCGTCGGACGGAACCCAATCGCCGTGATTATTGATCCCCCCCTGCGATGGCTTCCGCTTGGCGCCGGGACCGGCCGGCAGCAGCCGCCAACTGGCGAGCGGCTTGGTCAAATCGATGTGCAGATCGCCGGCGTCTTTGTGAACCACCAGATCGCTGCCTGCAATGGAGAGTGTTCGCACGGTCTGGGGGTCCGGCACTTCGAGCGTCTTCAGCAGCTCCGGCGTCCAGTCGCTCTTCAGCTCGTAAACATAGAGGCTCTTCCACCACAGCAGGAATATGCGCCTGTTGCGGACGGCCATCATCGCCCACGAAATGGGTACGTCGATCGAGGCCGCCACCTTGAGCGGTCCGGGCTCTTCCACGGGAACTACGTTGAGCGTCTGCCCGCGCGCGCCGAACTGCGTGAACACCACGAAGTCCTTGCCGAAAGCTACCGTCCCGTCGCTATCCGCCCATGCGCGGGAGTGGCCGAACAGAATCGCGAAGGCCGCAATCGCGAACGTCCATCTGGCGTGCAAGCGTTTCTCCTCTCTTTTGACCCGTGCCGCGCGGTCCCTGTGCCGCCGCACTGCTATCTTAACGCGGGCCGCCGCCCATGGCGCGATAATGGGTCATGCAAAACGTCCTCCCGGTCGTGTGTTTTATCGCCGGGTTTCTGCTGGCCTGGGTCGTGCTGCGGGCACGCCGCCAGGACACCGCGACCGTGTTCCAGGCGCTCTCCGCCGAATCGTTGGCGCGCAACAATCGGGCGTTTCTGGAACTCGCCCGCGCCAATCTGGCCGAGGCGCAAACGGCTGCGCGCGGCGAATTGGAGAAGGCGCAGACGGCCGCCCGCGGCGATCTCGAGAAGCGGCAGCAGGCGTTCGCCGAACTGGTTGCGCCCGTGCGCGAGTCGCTCGAAAAAGTGGATGCGCGCATGCAGGCGCTCGAAACCGCGCGCGCCTCCGCCTACGCCGGATTGCAGGAGCAGGTGCGCGGCCTGGCCGAAGGCGAGCAACAGCTCCGCTCGGAAACCGGCAAGCTCGTCACCGCGCTGCGTTCGCCCGCCGCCCGCGGCAACTGGGGCGAGATGCAGTTGCGCCGCGTGGTCGAAATGGCCGGCATGTTGGACCGCTGCGATTTCCAGACCCAGGCCAGCGTCACCGGCGAGGATGGCCGCCAGCGGCCCGATCTGCTGATTCACCTGCCGGCCGGAAAGACCGTGGTTGTCGATGCCAAGACGCCGCTCGACGGCTACCTGCGCGCCATCGAAGCCGTCGACGAACCCGCCCGCAAGCTCTGCCTGGCCGATCACGCGCGGCAGGTGCGCCAGCACCTCACCGCGCTCAGCCGCAAGTCGTATTGGGAACAGTTCGAACAGGCGCCGGAATTCGCCGTGCTGTTCCTCCCCGGCGAGTGCTTCTTCAGCGCCGCGCTCGAAGCCGATCCTTCGCTGATCGAATTCGGCGCCGGGCAGAACATCATCCTGGCCACGCCCACCACTCTCATCGCGCTCCTCCGCGCCGTCTATTACGGCTGGCGGCAGGAGAAACTGGCCGAGGGCGCGGCCGAAATCGCCAAGCTGGGCAAGGAACTCTTCGAGCGCCTTTCCACGATGGGTACCCACATCGCGGCGGTGGGCAAGGGCCTGGAACGCGCGGTCGACGATTACAACAAGATGGTGGGCTCGCTCGAAACCCGCGTGATGGTGAGCGCGCGCAAGTTCGCCGAGTTGAAGACCGTGGCCGCCGGCGCCGAGCTCGCCGAATTGAAGCCGGTCGATAAGCGCGTGCGCCGCATCGAGGAAGCCGACCGCGCCACCGGTGCCTGAGGAATCGCCGCCGGACCGATTCGTGCTAAATTGCACTTGGGTAAGCACAGGTTCCCTCGCACGTGAAACGACTCCCTTTTCTCGATTGGATGCGCGGCTTGGCTGTGGTCATCATGATCCAATGCCACGCCTTCAATGGTCTTGCGCGCATGGATACGCGCGATGGCGGCCCTTACGTCCTGTCGCAGTTCATCGGCGGCATGGCCGCGCCGCTGTTCCTGTTCATGGCGGGCATGACGTCCGCGTTCCAGATGGAAAGCCTGGCGCGGCGCGAAGCGAGCCCGTGGCGCCGCTGGGCGGTCACGCTGCGGCGCGCTGGGTACATCATGGGCATCGCGCTGTTGTTCCGCTTCACCAATTGGTTGGGCAGCTACCCTGGCGGCAGCGTGCAGGAACTGACCAAGGTGGACATTCTCAACTGTATGGCGTTCGGTATGGCCGTGTTCGCCGCCGCGGCGGCGTTCGGCGCCACGGGGCGCCTGCGGTTCGCCCTGCTGGGCGCGGTGGCCGTCGCCATGCTCTCGCCCTTGATGGCCGGTTTGCCGTGGGATGGCGTGCCGCGTGTATTGCGCGAATACCTGGTGCCCGCCGCGGCCCGGGACTATCTCGTGCCCGGCGTTGTCCGCGGACGCTTCCCGTTCTTCCCTTGCGCATCGTATGTGGGGTTCGGCATCGCCGCCGGCCTCGCCGTCAAGCGCACCGCCGAAGCCCGCATGGATCGCCTGATGCAGTGGTTCGTGCTGATCGGCTTCGCGCTGATCGTCGTCAATCAGTACTTCTCGAATAACCCGTACTCGATCTACCCGGCAACCGATTTCTGGACCAACAGCCCGGCGCTGATTTTCATTCGCGCCGGCGTCATCCTGACGTTTCTGGCCGCGGCCTACGTCTGGACCGAATACGGCGCGGGCCCGAATTGGAGCTGGATGCAGACCATGGGCAAGACCTCGCTCATGGTCTATTGGGTCCACGTGATGATCGTCTACGGCGGTTGGACGAAACCGCTGCGCCGCAATCTGACCATTCCGCAAACCGCGTTCGCGACCGTACTGTTGACCGCGCTGATGCTGGCGCTCTCCGTCGCCAAGCTCCGTTGGACCGCCCGCCGCGCCGCGCGATTGCAGCCGGCGCCGGCGTCCGCGACAGTCAAGCTGAGCGCGGCAACCGCTCCCTAACGGTCGCGGCTCCGATTCGCGTTCACAATCCACGCCCGGAGCCGCGACCGTCAGGGAGCGGTTTTACCAACCACAACGAACTCTCGCCGACAGTTGCCGATCGCCACACTCACTGATAATGCAGCGCCTGCACCGGGTTGGTGGCCGCGGCGCGCCGGGCGGGAATGAAGGTCGCGATCAGCGCCACGGCGCCGAGGATCGCGGCCACTCCGCCGAGCGTCCACGGGTCGTTGGCTTTCACGTTGAACAGCAGGCTGGCCAGGAAGCGCGTCAGCCCATAGGCCAGCGCCAGGCCAATCGCCACGCCCATCCCGGCGAGCTTCAAGCCGTGGCCAAGCAGCAGTTTCATCACATCGCCGCGGCTCGACCCCAAGGCCATGCGGATACCGATTTCCTGCGTGCGTTGCTCCACCGAATACGACATCACGCCGTAGATGCCGATCGCTGCCAGCAGCAGCGCGATCGCGGCAAAAATGCTCAGCAGCAGCATGTTGAAGTCCTGCCGCGCCACGGTGGCCGCCAGCACCTCTTCCATCGGCCGCACGTGCGAAAGCGTCATCGTCGCGTCCACCGCCTGAATCTGGCGCTGGATGGCGAGACGCAACGCCATCGGGTCGCCATGCGCGCGCACCGCCCAGGAAAGCGGAATGATCTGGCGAGCCAGATCGGTCAAGCCCTGCGGCACCTGCGATTGCGGAAGGTACATCACGCCGACTTCGCCCTGGGACACGCCGGCTTCTTTCACCGTCGCCACCACGCCGACCACCTGCCGCGGCTGATCGGCGAATTGCGGTCCGAGACCCGCACCGATGGTCATCACCTGGCCAATCGGATCCTGATTCGGCCAATACTTTTTGGCCATGTACTGGTTGACGATCACGACCGGCGCTGAGTTGCCCGTGTCGGTTTCGGTAAACTGGCGCCCGCGCAGCAGCGGAATGCGAAACGCCTGGAAGTAGCGTCCCGCGATGTACCGGTATTGCTCGTCGCCGTTGTAATCCTGCCCCTTGGGGGGCGTCTTGCCGGGAATGACGAACGGCAGGTCCATCCCAAAACCCATCGCCGGCAGGAGCACCGTGGTCGCCGCCGCCTCTACGCCGGGCAGGCCTTCTATGCGGCGCAGGGCATCGATAGTGAACGCGTCTATCTTCGCGTTGGAGGAATACGCGTTGCTCGTGAGCGAGGTCGCCATGGTGAGCACGTTGTGCGGGTCGATCCCCGGCTGGGTGTTGCTGAGGCCGATGAAGGTGCGGATGAGGAGCGCGGCGCCGGCGACCAATACCAATGCCAGCGCCACTTCGGCCACCACCAGCGACGAGCGGAGACGGTTGTGGCGGCGGCTACTGCCGGAGCGGTTGCCGGCCTCCTTGAGCGCGCTGACCAGATCGAGTTTCGATGCCTGGAGCGCCGGCAGAATGCCGAAGAGAACGCCGGTGAGCACGGCGGCGGCCAGCGTGAACAGCGCCACGCGCCAATCGAGCGGCGGCGCCACCGCGCGCACGCCGTCCGCATCCATCAGGCGCGGAATGTTGGTGGGAACCAGCAGCAACAGCGCGCGCACGCCCCAGGAACCCAGCGCGAAGCCGAGCACGCCGCCAATCCCGGCCAGCAGAACGCTTTCCGTCAGTAGTTGCCGCACCACCCGCCAGCGGCCGGCGCCCACCGCGGCGCGCACGGCCATTTCGCGCTGGCGCGCGGCGGCCCGCGCGAGCAACAGGTTCGCCACGTTGGCGCAGGCGATCAGCAGCACGAATCCCACCGCGCCCAACAGCACCAGCAGGGCGGTCCGTATGTCGCCGACGGTAGCTTCGCGCATTGGGATCACCGCCACGGATTCGGTCTTGTCCATCCACTTCGGATTGTCCCTGCGGAATCGCTCGCCGGCGATCTTCATCTCCGCGCGCGCTGATGACAACGTCACGCCCGGCTTCAGGCGCGCCGCGGCGAATAGGTAATGTCCCTGGTTGGTTGAGTGCGGATCGGCCTGAAGGGGTACAAAAACATCCGCCTGCGGTTCGGGTCGGAAGTTCCTGGGCAACACGCCGAGCACTGTATACGGCTGCCCGTTGAGCAGGACGGAGCGGCCGACGATGCGCGGATCGCCGCCCAGCCGCGCTTGCCACATCTCGTGCGTCACCACGGCCAGGGCAGGGCCGCTCGGCACATCTTCCGCCTCGCTGAAAGTGCGTCCCGCTTCCGCCGTCGCGCCGAAGACCGGAAAGAACCCCGAGGATACCTGGAGCGTCTTCACCGGCTCCGGCCGGTCGCTCGCGCCCAGGTTCATTCCCGATGCCCCGAACCCATACAGCGCCATCGATTGGAACACGTGGTTATCTCTCCAGGCCATGTATTTCGGGATCGAGATGGAATTCCCCGTGCCGCCGGGAAACTGGCGATCGAGTTGGACCAGGCGGTCCGGCTCCGGGTACGGCAGCGGCTGCAGCAGCACCGCATTCACTACCGTGAAGATGGCCGTGTTGACGCCGATCCCGAGCGCCAGCGCCAGGATCGCGATCACGGCGAACGCCGGATTCCTGGCCAACATGCGGAAGGCGTAGCGAATGTCGGAAGCGAATGTGCCCATATCGTCCATTACGCTCGCCCGGCCCGCATCGTTCGCAAAATATTTCGGAGGACAGGGAGTCCGCCGCGTCACACGCTCCTCTCGCGCAGGCTCGATTGGCTTCCCCTGCTACAATTTAAGAAAGTGGCCTCCGACCCCGCCAGTCTCGCGGTACCCGTGTCTCCGCCGCCTCCATCCGATCCGGTGGGCGAGTTGTACCGCGAGCTCGAAGCCAAGATTCGCGAGTACCGCCCGAAGGACGATCTGGCGCCGCTCGAGCGCGCTTACCAGTTCGCCCGCGAGCGCCACGAAGGGCAGACCCGCGATTCGGGCGAGCCCTACATGATCCACCCGCTGATGGTGGCCCGCATCCTCGCCGAGATGCGCCTCGATGTGGTCGGCATGGAAACCGGCCTCCTGCACGACGTGGTCGAGGACACCAGCGTCACCATCGAAGAGGTCCGCGCNNGATATCCGCGTCATCCTCGTCAAGCTGGCCGACCGCATCCACAACATGCGCACGCTCGGCTACCTGGCTCCCGAACGGCGCGAACGGATCGCCCGCGAGACGATCGAAATCTACGCTCCCATCGCCCACCGCCTCGGCATGGGCAAGGTGCGCGGCGAGCTCGAGGACCTGGCGTTTCAATACCTCGAGCCCGACGCCTATCAGGAGATCGTCGCGTCGATGGAGACCCGGCGCCATTCCAATCAGGAGTTCCTCGACGAAATTCGCCAGACGCTCGAGGCCGAGCTGCGGCGCGAAGGCATTCCGGCGCGCATCGAAGGCCGCGTTAAGCGCCCGTACTCCGTCTTCATGAAACTGAAGCGGCAGAAGATCACCGTCGATCAGGTCTACGATTTGATGGCGCTGCGCATTCTCACCGATTCGGTGAAGAACTGCTACGCCGCGCTCGGCGTCATCCATAATCACTGGCGTCCCATTCCGGGCCGCATCAAGGATTTCATCGCCATTCCACGGCCCAATTTGTATCAATCGCTGCACACTTCCGTGGTCGGGCCGCAGGGGCAGACCTTTGAAGTGCAGATCCGCACCGAGGAAATGCACCGCATCGCCGAGGAAGGCATCGCCGCGCACTGGAAGTATAAGGAGGGCCGCAAGGGCCCGGCGGCGGACGACCAGCGCATGGCGTGGCTGCGCCACCTGGTCGAGTGGCAGCGCGACATGCAGGACCCCGGCGAGTTCATGAGCACGCTCAAGGTGGACCTGTACCCGGAAGAGGCGTATACGTTCACGCCGAAGGGGAAGGTGATCGTGCTGCCGCGCGAGGCTACGCCGATCGATTTCGCCTACGCCATCCACACTGGCGTCGGCAACACCTGCGTCGGCGCCAAGGTCAACGGACGCATCGTTCCGCTGCGCTCGCAATTGCACAACGGCGACATCGTCGAGATCATGACCCAGCCCGGCCATCAGCCGAGCAAGGACTGGCTGGCCTTCGTCCGCACCTCGCGCGCGCGCAATAAGATCAAGCACGTCATTAACGCGAGCGAGCGCATCAAGGCCATCGAAATCGGCGAAAAATATCTCGAAAAAGAAGCCCGCCGCCTCGGCGTGCAACTGGCCCGCATCGCCCGCGCCGACCTGGATCAGGTCGCCACCGGATACGGCTATTCGAAAACCGAGGACCTCTACGCCGCGCTCGGCTACGGCCGTTTCTCGGCGCGCCAGGTGCTGAGCAAGGTGGCCCCCGACAAAGTGCCCGACGAAGCGCCCGNNCCGCAGGATCGCGACGCCGTCATCAAGGTCCGCGGCGTCGACGACCTGCTGGTCTATCGCGCCAAGTGCTGCAACCCCATCCGTGGCGAGGCCATCGTCGGCTACGTCACCCGCGGCAAGGGCGTTGCCGTCCATTCGCGCGCCTGCCCCAACGTGCAGAATCTGATGTACGACGTCGAACGTAAGATCGAAGTCGAGTGGGTGCGCGCCGTCGACGAGGACTTCCCGGTGCGCGTCGTCGTGCACACCGACGATCGTCCCGGCTTGCTCAATCAGTTGACCGGCGTGCTTTCCGACGAGAACACTAACATCCGCAATCTGGAAGCCCGTTCGCTCACCGACCAGGTGGGCGGCATCGTCGAGATGACCGTCGATGTGCGCGACAAGAAGCAGCTTGAAAAGCTGGTTTCCTCCATGCGCCGCATCTCCGGCGTGCTCGATGTCGAGCGCCTCTTCAATTGAACATGAGCCTTTCGAACGATCCCGAACACATCGCCATCTCCAAATCCGGCGGCATCAAGATCGACTGGAAGGACGGCCATCACAGCCAGTATGGCCTGACCTATCTGCGCGACGAGTGCCCGTGTGCCGGCTGCACCGGCGCGCACGGCACCGCGCCCCGCCAGCCCGCGCCAGCCGAGGCTTTCCCGATGTTCCAGCCCGCCTTGAAAATGTTGGGCGTCGAGCAGATCGGCAACTATGCCATCCGCATCGATTGGAGCGACGGCCACAAAGCCGGCATCTATTCCTGGGATCACTTCCGCCGCATCTGCCCCTGCGCCGAATGCCAGGCGGGCGTGGAGCCCGCGCTCTGATGCTGGGCAGCTCGGCATCGCGCTCGGAAGAGCCCCGGAACGGGGCGAAAGGCTCCCCGCCGCAGCACCGGGCCCAGACGCTCGCGGGTTGCCACCGACCTCACTTGACAATGCTGCGCACGATCCCATAAAAACAAAAACCGCCGGGAATGTTCCGGCGGTTTTTGTCCTGGATTCGCTTGTCGGCCCGCTGCGTTACAGCAGCCGGAAGTTGACTTCAATCGTGGCCGCTACCGTGACCGGTTTGCCGTCGTGGTAGCCGGGCTTGAACTTCCATTGCCGCACGGCTTCCATCGCCTTCTCGTCCAACCCGAGGCCCAGGCTGCGAACCACGCGCGGGTTGATGGCGCGGCCGCTGGCATCCACTTCGACCGCCAGCACCACCGTGCCCTGATACTTGGCCTTGCGGGCTTCTTCGGAGTATTCCGGCTCTTTCTTGTAGAGCAGAACCGGCGCCGTAGTGCCTTTGCCCACTCTGTACACGCCATCGCCGAAACCGCCGCCCGATCCGGGACCCAGGCCGCCGCCGCTGCCGCTACCCACACCGCCGCCGTGTCCGGAACCAATGCCGCCGCCCCAGCCCGGCCCGTTCGATGCGCCGCCGAACTTCGACAGCGGGTCGCCGTACTGGCTCATATTCACGTTCGGCATGGCGACATCCGGAGGCGCCAGAATCGACGGGTCCATCGTCAGCTTCGGATTGAGGTTGTTGGCGACTACCACCGGCGGCGTGAACTGGCGCGGCGCGATCTTAGGCAGTTTGCCCTTGCTGGCCGGCATCAGAGACCGGTCTCCGCCGCCGCCACCGCCTTTGTTTATCTTCATTTCCGGAGCCGGACCCAGATCCGGCAGGAACACGGACGTGGCATGCTTCGCCGCGTTCTGCACGGCCGGAATTTGGAAGATGAAGTAAGCCGCGGCAATCACCAATACCTGAAACGCCGTCGACATCATGAACGACTTCTTCTGCCGTCCGTACAGCCCCCAAATGTCCTTCACCGCGACTGGCTGCGAAGTCAGTTCGAGCGGAGGCAGTTTGGGCGGAAAGATCGCTTCCCCGACGTTCTTCAGGAAAGTCTTGTACCAGGGATCCTCGATTTGGTCCACCAACAGCCGGGCAAGATGCTCGTCCGCGTCGGCGCCGATTGGTTTGCTGGAATCTGAGAGATCAGCCATGTCTTATGCCACCATCTCCCGCAATGGGCTGGTATTCACGTTAAGTTGGACGCCCTCGGTGGCCTCGGCGTTACCAAAACGTAAAAACACGCCTGCCCAGGCAACTCAGTCTAAAGCTTATCATAAATGGCGGTACCGTGCCGTGCAAGACCACATCTAGGTCTATTGGTACCCCCGTTTTAGGGAGGCCCCCCGCAACCTCTGCCCGCGCTTCGGTTTGCCGCCGGCACTGGTTGTGTAGTAAACTCGAAGTTTACTCCAGTGGTTCCGACGCACTCCGTGTGTTCCGGCTCCCAAAAGCAAGAGGCTGATATGCAACTGATAATTGAAACCGGCGGGAAGCAGTATGTGGTTTCCCCGGGTGAAGTCGTCCGCGTGGAAAAGCTGCCGGGCGAAGTGGGCGCGGAGGTCGAGGTGCCCGTGAAGGCCGCCTTCAACGAGGGTGCCATGGTTTCGATCCACTCGACGAAGGCCACCATCGTGGGCAGCGGCCGCGGCGACAAGGTGGTCGTTTTCAAGTTTAAACGCAAGAAGCAGTATAAGAAAACGATCGGCCATCGCCAGTCCTTCTCCGAAATCAAGGTTGGCGAGGTTGTGGCATAGGTGACGTATGGCGCATAAAAAAGGCTTAGGCAGTTCCAAGAACGGGCGCGACTCGAACGCGCAGCGGCTGGGCATTAAGGTGTTCGGCGGGCAATTGGTCCCCGGCGGTTCCATCATCGTACGGCAGCGCGGCACCAAGCTCAAACCCGGCATCAACGTCGGCTGGGGCAAGGATGACACTCTGTTCGCCAAGGTAACCGGCGTGGTCGAATTCAAGGACCGTGGACGCATGGGCAAGTTCGTCCGCATCAACGCCGTCCAGTAACATTTCCTTCCTCCGCGGGGGCCGGGTACGCCTGGCCCTCGCCGCTTTGCCCCGCCTTCCGAAACCCGTGTTCCCAGCGACATGCTATTTCTAGACCAAGCGCGCATCCTCGTGAAAGCCGGCGACGGCGGCAATGGCTGCATGGCGTTCCGGCGCGAGAAGTACGTCCCGCGCGGCGGCCCTTCCGGCGGCGATGGCGGACGTGGCGGCGACGTCTTCCTGGTCTCCACCATTCACCAGAACACGCTGCTGCAGTTCAGTTACAACCCCGAACATCGCGCCCAGCGCGGCCGCCACGGCGAAGGCAGCAATTGCACCGGCGCCGCCGGCGAATCGATTGACGTCCTTGTCCCCGTGGGCACGGTCGTCTACGCCGACGACTCCGGCGCGCGTCTTTTCGATTTCACCGAACCCGGCCAGCGCTACCTGGTCGCCCGCGGCGGACGCGGCGGACGCGGCAACGCGGGCCGCGCCACCCCCACTCACCAGGCCCCCACCGAGCACGAGCCCGGCCGTCCCGGCGAGGAAAAGCGCCTGCGCCTCGAGTTGAAGCTGCTGGCCGATGTCGGCCTGGTCGGTTTCCCCAACGCCGGAAAATCCACCCTCATCTCGCGCATCTCCGCTGCCCGTCCCAAGATCGCCGATTATGCCTTCACCACCATCGAGCCGAATCTCGGCGTTGTCCAACTCGACGATTGCCGCAGCTTCGTGGTGGCCGATCTGCCCGGTCTTATCGAAGGCGCCCACGCGGGCGCGGGCCTGGGCATTCAGTTTCTCCGCCACATCGAACGCACGCGCCTGCTTGCCCACCTGGTCGATCTTTCCGAATCCACCGGCCGCGAACCGGAGGAGGATTTCGAAATCATCATGCGCGAACTGGCCAGCTTCAGCGAGGAGTTGGCGAAGAAGCCGATGATCGTCGTCGCCGCCAAGATGGACGCCGCGCAGGACCCCGACCGCGTTGCCCGCCTCCGCCGTCTGGCCGAAGAGCGCGGCCTGCCGCTGTTCGAAATCTCCAGCGTGACGGGGCAGGGAATCGAAGCGCTCAAACACGCCATGGCCGAACGCGTCCTCGTGCCGCTGCCAAGCCCGGAGGGCGAAAGAAAGTAGCCCACGGCGCAAGCCGTCGGGTGTGCGTTGCTTACGCAAATTCAGCCCCGGGACGGGGCGAAAGATCCCAGCCGGTCTTACGTTCTTACGCCCCGTTCCGGGGCTCCGTGTATCCATGCGGCTCCCAAGGCTGACGCCTTGGGCTACTTTCTTTCGCCCTCCGCGCTTGGCCGGTCAGCGCCAGGCCAGCGCTCCGGGTGGCTTGCCTAACTGGACCAAGAGTGCTATTCAACCCGCTCAGTTCGCCGTCGGCATCGTGTCCACGTGATCCACCACGATCAGCTTCATTGGCAGCTTGCGCGACTCGAGTTTGAGTCCGCCGATCAGGGCCTTGGAGATGTCGGAGTCCGGCGCAGGCTCAAATATGAGACCTCTTGCCGCTCGCTCCGGCGCCTTCAACTCGATATCGTGTGCAATACCCGCCTGTAGGGCCGCGAACATCGGCACCATGAATTCGCCCTGCAGCCCAGTCTGGTCCACGACGGGGCGGTCCACCGCCTGGCACAGGACCTTGGCGTACGCCTCCATCGTCTGCGGCACGAGTTCGTTCTGGAGTTCCGGACCGGATCGTACGCGATAGTCCGGCTTATAGTTGGCGGCCTTCGGCAGAAGCGTCGAGCCGCCCTTGCCGATGACCAACGCATAGACCGGAAGGTCCTTGCTCACCACGTGGACCTTCAGATGGAAACGCTCCGCCAGAAGCGTTTGGACCATCTCCGGCGCCGAGTCCTTCGAAGCCCCTGCCGGGAGCTTGCCGAGCACGTCGAAGCGTGTGTCTTTCATCCAGTCCGGACCCAAAACTTGGTAGGACTTCACTCGATAGGCATAGGTGACCAGCTCTTGTAGCGGCGTCGCGCCAAAGTCGGCGTAAGCCTTGTCGATTCTCACGCCAACATGAGCTTTGCCCGAGAACACCACGTCCAAGCTGACGTGCGGTGCGGGCTTGACGGAGGCCACTTCGAAAGCCGGCTGGGCGGGAGCGCTTTGCCCAAACGCCCCCGCCGCGGCCCATACCAGAACCGGCGCCTGAAAGAAGAACGACATCCTCATATGAGACCGTTTACGCTTCGGTGACAGAGGCATTATACAATTTCGGGGCTTGTGCTCGTCTTTGAACTCGAATCGCCCAAAAAACGCGCGGAATGACTGAACCTTTTCCCCCGATCCTCGTCATATTCATAAGAGTGCTTCGTCTTAATCACATGGCGATCAAGTCGCCATCGCCCGTGTGCGCCCGAATTTGGAAATAGTATTGTAATATGCCGGTTTTCGCCGGCACCGGAGAATTCCCGAATTGCGAACCATACTCAATGCCGTCGTTTCGCGGCCCGCTATTATCGGCCTCCTGCTCTTGCTGGCGCTTTTTCAACTGGCCGCCGCCGAGCACCATGGGAAGGTGACCTTCAACGGCCTGCCCGTGCCCGGCGTCACCGTGACCGCGACCCAGGCCGCCAAGCGCGTGGTCGCGGTGACCGACCAGCAAGGCGCTTACGAGTTTCCCGATCTCGCCGAAGGCGTTTGGACCGTTCGCGTCGAGATGCTCTGCTTCGCGCCCATTGAGCGCGAGGTCGCCGTGGCGCCCACCGCGCCCAGCCCCGAATGGCAGTTGCAGATGCTGCCGCTGGCCGATATGCACGGCACTGCGCCGGTACCTTCTCCCGCCGCCCCGGCCAACGCGCCTCAGCAGGCCGCCGCCGCGCCCGCGCCTTCCAAGAAGAAGAAGGACGCGGTTCCCACCGTCGCGCCGCCGCAGAACGGTTTTCAAAAGACCGACGTGAAAGCGTCCGCCGACGCCTCCAAGGTGGACAAGGACTCCGATTCTCAGGCCGTCGCCGAGGCTGGCAAGGAATCGAACGACGGCTTCCTCATCAATGGCAGCGTCAACAACGCCGCCAATTCCTCCTCCAGCCAGTCCGCCGCATTCGGCAACTTCCGGCCCGGCGGTCGCGGCCTCTACAACGGCGGCCTCGGCTTCACCATGGATAATTCGAATCTGGACGCCAGCCCGTTTTCGATCACCGGGCAGAACACTGCCAAGCTTCCCTACAATCGCATCACCGGCATGGCGAACTTCGGCGGTCCGCTCAAGATCCCCGGCATGCATAGTAACTGGCCTAACTTTTTCGTTGGCTATCAATGGACGCGCAATCACTCCGACAGTATCCAGACCGGTCTCGTGCCCACCGCCGCGGAACGCACGGGCGATCTCTCGCAACTTACCAGCCTGTCGGGCCAGCCTGTCTCCATCGCGGGTTATCCGAACGGCATCATTCCGCAGTCCCAGATCAGCGCGCAGGCGCGTGCCCTGCTGAGCTTCTATCCGCTGCCCAATTTCACTGGCTCGGATGGCTATAATTACCAGGCACCTACTCAGAGCGATCTCCATCAGGATGCCCTCCAGGGGCACGTCTACAAAATGATGAACCGCAAGAACATGGTCAACGGCGGTTTCAATTTCCAGCTCGCTCACTCCGATACGCCCAACCTGTTCGATTTCGTGGACACTTCACGCTCGCTCGGCATCAATGGCAATTTCAACTGGCGCCACTTCTTCTCGCAGCGTTTCACCGCAAGCTTTGGCTATTCTTATAGCCATTACGCTTCGCGTCTCACGCCTTACTTCGCCAACCGCATCAACGTCTCGGGAGACTTCGGCATTACGGGCAACGACCAGAACGCCGTCGATTGGGGTCCGCCCAGCCTGCAATTCTCTTCCGGCTTCAGCGGCCTCTCCGATTCCCAGGCCAGCGACAATCGCAACCAGACCAGCGGTGTTTCGGCCAGCTTGTTCTGGCTGCATGGCGCGCATAACATCAGCTTCGGCGGCGACTTCCGGCGCCAGCAGTTCAACGTTCTTTCGCAGCAGAACGCGCGCGGCAATTTCGCTTTCACTGGCGCCGCAACCGGCAGCGACTTCGCCGACTTCCTGCTCGGCGTGCCCGACGCCAGTTCCATCGCCTACGGCAATGCCGATAAGTATTTTCGCGATTCCGTTTCCGATGCCTTCGTCTCGGACGATTGGCGAGTTACCCCCGGCCTTAGTCTCAACTTAGGATTGCGCTGGGAATACGGTTCGCCCACCACCGAAGAGTACGGACGTCTGGTAAACCTCGATGTCGCCTCCGGTTTCTCGGCCGTCACGCCCGTGTTAGCTTCCGATCCCGTCGGCTCGCTCACCGGCCAGCGTTACCCCAGTTCGCTGATGCGTCCGGACAAGCACGCCTTTCAGCCGCGCATTGCCATTGCCTGGCATCCGCTGCTCGGCTCTTCCATGGTCGTGCGCGCCGGCTACGGGATCTACTTCAACACTTCCTTCTATCAGCCGCTGGCGTCGCAGTTGGCGCAGCAGTCGCCGCTTTCGACCAGTCTCACCGTCGCTAACTCCGCCGTCACTCCGCTGTCTCTCGCCGATGGGTTCATCGCGTCTTCCACCACTACCCAGAACACTTTCGCCATCGATCCCAACCTGCGTCCCGGCTATGCGCAGAACTGGAATCTCTCTATCCAGCACGACCTGCCCGGATCGCTCGTCGCCTCTGTCACCTATCTCGGAGTTAAGGGCACGCGCGGCATGCAGATGTTCTTACCCAACACTTACCCGGCCGGCGCCACTAATCCCTGCCCATCCTGCCCGACTGGATTCCTCTATGTCACTTCTAATGGCGATTCGACGCGAGAGGCCGCGCAGATGCAGTTGCGCCGCCGCCTGCACAACGGCTTGACGGCCAGTGTCAAGTACACCTTCGCCAAGGCGATTGACGATTCCACCTTGGGCGGACGCGGCCAGGGCGGCACCATGATTGCCCAGAACTGGCTCGACCTCAGCGGCGAGCGCGGTCTCTCCAACTTCGACCAGCGCCACGTTGTCAATGCCAGCCTGCAATACACCACCGGCATGGGCGTCGCGGGCGGAACGCTTGTCGGCGGATGGCGCGGCGTCGTACTAAAAGACTGGACGTTCGAGATCGAGCCCACCGCGTCTACCGGCACGCCGCTCACGCCGATCTATCTGACCACTGTCAACGGCACCGGTGTGACCGGAAGCATTCGCCCCGAATACACCGGCGCTTCGTTATACTCGGGCACCGGCGGACGCCATCTTAATCCCGCCGCATACACTGCGCCCGCGACGGGTGAGTGGGGCGACGCCGGCCGCGACTCCATCACCGGCCCAGCGCAGTTCAGCCTGAATGGATCCATGGCGCGCACCTTCCGCGTCACCGATCGCTGGAACGCCGACTTCCGCTTCGACGCCAGTAACGTACTCAATCATGTGACTTATCCATCCTGGGCGACCACCGTGACCAGCCCTCAATTCGGCCTGCCCCTTTCCGCCAACGCTATGCGCGCCATGCAGGTCACCGTGCGGTTGAGGTTCTAACACGATGACGATCAACCAATCCCTCCAACCAACCACGTGGCGCACGCCCAACATCCAGTTCGCCCCAAAGTCGTGGCGCAGGCTGTCCAGCCTGCTGGGCCGAGAGTCGTCTCGGCTTTTCCGGCGGCATTCTGGATCGGAGCCACGACAGCCAATCACCCTTTGTTGCCTGTCTCTCGCATTGGTCACCCTCCTCGCTACTTCTGCCTTTTCCGCCCAGCAGCCGCCCGAACCGGCCGCTAAGTTTCAAGCCACGACGCAACTCGTAGTCGAAACCGTCTCCGTGAAAGACAAGGATGGCAAGCCCATCGAAGGTCTCACCGCCAAGGATTTCGTCGTCACCGAAAACGCGCAGCCGCAGACCATCAGCTTCTGTGAGTTTCAACAGCTCGATAACAAGCCGGCTGTGCCGTCGCTTCAGCAACGGCCGGACGCGCTGACCGAATCGAAAGCCGCGCCCGCCGTTACCAGCACACCCATTGCGCCCGAGGCTCCCGGCGACATTCGCTACCGCGACCGCCGCCTTCTGGCTCTCTATTTCGATATGTCCGCCATGCCGGTCGCGGATCAGTTACGCGCGCTCCAGGCCGCCGATAAGTTTCTCCGCACCCAACTTACTGCCGCCGACCTGGTGGCTATCATGGAATTCGAGGGCGGCTCGGTGAAAGTCCTGCAGGACTTCACCGCCGACCGTGCCCTGCTGCGCCAGACCGTGCAGAAACTGATTGCCGGCGAGGGCGAAGGGTTCTCGGAATCCGATAGCGACGATATGGCTTCCGACACCGGCTCCGCGTTCGGCCAGGACGATAGCGAATTCAATATCTTCAATACCGACCGCCAACTTTCTGCCATACAGACCGCCGCCAAAATGCTCGGCAATCTGAACGAGAAGAAGGCGCTCATCTACTTCGCTAGTGGGGTCCGCCTGAATGGCGTCGATAACCAGGCCCAGTTGCGCGCCACCACGAACGCGGCGATTCGCGCCAACGTGGCGCTGTTCACCATCGACGCGCGCGGGTTAGTCGCGCTGCCGCCCATGGGAGATGCCACGCACGGCTCCGCCGGCGGCCAGTCCATGTATTCCGGGGCGGCGGCCATGGCCACCATGCAGTCTCTCGAAAGCTCGCAGGACACCATGTACACGCTGGCTTCCGATACTGGCGGCAAGGCGTTGCTCGATGTCAACGACCTCGGCCGCGGCATCACCCAGGCGCAAGAGGCCCTGTCGAGTTATTACATCATCGGCTATTACACGACCAACGCGGCCCTCGATGGCAAGTTCCGTCGCGTCAGTATCACTGTCAAGGAATTCGCCTCCGCCAAGCTCGACTATCGCCACGGCTACTTCGGCGGCAAGGAGTTCAATAAGTTCACTACGTCCGATAAAGAACGCCAGCTCGAAGAGGCCCTGATGTTGGGCGATCCTATCACAGATCTTACTATCGCTTTGGAGGTCAATTACTTCCAACTCAACCACGCCGAATACTATGTGCCCGTGGTGATGAAGGTGCCCGGCAGCGAACTGGCCCTGGCCCGCCGCGGCGGGGCCGAACGCACTGTCATCGATTTCATCGGCGAAATCAAGGACGAGTACGGAACGACTATTCAGAACATCCGCGACAAGGTCGATATCAAGCTGAGTGGCGAAACCGCCGCAGAACTGGTGAAGCGCCCCATCGAGTACGATAGCGGCTACACGCTTCTGCCCGGGACCTACACCATCAAAGTGCTGGCCCGCGACGACGAAACCGGCCGGATTGGCACTTACATGAGCAAGTTCGTCATTCCGAACCTAAACAAGGAAGACAAGCGGATTCCCATCAGCTCGGTAGTTTTGAGCAGCCAGCGCGTGGACCTGCGCGACGCGCTCTACACGGCCGGCAAGGACAAGCTGCAGGTGATGAACCCCTTGGTCCTCGACGGCCAGAAACTCATCCCGAGTGTCACGCGAGTCTTCAGCGCTGCGCGCGAAATGTATGTCTATCTGCAAGCCTATGAATCCGCTGCCGCGCCCGAGCCGGTCGTCGCTTTCGTGACGTTCTATCGGGGCCGCGCGAAGGTCTTTGAGACTCCACCCATGCAAGTCTCTGAGCTACTGCAGAGCCGCATTAAGACGGTGCCTTTGAAGTTCAGCCTCTCGCTCGCCAAGCTCCCGCCCGGCCGCTATAACTGCCAGATCTCGGTAGTCGACCCTGCGGCGCAGAAAGCGGCTTTCTGGCAGGCGCCGATTATGTTGGTGCCGTGAAATGGTCAGTAATGCACGCGAGTTATGAGGTGCGTCTGGCACTGTCTCATCATTATCTTCGGCACGATCGTGTTGGCTTGTTGCCGGCCCGCTGGTTCCCCATCGAAGCGGCCAGCGGGCGTTCCAAATTGGGCAACCTGGGCGGGTGGGCAGGATGGCGGAGCCTACATCGCGTGCGAGGCGGGCCCAAAACCCAACGTTGACAGGTGCGGCGTCTGGACCGACTATACCGGACGGCTTGTGGAGCAAGGCGATTATCAGTTGCTTGGCGAGGGGCGCGCGGCAACGAAGTCGGAGCTGGTGTTCGAAGGGGCAGACTTTGGCGGATGGATCTTTCTGAAGGGCGGACGCGTTTTGGACAGCACTGACCACAGACACCCAAGGTAGACAGTATGATCGGCGACAGCCTCGATGTTCCCAAGGCCTGGCGGAGCCGGTCCAGGACGGGGTCTTCCGCCTATTGCGGGTCGTTCGCGGTGTGAATAAGTAGATTGAGCCCGGCGGCCTCCGCGAACGAGCGAAAGTCGCGGTCGCGCGTTAGGAGCGGGATGTCGCTGTCGATGCAGCTCTGGGCAATCAGGGCATCGCCCAGACGTGCCTTGCGGCGTTTTGCAAGGACCTTTGCGCGTAGCTCGCCGGCGCGTTGCCAATAGCCGGGACTTACGTCGATGAGAGGAAGTTCCGAAAGGGTCTGGGAGACCTCTCGCGGAAGTTTCGGGTCACTGAGCACCTCGGTGAGGACAGCGGGAACCATGAGCACTTGGCGGTCCCGAAGCGCCCTGTCGAGCAGTTCCGTGTCTGTGCCGCGATCGCCTTGGAGATAGGCAATCCAGACGCTGGTATCGACCGCAATCACCGGTCAGCCTTCAACTCGGCCAGCGTCCGCGCGAAGCGGACCTTTCCCCGGAATTGCCGAAGCCTCGCGTATGCCTGCGATGCCGCAACCAGTTGCAGACCGGTGCGGACAGTCTGCGTGATGCCGCTACCGCTGGCGAGCTGTGCCTTGGCGAGAAGTTCCGGCGGCACTTCAACGGTTATCTTGCGCGCGGTTTCCATTGCGCCTCAAGGATACCATAGTCAATACCAGCAGTGAGTATGGTCTTACGGTTCGGTGGCGAGAGAGCGAGCGTTCGGCGGCGAGATTCGGCACTATTGAAGAACCGCTCCCTCCGGTCGCGGCTCCGGGCGGGTGGAGGTTAATAGCTGCGGAGTTTGGGCTGGGTGTCACGGGCGGTTGGCCGGCCGAGGGACTGGCCCGCTTTCCGGTAGAGTGGTTGTGAGGAGCCTATTCGCTTGTACACTGCAATTCAAGGCCGCTACGACGACATGATCTACCGGCGGTGCGGCAAGTCGGGCATCGTTCTGCCCGCGATTTCGCTTGGCCTATGGCACAATTTCGGCGGCGTGGATTCGCTCGAAAACAGCCGCGCCCTGCTCTGCCGCGCCTTCGACCTTGGTGTCACGCACTTCGATCTGGCCAACAACTACGGCCCTCCCGAAGGTTCCGCGGAAGAGACGTTCGGGCGCGCTCTCGCGCTCGACCTGGCGCCATACCGCGACCAACTTATCGTTTCGACCAAGGCCGGTTACGGCATGTGGCCGGGGCCGTACGGCGACTTCGGCTCGCGTAAGTATCTGCTGGCGAGCCTGGACCAGAGCCTGAAGCGAATGGGCCTCGAGTACGTCGATATCTTCTATCATCACCGGCCGGACCCGGAGACTCCGCTCGAGGAATCGATGGGCGCACTCGACCAGGCCGTTCGCTCCGGCAAGGCACTCTATGCGGGCATTTCCAATTACCCGCCGGAAGCGACGGCGAAGGCTGCGCAGATTCTGCGCCGGCAGGGAACGCCGTTTCTGATTCACCAGTTCGCTTACTCGATGTTCCGGCGCGGGCCGGAAGAGGGGTTGCTCGAAACGCTCGGCCGCGAGGGGCTGGGCGGCATCGCGTTTTCGCCGTTGGCGCAAGGGTTGCTCAGCGAACGCTACCTCGGGGGCACTATCCCGGCCGATTCGCGCGCCGCGCGCCCGAGGGGTTTCCTGAGGCCCAAGGACGTGGATGAGCACCGCATCGGGCAGGCGCGCGCGCTCAATTCGATCGCACAAGCGCGTGGACAGAGCCTGGCGCAGATGGCGCTCGCCTGGGTGCTGCGCGATAGCGCCGTGACGAGCGCGCTAGTGGGCGCCAGCCGCGTTGCGCAATTAGAGGAAAACGTTGCCGCCATCCGCAAGCTCGATCTCAGCGGCGAAGAGTTAGCCGCGATCGAGAAGATCCTGGCCGCGTAGACAGCGGGCGGCGGGACGGTCCGACACGTGGAAAGCATCTGGTTGGCAGGCGGAAGCGCCTGCCCCACCCTGGCCGTGATTCGTTCAGAGCCTCTCCGGCACGCGCGGCTCTTCCCACTTGCCGGTTTCGGCGGAGCGAAAGACGGCGTCGATCACGGCCATGTTGCGGAGCGAATCTTCGAGCGGCACCGGCGGCTGGCCGCCTTCGCGAATGGCGCTCGAGAACTGGTCGCCCTGAATCGTGTATTGATCGCACGGCGCGATCTTTTCGACAGTGACACCGCCGCCCGCAAGATCGCGGCCGTCGTCGATACGGAGGCGCGCCACCTCGTTCGCCGCGGGATTGAACGGAACGTCGAGAGAGACGTTGCCCTTGGTGCCGAAATAGAGCGCGGTCTGATTCGCCGCCGCCTGCGTGCAGCAGGTGAAGACCATGTGGCCGGCGGGATATTCGAGCACGGCCGAAGTGAGGCGGTCGATGCCGTCGAGGGTCGGATCGCGCTCGATCGTTCCGGCGACGCGCAGCGGCTCGGCGCCAAACACCATCCGCGAAGTCTTGATCGGATAACAGCCGATGTCGAGCAGTGCGCCGCCGCCCCAGGCGCGAACGCTGCGCACATTCTTCGGGTCGCGGTTGAAATAGCAAAAAGAACTCATGCCCGATCGCAACTCGCCGATGCGCCCGCCGCGCACGAGCTCGATCAGCCGCAACCATTGCGGGTGGGTGCGGACCATGAACGCCTCGCCGATGAGGACGCCGGTGCGGTCGCGCGCGGCGATCAGCTCGAGTGTCTGTTCGGCGTTCATCGCCACCGGCTTCTCGCACAGGACGTGTTTGCCGGCCTCGGCGGCAAGCACCGACCAGGGCACGTGCAGATGGTTCGGCAGCGGATTATAAACCGCGTCGATCTCCGGATCGGCGAGCAATTCGCCGTAGGAGCCATAGGCCTTGGGAATGCCCAACTCGCGCGCGACGGTCTGCGCGGGCAACAGCTCGCGGGAAGCGATGGCGGCGACTTCGCAGTACTCGCCGCGCTGCATGGCGGGAATCACTTTGGTGACGGCGATACGCGCCGCGCCGAGAATGCCCCAACGGACCTTCTTCATAACTTCGATTCTACTCCCGTCGCCTGCCAGAGCTCATTCGACCGCTCTCTCGCGGTCCCGGCTCCGGGTGGATATACGGGGAGCGAGCGATCAGCGTGCAAGACCGGCGAGCAGCTTGGCGACCGCATCAGGCGGGGCGCTCAGCGTCAGAGTGACTTCGGGGCCCGAGCGCGCCATCGACGCACCGTCGAGCAGCTGCTCGATCTCGGGGCCATGGATTTCCGCCTCTTTCGCCATCGAAACGAGTGCGCGCAGCCGCTGCTCCAAGCGGTCGGCCGAATCGGCGGTTCGCCCTTCTGCATCCACTCGTAAATAGGTCTCTTCGCCCAGGTCCAACGCAGCGCCCGCAATCGTGGCATCTTCGAGAAGATGGTTCAGGTTCGCCAGATTGCCGCTGAGCGGAAGCGCGGTGCCGCCGCGAACAGTCAGCCAGACGGCTCTTCCGGCGCCGATTTGCGAACCGTAGCGGATGAGATCGAATGCGCCCGTCGCTCCCGTGCGGTGTTGCGCGAGTGCGGCCGAGATGCGGCGCGGCGTTCCGGCGGCGGCGAGACCTGGCTCGATCATGGTCGCGCCCGGCGGCGGCGTTTTGAAGAGCCCGCGCCGGATGATGAGCAAGTCTCGCCCGTTCCAGGCGATCAGCAGCTTCGAATCGTTGCCGTACTGGGCCAGCAGATCGCGCGCGGAGCCGCTCAGGCTGGCGACGAATGGCGAACCGCGCAACTTATCCAGGTCGGCGACGGCCAATGCGAGTGTGTCGCTGGTAAGGCAGGATGCCATGCCATCGTCGACCAGCGGCGGCGGGCCGGAGGGTTTGCAGGCGACGGCGATTAGGGCGAGTAGCGCGGCGGCGAGGAGCCGTACGACACTTGGCGCGCGCATTCCTGCGTACAGCGGCGGCATTCGTGGCGGCATTTCCTGGCTATGGTCGAAGAAAAGCCGAGACGACTCTCGGCTCTGCAGGCTGGAAAGCCTGCGCCACGGTGGCGAGTTTGGCGGTTGGCAGGCGACGGCGCCTGCCTCACGGCTAAGCGGGGCCGGCGAGTTTGTTGAGACCATCGATGTAGGCTTTGGCGCTGGCTTCGATCACGTCGGTGGATGCGCCGCGGCCGACGGTGCGGCGGCCGGCGCCTTCCAGTTGCACGGTCACTTCGCCGATAGCTTCCGTGCCGCTGGTCACTGCGCGTATGTCGTAGCGGAGCAACTTGACTTTCGTATTAGTCACCGCGGTGATCGACTTATAGACCGCGTCCACCGGCCCGTCGCCGATGGCAGCGCCTTCGCGCGTCTCTGCGCCGATACGCAAGCGCACGGTGGCGGTGGGGATGGCCGAGGTGCCGCTGTAGACGTGCATATACTCGATCTGATACATCTCGGCGGCCGGATGTAACTCGTCGTGGAGGATGGCGATCAGGTCCTCGTCGAAGACTTCCTGCTTCTTATCCGCGACTGTGAGAAAGCGCTCATAAGTCTGATCTAACTCCTCTTTGGATAGCTCGTAACCCAACTTAGCCAGCCGGTCGCTGAGGCCGTGACGGCCGGTGCGCGCGGTCAACACGACGCGGCTCTCTTCGAAGCCCACGTCCTCCGGCCGCATGATTTCGTAAGTCTCGCGGTCCTTGAGAAAACCGTCCACGTGAATCCCGGAGCTGTGCGAAAAGGCGTTGGCGCCGATCACGGCCTTATTGGCGGGGACGGCCACGCCGAGCGAATCGGCCACCAGACGGCTGGTGCGGAAGAACTCGCGGGAGTCGATATTGGTGCCCACGCCGTAGTAATCGGCGCGCGTGCGCAGCGCCATGACGACTTCTTCGATGGCCGCGTTGCCGGCGCGCTCGCCGACGCCGTTGATGGTGCCTTCCACCTGCCGCGCGCCATTGCGGATGCCGGCCAGCGCGTTGGCCACGGCCAAGCCGAGGTCGTCGTGGCAATGCACGCTAATGACGGCTTTGGCGATGTTAGGAACGTTTTCGCGGATGCTGCGAATCAGGTTGCCGAACTGTTCGGGTACCGAGTAGCCGGTGGTGTCCGGGATGTTGACCACGGTGGCGCCGGCGGCGATCACGGCTTCGAGCATAGTGAAGAGATAGGCCGTATCCGCGCGGCCGGCGTCTTCGGCGTAGAACTGCACGTCGTCGACGAAGCGCTTGGCCAGCTTCACCGCTTCGACCGCCAGCTCCAGAATGCGCGCGCGCTTTTCCTCGAGCGTGCGCCCGTAGCGCTCGTCGCAGAACTTGCCCATGATGTGGATGTCGGAGGCGCCGATTCCGGTGTGAATGCGGGGCCTGGCGGCTTTATCGAGCGCGGCGCCGCAGGATTCGATATCGCCCGGCACGGCGCGCGAGAGGGCGCATATGATCGGGCCCTGGATCTCCCGGGAGATCTGGCGCACGGCCTCGAAATCGTCCGGCGAGGAGGCCGGGTAGCCGGCTTCGAGCACGTCGACATTCAAGCGGGCCAGTTGCCGCGCCACCGTCAGTTTGTCCCGGCTGCCCAGCCGCGTGCCTGCGGCCTGTTCGCCATCGCGCAACGTCGTATCGAAAACCGCTACCAGATCGGACACTGGAAAACTCCTCGATCGTCAAAAAGATTAGTACCTCCGATGTTACCAAATGGGGCTGTTGCGGCGGTCATGCTATGCGGCGCGCGGGTGGTAGGGGCGGGCGCGACAGACGACAAAAGGCGATCGTCTGTCCTACTGCTGGGCGGCGGGCGTCGCTTGGGGTTCGGTCGCGTCTTTCGGACTTGGCTGGCGTGTGGGCAGGATGCCGATGGCGAGTGGGACGGCGAGCAGTGCCAGGGCCAGCACGGCCTGTCTCCAGTTTCGATTGTAGAAAAGGCCGTCGAGGAGTTGAGCCCACACGGAGCTCGGCCTCACGCCTGGAATCAGCAGCGGGCACAGAACCCCGGCCATTATCGTCGGAAGCATGACGAAGACCCAGAGTCGGTTCAGGCCGGCATCGGACAAGCGGCGCATGGTGAATAGAGTAACGGAGTAAACAGCGAGAATTTCGACCGGGCGATACGCCCGGGAAGTATACGTTAACATGAGCAACCATGCCACGAAGAAAAGGTACCCTCCCGGCCGGCTCGGGCGAAGGTGGTCAAAGAGAAACTTCTTCATTTCAGCGTCCGAGTTGGCAGGTCGGTGACCTGCCCCACTTATTGCACTTCTTCGGTCCAGGATTCCAGGACTTCTTTGATTTTGGTCATGAACTGGTCGGCCAGGGCGCCATCGATCAAGCGGTGATCGAAGCTGAGAGAGATGTGGCAGATGGATCTTATGGCGATGGCGTCGTTGATGACAACGGGGGTCTTGTCTACCGTGCCGATGCCTAAGATGGCGACTTGGGGCTGGTTGATGATGGGGGTGCCGATCAGGCTGCCGAAGCTGCCGAAGTTAGTGATCGAGAAAGTACCGCCGAGGACTTCATCGGGCTTGAGCTGACGCGAGCGGGCGCGGGCGGCGAGATCGACGATGGAGCGTTGGAGGCCGAGCACATTCTTCTCGTCGGCGGCGCGAATGACGGGGACGATTAACCCGTTCTCGATCGCGACTGCGATGCCGATATTGATTTCGTTGTGATAGACGATGTTATTGCCATCGAGCGATGCATTCAGCAAGGGGAACTGGCGCAGGGCAACCGCGGCGGCGCGCGCGATGAACGGCAGGTAAGTCAGATTGAAGCCGTAATTGGTTTTGAAGGCGGCCTTGTTGCGGTCGCGCATGTGAGCGACGGCGGTCATATCGACGCGATGAATGGTGGTGACGTGAGCCGAGGTGCGCTTCGAAAGCACCATGTGTTCGGCGATCTTGATGCGCATGGTGCTGAGCGGCTCGATGCGGGTCTTGGCCGGGTGAGCGGGCGCGAGGGGAGTGGATTGGATGGGTGCGGGTGGGGCGGGCGCGGACCCCACGGGGGATGGCTCGGCGGGTTTTTGCGCCAGGTAGGCTTCGACGTCCTGTTTGGTGATGCGGCCACCGGCGCCGGTGCCTTTTACTCGCGCGAGATCGATATTGTTTTCGCGAGCCAGTTTGCGGACGAGGGGCGAGAGGGGACCGGCGGGTTCGGCTGCTGGCGCCGCCTCGTCGATTGCGGGCGGAGCGGGCTCGAGCGGTGCAGCGGGCGCGGCCGTCGCGGGCGCGGGTGGCGCGGCAGGTTGCGGCGCGGGTGCCGCAGCGGTGGACTGTGCGGCCGCTGCGCCGGCTTCTTCAATGCGGGCGACGACGGTGTTGATGCCGACGGTCTTGCCTTCCTCGACCAGGACTTCGGCGAGCGTGCCGGCGGCGGGCGNNTCGCCCATCTGGGGCATCACGACGTCGGTCATACGAGTTCTCTCTTTCGTGCGCCGGGAAGTGCGGGCGCGGTCGGCGGCAGTTGGCGATCGAAGACTCGGCCAAAATGTGCCGCCAAAGTGTATCCTACATCTTTGAGCGTGGCGCGGACGCCGAGCGCGGCCATCGAGGTGACGGGCTTGGTCAAACCGCAAGGCACGATGTACTGAAAATAGCTGAGATCGGTGGAGACGTTGAGGGCGAAACCATGCGAGGTCACCCAGCGGGAAATGTGCACGCCGATGGCGGCGATCTTGCGGCCGTCGACCCAGACGCCGGTGAGCGTGGGGATGCGGGTGGCGGCGATGCCGAAATCGGCCAGGGTCAGGATAATGACTTCTTCGAGGGAGCGGACGTAGGCGGCGACGTCGCGCTTCCACTCGCGCAGGTCGAGGATAGGGTAGCCGACCAACTGGCCGGGGCCGTGATAGGTGATGTCGCCACCGCGATCGGTCGCATGAAACGCGACGCCGGCGCGGGCGAGCACGTCGTCGCTGGCGAGCAGATTCTCGCGATGGCCATTGCGGCCGAGGGTGACGACGTGGCTGTGTTCGAGCAGCAGGAGTTGATCGGGGATGAGACCCTGCTGGCGCTCGACGACGAGGCGGCGCTGCAAGTCGAGCGCGGCCGAGTAATCGAAGCGACCCAACTCGCGGAGGCAGCAGTTACGCATTGATGGAGAGGCCGTAGACGGCGTTGAAAGCTTCGCCCAGCGCTTCATAGAGCGTGGGGTGGGCGTGGATGGTTTGCATCATGACGTCGACGGTGGCTTCGGCTTCCATGGCAGTAACGGCTTCGGCGACGATCTCGAAACCCTCGGGGCCGATGATGTGGACGCCGAGAATTTCGCCGAGCGGTTCGCTCGAGACCACCTTGATGAAGCCCTCGTGATGGCCGAGGATGGTGGCGCGGCTATTGCCGGCGAAGGGGAAGCGGCCGATCCTGACGTCGTGGCCCTGGGCGCGCGCCTGGGCTTCGGTGAGGCCGACGCTGCCGATGCCGGGCTGGGTGTAGGTGCAGCCGGGAATGCGATTGCGATTGATGGGAACGGCGGGCTTGCCGGCGATGTGGGCGACGGCGATCATGCCCTCGCGCGTGGCGACGTGGGCCAGTTGCGGCGTGCCGGCGACGACATCGCCGATGGCATAGAGGCCGGGCTCGGCGGTCTGCTGGGATCGATCTACCTTGATGAAGCCGCGGTCGAGTTCCGCGCGCGTGTTTTCAAGACCGATGCCATCGGTGTTGGGCTTGCGGCCGACGGCCACCAGCAGCTTTTCGGCTTCGAGCGTCTCCTGCTTGCCGTCCTTGGTAGTGAGAGTGAGGCGGACGCCGGAGCCGGTCTTTCCGATATTGTCGGCGCGGGCGCCGGTTTCGACGCGAATGCCCTGCTTGCGGAAATTACGTTCCAGCTCCTTCGAAATATCCTCATCCTCGACGGGAACGATGCGCGGCAGCATTTCGACCACGGTGACTTCGGCGCCGAAGCGGTGAAAGATGCTGGCGAACTCGACGCCGACGGCGCCGCCGCCAATAATGATAAGGCTCTTGGGGACCGCGGTGAGACTGAGGATTTCGACGTTGGTGAGAATTCGCTCGGGATCGGGCACGAGGCCGGGGATCATGCGGGCTTCCGAGCCGGTCGAGACGATGATGTTCTTCGCTTCGAGAGTCTGGGTGCCGGAAGCGGTCTTCACCTCGACCTTGCCACCGCCGAGGAGGGTGGCGAAGCCGGCGATGCGCTCGACCTTGGCGCGCTTGAGCAGCATCTCGACGCCCTTCGAGTGCTTGGCGACGATGCCGTCCTTGCGGTCCTTGACCTTGGGATAATCCAGGCGCGGGTTATCGCACTGGATGCCCTCCTGGTCGGCGTGGACGAAGCGCTGCCAGACGTCGGCGGTCTGGAGCAGGCTCTTGGTCGGGATGCAGCCGACCAGGAGGCAGGTGCCGCCGAGGCGCGCCTGCTTCTCGACCAGCGCGGTCTTCAGTCCAAATTGGCCGGCGCGAATAGCAGCGGAGTAGCCGCCGGGACCACTTCCTATGACGATCAGATCGTATGGCACTTTTTTATATTCTACCTGTGTCACCGGCGGCGCGGCCGATGCGTCTAACTCGAAAGGGCGGCGGGCCGGGGTTTGTCATTCGATATTCACTTCGATCGGCGGGCGACCGCTCCCTTTGGTCGCGGCTCCGATTGCGGACGCGGCTCGGGCGGACAGTGGGCGCTACCATGAGGAAATATGCATAGGTTGCTATTGGTTTTGATGCTGACGTGCGCGGCTGGATTCGGACAAACGAAGACGGCGCAGAACGCCGGGGCCGAGGCGGCCGGGCGGTGGCCGATTGAAAGTCTGGTGGTGACGGGCAATCACACCTACAGCGCGGAGCAGATACTGACCACGGCGGCATTGAAGCTGGGACAGGTGGCGGGCAAGGCGGACTTCGAAGCGGCGCGCAGGCGGCTGCTCGACACGGGCGCGTTCGAAACGGTGGGATACAAATTCACGGAGGGCGCGGCGAAGGGCTATGCGGCGGTGATTCAGGTGCTCGAGGTGCAGCAGGCGTACCCGGCGGAGTTCGAGGACCTGCACGTTTCCGGGGAGGAATTGCGCGCGATGTTGCGCGAGAAAGACCCGCTGTTCCAGTCGGGAAAGATGCCGGCGACGCAACCGGCCTTCGAGCGGTACACGAAATGGGTGGAGGAATTCGTGGCGGCGAAAGGGCAGCCGGAGAAGATCGTGGCGGGGGTTACGCCGACGGCGACGGGCGAATTCGCGGTGGTGTTCCGGCCGTCGCGCAGTCTGCCGGTGGTGGCGCTGGTCGAGTTCCGCGGCAATCACGTGGTGCCGTCCAACCTGCTGCACGATGCGATGGCGGCGGGGATTGGCGCCGAGTACACGGAAGACCGCTTCCGCGAAATCCTGACGAACTCGATCCGGCCGCTGTACGAAGCGCGCGGGCGGATGCGGGTGCGGTTCACCGGGCTCGCGACCGAACCGACCAAGGAAGTGCGCGGGTTGAAGGTGACGGTGACCGTCGACGAAGGGCGCAGCTACACGATGGGCAAGATCGCGATTGACGGGCCGGCGCCGGAGACGGCGGCGGAGCTGCTGCGCAAGATCGACATGAAGACGGGCGACGTGGCCAACTTCGACAAAGTCGAGCAGGGGCTGGAGACGATGCGGAAGGCGCTGCGGCGGGAGGGTTACCTGAACGCGAAGGTGACCGCGGACAGGGTGGTGGACGACGCGCACGAAACGGCGGACGCGGCGATTCACGTCGACGCGGGGCCGCAGTACACGATGGGGAAGCTGACGGTGGCGGGCCTCGACCTGGAAGGCGAGGCGGAGATTCTGCGGATTTGGACGATGAAGATGGGCAAGCCGTTCAACCCGGAATATCCGAACTACTTCCTGGGCACGATCCGGCAGCAGAACCTCTTCGATCATCTGGGAAAGACCACCGCGGACGTGAAGCTGGACGACAAGGCGCACACGGGCAATGTGAAGCTGACGTTTGTGGCGGAGAAGCCGGGAGAGAAGCCCGCGGGCGTGGCGAGCGGGCCGGAGGGGAGATAGGGGGCTCGCGATCTCATTACGGGGAAGAAGTGTCGAGATGACTCTCGACACAGCAGGTCTGGAGGCCCGCGCCACGACGGGGCAGTGCGCGTTGGGCCGGCAGGCTTGACAGGCCACAAAAGGCGATGGCCTGTCACTTGAGGGGCAGCCAGACGCGGTAGCGGGAATCGGGGCGCCAGGTGTTGCCGGCGGAGGCGTAATCGCAGAGGCGGACATGGGCGGGGCCGGCGCTGAATGCCATGTGGATTGGCGACGACGGCGCAACGTCGAGGGGTTCGAGTTGGACGAAGCTGTTGGCGGCGCCGAGTGCTGTGACTGGATCGTCAATGGCCTGGCCGAGACGGGCGTCGCGAGCGAGCAGGAGCGGGCCGCGCGCGACGGCGGCGCAGTGGCGCGGGCCATCGTTCGCATGGAGGACGCGGGTGCGCAGATCGAACTGCAGGCGGACGCGGTCGCCAGGTTTCCAATGGCGCTCGATGGTGGCGTACGAGCCGGGTTGGACATCGCGGATTGGCGCGCCATTCACGGCGAGCGTGGTTTGGGCGCTCCAGGCAGGGATGCGAAGGCGGAGCGGGAACGACTCGGGGCGGGCGGGATGGAGAGTGAGATCGACCGCGCCATCGAGGGGATAATCCGTTTTGGATTCGATGCGCAGGGGGGCGCCGGCCGGGAGTTGCAGGTTCCAGCGGCCAGCGGAATAGAGATTGAAGACAGGGCCCGCGGCGCCCATTGTGACGGCGAGTTGCGGCAGCAGCATCACGCCGCGCGGGCCATTGGCTTCGCAGCAATTCAACTCCATGCCGCACTGCTTCTCGCCGAACGCGCGGACGCCTTCGAGCGCGCTGTACTGGGCGAAACCGGATCCGTCGGGAGACATGGCGCCGAGGAGGGCGTTGTAGGCGGCGGTCTCGAGGGCGTCGGCGTAGCGCGGGTCGCCCGAGAGGCGGAGCAGGCTGGCGCAGAGGTGCATCCAAGTTACCGTGACACAGGTTTCCATGGGCTTCTTCGCGGGTTGTGTCTGGCGGGCCATGCCGCCGTACCAGCACTCTTCGGCGGAACCGGAGCCGGCGGCGTTGATCTCGGTCGCGAGGATATTGGCGTAAGTGCGCTCGGCGGCATTAAGGTAAGTGGCACGGCCGGTCGCGCGGTATAACTCGAGCAGGCCGGAGTAGCACGACATCATCTCATAGGCCTTCTCGCCATTCTCCCAGGAGAACCACTTCTGAGGGCGCGGAAAGCGGTCGGCGACAGCAATGGCGGTGAATGCTTTTTCTATCAACTGCGGGCCATCGGGCGCGCTTGAGCGGGAGACGATCCATTCGGCAAAGCGGAGGAGCCGGTCGTCGCCGGTGTGGCGATGGAGTAGGACGATGGGTTCGAGCACGCTGGTCGCGGCCATGCCGCGATAGAGGCCGCAATGAACGATGTCGGCCAAGCCGGGGCCGGTTTCGGTCGTCAGGTGCGCTGCGAGGCGGTGCGCGGCGGCCCGCGCGGCGGGGTCACTCGTCATGTCGAACCAGGCGAGTAAGCCGAGCAGCGTGTACTTACGGCCCCAGATATCCCAACCTTTCAAGTGACTGCCGGGGGCGTAATTGCCGATGTAACCGTCGGCGGATTGGGTGGCGATTAGAGACCGGACTGAGTCGCCGAGACGGGCGCGTGCGGCGTCGTCATGAGTGTACTTACAAGCGGCAGCGGCAGAGAGAGACCACTTACCCCAGAACTCAGTTTGCCAGGCGGAGCGCTCGGTGCGGTGACGGAACGGAGCGACGAGCGCGTCCGGATTCTGAGCGAAGATGCGGTTGCGAATGCACAGGTCAAGCCGGGCGCCGAGATAGCCGCCGAGTTGGACGCGATCGAGAGACAGGGGCGAGAAAACGTCGGAGACAGGGTGACGCGGTGCGGTATCGGTTGGGAAGCCTTCCTGCGTGGCGCACGAACTGGCGGCCAGGGCCGGGAACATGGCGAGGAGGTGGCGGCGAGTAAGTCGCAAATCACAGGGTAGCGTGGTTTACGACCCACGGGCCAGGACCCACCGGTATACTCGGAGTGACGAGGTGAGACCATGGCCGAGTCGAATCCCCAGCATCGGGAGTTCGCATCCCGCGACAGTGCGCCGTCCGCCCGCTACGCCGCTACCGGACATCCGACCATCGATCAGTTGATGGCTGAGCAGGGCACGGGGCCAATCACTGACACATCCGTGCTGCACGGCGACTTCTGGCCCGAGGACGAGTCGGTCGAAGGCTTTCTGGAGACGCTTCACGGGTGGCGCGGTCACAGGCGCACCGACCCCGCAGCATGACGCAAGTTGTGGTCGACACGGAATAGTGATTTCCCACGCATAGTGCGCCGCCCATCAAACCCGGCCCGATGTACACTAACGGAAAGCCGCGAGCGAGGGGGGATGCCGCGGCATAAGTGCTGTTTTGCACAGGAGGCGCAATGTCACTTCGTCCGGTTAAACGACTGATTCAAGCTAAGCCGACTATTGAAGGCGCGGGCGTGCATCTGCGGCGCGCGTTTGGGTTCGGCAATACGACCGAGTTCGATCCGTTCCTGCTGCTCGACGACTTCCGCAACGACGTNNGCGGGCGACATCCAATGGATGACGGCGGGCAGCGGGATCGTGCATCAGGAGATGCCGAAGGGCGACCAGGCGGGGAGGATGCACGGGTTCCAATTGTGGGCCAACCTGCCGGCGGCGTTGAAGATGACGGCGCCGCGATATCAGGAAGTGAAGGCGGGCGATATTCCGGAGATCACGGACGACGACGGCACGCGGGTGCGCGTGGTGTGCGGGAAGTTCTGGGGTGCGGTGGGGCCGGTGGATGGGATCGCGGCGGATCCGATTTACCTCGATGTGTCGGTGCCGGCGGGACGGCGGAAGAAGTTGCCGGTGGAGACGACGCACCATTCGTTCGCGTACGTATTCAGCGGGGCGGGGAAGTTCTGCAACGCGTCGGGACCGCTCGATGTGCCGACCGAATCGGTGGGATGGGCGGACACGAAGCCGCCGGCGGAAGCGGGCAATCGGTCGCTCGTGCTGTTCGACCGCGGCGACGAGGTGGAAGTGCATGGCGGGGAGGACGGGATACGGTTTCTGCTGTGCTCGGGGAAGCCGCTGCAGGAGCCGGTGGCTTGGTACGGGCCGATTGTGATGAACACGCAGACGCAGCTTCGGGAGGCGTTCGAGGAATTGGAGAAGGGGACGTTTCTGCGGGAGAAGAGTTAGGGCCGAGACTGTTCACTTAGCCTGAATTCCGAAGTCGACTTCGGCGAGGTTGCATTTCCACATAGCAAGGCTTTGGGAAAACAGATCTTGTATCAGGGCACGGCTTGAGCCGTGCCGGAACCGAATGAACTTGACGGGCTTTAGCCCCTGTGCGTCGAACAGGGGCTGAAGCCCCGTAATGACTTTGTCTTTCGGCACGGCTCAAGCCGTGCCCTGATACAAGGCGGCCGAACTTCGGAATTCAGGCTTAGCTTTTGCCGAAGAAGAAAAGCCGAGATCACTCTCCGAACTCCCGATCTCGCGGAAGCCGAGCGTCGATTCGGCGGAGCATGAGCCGCTCATCCTCTGGCCGGTTGGCCCGCCACGCGGAAACAGTCAGACGACTGGAGCGCTGATCTATTCGGAGACCAGCGCCTTACCCTCTCCAGCCAGCATGCGCACCAAGTCCTCGCCATAAGCGAAGCCCTTGTCGAACGCTTCCAGGTTGAGCTTTTCGAGCGCGGGCGGGACGGAGTCTTTGACGGCGTTGCGCAACGACTCGGCGCTCACGAGCGCGGTGACGGCGCCCAGGAAGCCGACCATCACGATGTTGAGGACGACCTTGCGGCCTAACTCCTCGGCGAGGCGCGTGGCGGGGACGGCGAAGACTTTGGTGCCGACGGGCAACTCGCCGAGGTGCACCATGTCTTGCTCCACGACCAGGATTCCGCCGGGCTTGAGTTCGGGCGCGAAGCGGGTATATGCTTCCTGCGACATGACGACCAGGACGTCGGGCTGTGTGATATAGGGGTAAAGGATCGGCTCGTCGGAGAGAATGCACTGCGCGCTCGAGGATCCGCCGCGCGCCTCCGGGCCGAAGGCCTGTGTCATGGTGGCGTAGCCCTGCTCGAAAATAGCCTTGGCTTTGCCGACGACGATCGCGGCGAGGATCACGCCCTGGCCACCAAAGCCTGCCACGCGAAGTTCGGTTAGCATTGCGAAGACTCCGGGTTGGCAGGGGGAAGCGCCTGCCCCACTCTGCTGCGAAGTTCGGTTAGCATTCCGAGCACCCCACTTCCGGTTCGGCGTAGCGGTCGCCCAGGCTCTGCTGCATTTGCGCCTGAAGTAAGTCGTAGTAATTGGGCCGTTCGCGGTCGACGAACTTACCGACCACGATTTCGCCCGACTTAGTCAGACTGCACTCTCCCGTGGGCGCGCCGTTGCGGATCTTACTTACCTGTTTGTAGAACTTCATGGCGTCCAGCCCGTCGCCCATCTTATTGCGCCGCTGATACAGCGTGGGGCAGGGCGAAACGATCTCGATGAAGCCGAAGCCCTTCTTCTTGAGTAGCTCTTCCATGGAGCGCGCAAGCTGCTTGACGTGGAAGGTGGTCCAGCGGGCGACGTAGGAGGCTCCGCAGGCGTCCGCCAATTGCACCAGGTTGAAGGACGGCTCGAAAACGCCGTAGGGCGCGGTCGCGCTGATCACCTGGCTGGGCGTGGTGGGCGCGGTCTGTCCCCCGGTCATGGCGTAAGTCAGGTTATTCACGCAGATGACTTTGATATCCATGTTACGGCGCGCGGCGTGAATGAAATGATTGCCGCCGATGGCGAATAAGTCGCCATCGCCCGAATAGACAACCACCTGTAACTCCGGGTTCGTCAGTTTCAATCCCGTGGCGAACGGAATCGCGCGGCCGTGCGTGGTATGGAAGGAATCGAGGCGCGCGTAACCGGCCACGCGGNNCCGGTGCAGCCGATGCCGGAGACGATGGCCACCTTGTCCAGATTCGCGCCGGAGGCGATCAGCGCGCGCGTGAAGCAGTTGACCGTGGTGCCGATGCCGCAGCCGGCGCACCAGATGTGCGGGATACGCTCGGTGCGCAGAAACGGCTCGACCGGATTAAAGGAATCCGCCGGTATCTCGCATTCGACTTCGAGTAACTCTTCGCTCATTTCGCCGCCTCCACAATGGCCTTGAGAATCACTTCCGGATCGTGCACGGTGCCGCCCGCGTGACCGATGGAAATCACTTTGGCGCGGCCGGCCGCGGAGCGTTCCACTTCGCGCACCATTTGCCCCATGTTCAGTTCGGGCACCACGAACGCCTTGACGCGGCCGGCCAGTTCCGCGATGTGTCGTTCCGGAAACGGCCAGGCGGAAATGATGCGGAACTTGCCGGCGCGCACGCCCTGTTGGCGGGCTAACTCGATCGCCCGTTGCGCCACGCGCGAGGTGATGCCGTAGGAGACCACCACCACTTCGGCGTCCTCCAGGCCGGCGGCGTCGAAAATTGCCCGGCCGTTCTGAAACGGCTTCAACTTATCGAGCAGGCGCCGCACCAGGCGGTCCTGCGTGGGCACGGTCATGCTAGGGTAACCGCGCTGGTCGTGGGTCAGGCCGGTGATGTGGAAGCGGTAGCCGTCGCCCGCCTTCACCATTTCCGGCACCAGGGTTTCGTCGGCCTCGTAGAGGTTGAATTCGGCCGGCGGCTTCTTGGTGTAGCGCCGCGGCGTCACCTCAATCTCGTCGGCCGGCGGGATCACCACTTTTTCCGTCATGTGGCCGACGCACTCGTCGAGCATCATCATGACCGGGACGCGGAACTCNNTCGGCCAGGTTGAAGCCGGTGATGGTGAGGTCGAAACACTCCTGCGGGGAATTGGGGCAAAGCGCGATGATGCCGTAATCGCCGTGCGATCCCCACTTGGCCTGCATCATGTCGGCCTGGGCCGGCAAGGTGGGCAGGCCGGTGGACGGGCCGCCGCGCTGCACGTTGACGAAGACGCACGGCGTTTCGGTGAACGCGGCGTAGCCGATGTGTTCCATCATCAATGAAAAGCCGGGTCCGGAAGTGACGGTGAAGGCCTTGGCGCCGCCCCAGACGGCGCCCTGAATGGCGATCGACGAGGCCAGCTCATCTTCCATCTGAACGAAGATTCCGCCGACTGTAGGAATTCTCCACGCGAAGCGTTCCACCACTTCGGTGGACGGCGTGATCGGGTAACCTGCGGCAAATCGCGCACCTGCTGCGAGAGTTCCCTCACAACATGCGTGATCACCGTCGAGAAAATGGACACCCGTTAAGACCCCACGTGGGTCAGCGTGCATAGCGCGCTCCATAGATTGCGAAGTCGGGACAGTACATTCCGCACAGGTCACAGCCGCTGCATTTGTCCGCGGCGACGAGGTGCGGTGTGTGGTAACCCTTTGAATTGAAGGCGGGGGAGAGAGCCAGCGCGTGGCTGGGACAGAACTCGACACAGAACGAGCAGCCTTTGCAGCGTTCCACATTGATGGCGACAAAACCCTTGGACACGGGAACCCTCCATGTAGTGGTCAGTTCCTATGGTAGCAAGCGTCATGCCATTGAGGACATTAGAGATCTTAATCACCGCTATCAAGATTATTTGTGGCATTCCGGGGCACGCGGGAGCGACAAAAGAGCCCGCCGGCGAACTCGGTTTGCAGGTGTTCGCAGGCGGGCTGTTTTGGTCCGTTGCAGAGAATCCGGTGAATGGCGCAAGCGCCTATTGGCCGAAGCTGACCAGAACCGTGGTGGGCGATTTGGCCGCGAAGGTCGAGCCGCCAACGGCGGTTGCCAGAGCGGTCTGATTGCGCGGTTGCACGGCGGCCACTCCGACCGCGGAGCGGGACGGGTCGGCCTGGCTTTGCGCCGTGATGATGACCGCATACGGCTTGGCAACTCCGGCCGGAGCGGTATAGACGCCCGCGGCATTCACCGAACCGGCGAGCGCCCCCGCCGGGGAGCCGGGAGCGACCGTGAGGCTCCAGGCCACGCTGCGGTTGGCGGCTCCGGCGACGCGGGCGGTGAATTGCTGGGTATTGGCCGCACTAACCCTCTCGAAGGTGGAATCGAGGCCAACTTGCACGCCGTCCGTGGTCTGGTTGGGGCGATCGCCCGCCACCAGGACGGTTTGGCCGTGGCCCTTGGCATCCATCCAGGCGATGGCCAGATTATCCTGCGCGTTGGCGGTGCCCGCCAGTGTCGAAATGGGGCCGCTGAGGGTGGCTATGCGCCGATATGGCACGCCGACGCCTGTCACGTTGCCGGCGCCATCGGTCGCCACGGCCTTATCGCGCACGCTGGGGGACAGCGCCACGCACAGGAAACTCTGGTTGTTCCAACGCAGGCTGAAGACGTGCATGTACGCCGGCACGCGCACTTCGCGCTTCTTGGATGGATCGTTGTATACGATGTCGTGGATGCGCACGGCGCTGGCCGCTTCCAGGCGCGGCATGGCGATGCGGAAGACCACCGAGGCGCCCGAAACGCCCTGCGAAATCTGGTAGTAGCCGGGCGTGCCGGGCACGGTCGAGGCGCTCGCGCCGGGCCACAGGTCGTCCCCGCTCACCGCGACGCGGCTCTCTTCACCGGCCGCCAGCACCATCTTCGATCCAGCCGGCTCGACCAGCCGCAGCGGACACACGGGCCGCCCGAACAGCGGCACCAGGGAGCCGGACGGCGACACGCGCGAGAGACCGAAGCAGCCGAAGGCGGAGAACGGCGACACAACCTCCAGCGGCGCGGAACCCGAATTGTGCGCGGTCAACGTCAACACGGCCTCTTCGCCGGGAAAATATACGCTGCGATCGACGGCGATGGTACTCACAAGTTTGCCGGTGTTGCCCACCGGAGCAACCGTACTTTGTGCGATGAGCGTGCACCCCAATAATGTGGTCGGGATTGCCATCCTGAAAACCAATCCAAGATTCAACATGAGAAGCCGAGCCTCCTTGAGCTCATCTGCGGCTGGCCTATGCCAGCCTGTTCAAAACGCCAAGACAAGTACCCCAAGTACTGAGTGGGGTACTATCAATACCATAGTTCTACAAGTACCATCATCCGGACAAGCTGCCAAGACTGACTTCGGTTAATGTATGGCCACGTCCAAGGGCCTATCCCCAGGGAACTACCTACAAACTGTGGGGAAAGACACTGAGTCGAGTGGTCCCGAGAGGCGCGTTATGATGGACGCCATGCGGGCAGGCGGTGGGTCACAGGACGCAACACGGGGAATCGAAGCCGTGTGCGAGATGGCGGAACGGTATCGGGAGGTGATTTGCCGGGCGCGGCTGGGGATGCGGAATCCCGGCTTCGAATGGTATCCGTACGACACGCTGGCGTCGCTCGGGCACTGCAACCGAATGCTGCGCGGCGCCAACCGGACGATGTTGGGGCCGCGGGGTGAGGGGCGGCGGGTGCTCGACCTGGGCTGCGGGGATGGCGAGCTGGCGTTTTTCCTCGAATCGCTCGGCTACCGGGTGACTGCGGTCGACCACCCGGTCTACAATCACAACGGGCTGCGCGGGGCCCGCGCGCTGAAGGCGGCCCTTGGGAGCGCGGTCGAACTGGTCGAGCTCGATCTCGACCGGCCATTCCAGTTGCCCGGCGGGCCGTACGATTTCGCCTTTTTCCTGGGCACGCTGTATCATCTACGCAACCCGTTCCACATGCTCGAGGAACTGGCCAAGCACGCCGCGCATTGCTTCCTGAGCACCCGCATCGCGCGCCGTTTTCCCGGTGGCGCGGCGATGCCGAAAGACGTCGCGCTGGCATACCTGGTGGACGAGACCGAGCTCAACAACGACGAGAGCAATTACTTCGTCTTCTCCGAGCCCGGCCTGCGGCTGGCTCTGAAGCGGACCTATTGGGACGTGCTCGATTTCCTCTCGGTGGGCGATACGCGGCATTCCGATCCGGTGCGCGCGGACCGCGACGAGCGCGCGTTCTGCTTCCTGCGCAGCCGCTTCGGCCGGCTGGCCAATGTCGAGTTACTGGAGGGCTGGCACGCGGCCGAAGGGACTGGCTGGCGCTGGACCGCGGGCGAGTTTTCCTTCCGCATTCCGGGCGGCGGCGGGCGGGCGCGCACGGTGGCGCTCGGTCTGTTCATTCCCGACGAGCTGATGGCGGCGCACGGCGGGGTGGCGCTATCGGGCACGGTGAACGGTGCCGAGCTGGAGCCAGCGGAATTTCGCCGCTCCGGCGCGCACGTGCTGGTGCGTCCGCTGCCCGAGGGCGTGGAGGACGCGCTGGTGCGCTTCCGCGCGCGCGCCACGCTCGCCGCCGACGCCAACGATTCGCGCGAGCGCGGCGTGGTGGTGACGTCGATCACGGTCGACTGAGGGCGCCCCCGCCCGGTTATTCTGAAAGGTATGGAGCTAGCCATTCAAGCCGCCGACGTACGCCGGGCAGCGGAGCGGATACACCCGCTGGCGCGGCGCACGCCGGTGCTCACCTCGACCGGATTCGACGCACGCGCCGGCGTGCGCGCGTTCTTCAAGTGCGAGAACCTCCAGCGCGGCGGAGCCTTCAAAATGCGCGGCGCGGCCAACCTGATTCTGTCGCTCGCGCCGGATGCGATCAAGCGCGGCGTGGTGGCCTATTCCTCGGGCAACCACGCGCAGGCGGTGGCGATCGCGGCCCGGCACGTAGGCGCGCGCGCCACCATCGTGATGCCGGCCGACGCGCCGCGCACCAAGATCGACGCTACCAGCGCGCAGGGCGCCACCATCGTCACCTACAACCGGCTCACCGAAGAGCGCGAGCGAATCGCCGCCGACATCGTCGAGCGGACCGGCGCCACGCTGGTGCCGCCCTTCGACCATCCGATGATCATGGCCGGACAGGGCACGGCCGCGCTCGAACTGCTCGGCGAGAGCGGACCGCTGGACGCGCTGATCGCACCCGTGGGCGGCGGCGGCCTGCTCGCCGGCTGCGCCACCATCGCCAAAGCCATCGAGCCGGCGATCCGCATCTTCGGCGCCGAGCCGGAGAGCGCCAATGACACGTACCTGTCGCTGCGAGCCGGCGAGCGCGTCACGGCGCCCCACCCCGACACCATCGCCGACGGACTGCGCACGCCGCGCCCCGGCGCGCTCACCTTTCCCGTGCTGCAACAATTCACCGAGGCCATCGCGCTCGTGAGCGAAGACGAGATTCGCGAGACGGTGAAGTACCTGCTGCTCCGCCTGCGCGTGCTGGTGGAACCGAGCGGCGCGGTTTCCGCCGCCGCGGTTCTGTTCGGCAAGCTGCCGCCCGGCATCGCTTCGGTGGGCGTGATCCTCTCCGGTGGCAATATGGATTTCGCGCAACTGGCCGGCTTCTGAAGCGGTCGGCGGCCTGACGCTATCGAGCCGCCTTCTCCATCGCGAGGAGGATCCGGATGGTCTCGACGCTCACGGTCGTGACGCGCTTCACCAGGTCAATGACGGCCTCCTTGTAGTCAGCGAAGCGGTAGGTATTGAATTTTTCCCTGATCGTCGGGTCCTTGGGCCTCTTCTCCTTGTACTGATCGAGGACCCATTCGAGAGCGCTGCGACCACCCAGCTTATACCGCCACGCTTCGGAAGGAATCCCCGTAAGGGTTGTCTCCGAATCGAGCTTAATGACGCCGTGCTCTTGATCCGCTCGCAGAAGAGACTTTGGTGGCAACCCCGAGTCGCGTGATCCCTCGTCCCTGACGTCGATCCGTTTGAGTTGGGCGGGCTTGGCACTCTCATAGCCGATGTGGAGGTCCATCAGGGCCTCGCCAAAACCGGCCCACTCCCAGAAGTCGCGATAGAAGGGAATATGAGGGAAGTCCCGCTTCAGGTTGCGGTCGTACTTTCGCAAGTACTCCGGATCGTGCAGGACAGCATACACATAGTGAAATATCGCGTCCTTTGTGATCGGCCGTCTGCGGCTGCCCTGTTGGTACTGCTGCTTGAACTGCGCCAACGCCCAGTCCGTGATGTTGTCATGCCGCTCGCCATTCTCGTACTATGGTGGACCCCATTGTCAAG
>PMKM01000142.1 GCA_003157745.1 Bryobacterales bacterium | reverse complement strand
CGGCGGCGGGCAGCCTGGTGGGGTACGCGATGGCGATCACGGATATCGATCCGCTGCAATACGGGCTGCTGTTCGAACGCTTCCTGAATCCGGAGCGCGTGAACCTGCCCGATATCGACGTGGACTTCTGCATGAACCGGCGCGGCGAGGTGATTCACTACGTCACGGAAAAATACGGACGCGAGCAGGTGGCGCAGATCATCACGTTCAACACGCTGGGGGCGCGGGCGGCGATTAAGGACGTGGGGCGCGTGCTCGAAATTCCGTACGCGGACGTGGACCGGCTGACGAAGCTGGTGCCGGGAGTGCTGAACATCACGCTGGGCGATGCGATCGAACAGGAGCCGGGATTTGCGGAAGCGCGAAAAGATCCGCGGATCGACGAAGTGCTGAAAGTGGCGCTGCGGCTGGAGGGGCTGGCGCGCAATTGCTCGGTGCACGCGGCGGGGGTGGTGATATCGCCGCAGCCGCTCAAGGAACTGGTGCCGCTCTACAAAACGAACCGCGACGAAATTGTCACGCAGTTCGACATGAGCGGGCTCGACAAGCTATCGCTGCTGAAGATGGATTTCCTTGGGCTGACCACGCTGACGCTGATTCAGGACGCGCTGCGGCTGATACAAAAGCGGCACGGGGTGGAGATCGTGCCGGAGGATTTGCCGCTCGACGATGCGGCGACTTACGAGATTTTCTGCAAGGGATTCACGAGCGGCGTGTTCCAATTCGAATCGCCGGGGATGCGCGACATCCTGCTGCGCTATAAGCCAAGCCGGCTGGAGGATTTGACGGCGCTGAACGCGCTGTACCGGCCGGGGCCGATACAGGGCGGCATGGTGGACGATTTCATCGAGCGCAAGTGGGGACGGCGGCCGGTGCAATACGATCTGCCGGAACTGAAAGAGCTGCTCGAAGAGACGTACGGCGTGATCGTATACCAGGAACAGGTGATGCAGATTTCCAATCGCCTGGCGGGGTATTCGTTGGGCGAGGCCGATCTACTGCGGCGGCTGATGGGGAAGAAGAATCGCGAACTGATGGCGAAGGAGCGCGAGCACTTCGTCGAGGGCGCGCTGAAGCGCGGGTTCGATGAGCGCAAGGTCGAGAAGATATTCGACCTGATGGAGCAGTTCGCGGGCTACGGTTTCAATAAGTCGCACTCGGCGGCGTACGCTTTCCTGGCGTACGTGACGGCGTATCTGAAGGCGCATTACCCGGTGGATTTCATGGCGGCGCTGCTGACTTCGGAAACGGGCAACACGGCGAAGGTGGTGAAGTACATCAACGAATGCCGCGCGATGAACATCACGGTGCTGCCGCCGGACGTGAATCAATCCGAGTGGAGTTTTACGCCGGATGTGCAGGCGTCGGGCGAGGTGGGGATACGTTTCGGATTGGGCGCGGTAAAGAACGTGGGGCAATCGGCGGTGGAGGCGATCGGCCGCGCGCGCGAGCAGTTGGGGCGCTTCCGCACGATCCACCAATTCGCCGAAACGGTAGACCTGGGCAGCGTGAACCGGCGCATGATCGAAAGTCTGATACGCGCCGGCGCGATGGATTCGATGGAAGGAACGCGGGCGCGGAAATTCGCCGCGGTGGAAGGCGCGATGGAAGCGGGGCAGCGCGCGCACCGCGACCGCGAGAGCGGGCAGACGGGACTGTTCGGCGAACTGATGGCCGCCGAACCGCACGATCCGGCGCTGCCGAACGTTCCCGAGTGGACGGACAAGGAAAAGCTGGCGGGCGAAAAAGAGCTGCTCGGATTCTGGGTGACCGGGCATCCGCTGGACCGGTATCAGGACAAGATCGCCGAGTTGGCGACGCACGACACGGGCAATCTGGAAGGACTGGCGAAAAACGCGGAAGTGGCGCTGTGCGGGGTGCTGCGCGGGATCACGAAGAAGCGCAATAAAGAAGGCAAGCCATGGGTGGCGCTGACGATCGAGGACACGCAGGGGTCGGTGGACGGGATGGTGTTCGCGTCGAATTACGAGCGGCTGGCGGCGCAGGTGATGGAAGACCAGGCGGTGCTGGTGCGCGGGTTGATTCTGCCGGAAGAGAACGCGGCGCCGAAGATTTCGGTGCAGGATATTATTCCGCTCGACGTGGCGCGGGTGGATATGCCGTCGGTGATTTCGATCCGGGTGTGGCTGGGGCGGAACGGCGGGACGGATCGCGCCGCGGCGCTCGACGCGCTGTTCAAACGCAAGCCGGGGGATACACAGGTGCGGCTGCGGTTGGAAGCGCCGCGCGATTTTTCTGTGCTGCTGGACGTGCCGGCGAAGGTGCGGCCGGATAGAGAATTTCGCGCGGCGCTCGAGGCTATTTGCGGGGCGGAGTGCCTGGAGCGGGTGGCGGGGTAGGCTTCGAGGCGTAGATTCGGTTCTATTCAAGAACCGCTCCCTGTGGTCGCGGCTCCAGGCGGAGGCGAGGGGCTCCGGGCGGAGCGGCGCATTCTTGCGGGCTTTCAGGCTCTTCTTGACTTGACAGGCTGTATCGACATATATTGTTAAACGATATATGTCCGACCAATCCATTCAACGGGACCTGAAGAAAGGGAGCGCGGAGTTGCTGATTCTCTCGCTCCTCGAAGCGGGGCCGCGGCACGGGTACGAGATTTCGAAGCTGATCGAAACGCGGTCGAGCGGCGCGGTGAGCTTCCGCGTGGCGTCTCTCTATCCGCTGCTGTACCGGCTGGAGGACCGCGGCTTGCTGCAGGGCCGCTGGGTGGAGAAGACCGGGCAGCGGCGGCGCCGGTATTATCGGCTGACGCCGGCCGGGCGCAAGATGCTGGTGCAGCGGCGCCTGGGCTGGACGGCGTTCGTGGAAGCGATTCGCGATATCACGGAGACCGAATATGCCTGACTGGAAGCAAGCGATACGCGAGCGGCTGGGGGGCGCGAAGCTGGAAGGCGGGCGCGAAGCGGAGATTATCGAGGAGCTGTCGCAACACCTTGACGACCGGTATCGCGAACTGCTCTCCGGTGGAAAGAGCGAAGAGGACGCGGCGGCGGGCGCGATCGACGAACTAGAAAGCGGAGACGTGCTGGCGCAGCAACTGCGCACGACGCGGCAACCGGTTGACGGGCGGCGGGCGGCGCTCGGCTCGATGGGCTCGGCCGGCGTTTTCGGCGGTTTGCGGAACGACGTCAAAGTGGCCTTGCGCATGATGGTGCAGAGGCCCGCGTTTGCCGCGATGGTGGCTGGCATTCTGGCGCTCGGCATTGCGTCGAACGTGGCCATTTTCAGCGTGTTTAATGGACTGTTTCTGCGTCCACTGCCCTTCGCCGCGCCGGCACGGCTGGTAGATCTCGACGAAACCGCGCCGAAGTGGAATCTGGCGAACGTCGGCATCTCGAACTTCGACGCGTATCACTGGATGTGGGGCAACACGACCTTCGATGGGATGGCATTCTTCAGCGCGGGCGGCGCGAACCTCTCCGATAATTCCGTGGCGCCGCAGCGAATCGAGACGGTTCGGGTTACGTACACGATGCTGAACGTGCTGGGCCTGCAGCCGGTGGTGGGACGCAACTTCCTGCCGCAGGAGGATAAGCCCGGCGGCGGGAAAGTGATCCTGCTGGGCAACAGTCTATGGCGGCGCCTCTATCGCGGCGATCGCAACATCGCGGGCCACGTGGTGAAGCTCGACGGCGAAGCCTACACGGTGATCGGCGTACTGCCGCGGGAAGCAGCGGTGCCGAAGGAGGCCGACGCGTGGGTTCCGCTGGCGGTGGATCCGAACAGCTCGGGCAGCTTCTATTTGCTGGGCGTGGGCCGTCTGAAGCGCGGCGTCACCATCGGGCAAGCGCGCGCCGATCTTACGCGCGTGCACAAGTCGTACGTCAAGAGCCAGCCGGTGAACGAAGACACTTCGCCAATTCTGCAGCCGCTGCGCGACCGGTACTTTGGCGACCTGAAGACGGTCACCCACATTCTGCTCGGCGCGGTGGCGGTGCTGTTGCTGATCGCTTGCGTCAACATCGCCGGGCTGATGCTGGTGCGCGGGCAGGCGCGCGCGCGGGAACTGGGCATCCGCATGGCGCTGGGCGCATCGCGCATACGCGTGGTCCGCCAGTTGTTCACGGAAAGCTGCGTGCTGGCCGCCGCCGGCGGAATACTGGGCGTGGCACTGGGCGAGGCGTTGCTGCGGGCGCTGGTTTCGCTGATGCCGGACGATGTGCCGCGCTGGGTCCGCTTCGACATGGACTTCCGCTTTGTGGCGTTCTGCGCCGGCGCAATCGGTGCGTCGACGGTTCTCTTTAGCTTGGCTCCGGCGCTCGACGCGGTTCGCGGCAGTGGCCGGGGGTGGCTCGAAGAAACGGCGCGGGTGACGCTTTCGCGCGGCAGACGGGTCGCGCTGGGGACGCTGGTGATCGGGGAAATTGCGCTGGCGCTGATGCTGCTGGTGGGGTCTGGGCTGCTGGTGCAGGCGTTCCGCAAGGTCCTCAACGTCGATCCAGGGTTCCGTCCGCAAGGCGTTCTCACATGGAGTTTGGAACTGCCAGGCGCGAAGTACAAAGACAAAGCGAGCCGGTATGCGCTGTTCCACGAGTTGACGGCGAGGTTGAAGAACATTCCGGGGGTGGAACGCGCTTCGGCGGCGGACCTGGTTCCGCTGGGCGGGCACACGGGCAACTTCCTGGAAGGCGAAGGCGCGCGGGCGCTGGGTCCACAAGAGAAGCGGCCGGTGGTGCTCACGGTCACAGCCATGGCAGGGTACTTCGAGACAATGGGACTGACGTTCGTGGGCGGCCGCGGGTTCGAAGAGCGGGACGAGCGGGAGAAATGGCCGCTGCTAGCGGTGGTCAACGAGAGTTTCGCCAAGTCNNGTGATCGGCGAAGTGCGCGACACGGCGCACTACGGATTGGACGGAGAACGGCGGCCTGGGGTATTCCTCGCGTATCCGCTGCTCGCGCCGACCGCGATGACGGTGGCGGTCCGCAGCGCGATTGACCCGCACTCGCTGGTGGCGCCGGCGCGCGAGATCCTTCGCCAGATGAACCCGGACCTGCCGATGTTCAAGATTCAGACGATGACCGAGCGGCTGGACCGATCACTGTGGAGCCGCCGCGCATACTCATGGCTGTTCGGCGCGTTTGCGGTGGTAGCTTTGCTGCTGGCAGGGGCGGGAATCTACGGCGTGATTTCGTTCGCGGTGAGCCGGCGCACGCGCGAGATCGGTATCCGGATGGCGCTGGGCGCGCGGCCGGCGCAGGTGATGCGCGGAGTGCTGGGAGATGGAATGCTGCTGGTAGGGGCGGGCGCGGCGCTGGGTCTGGCCGCCGCCTGGTTCGCCGCGCAGTTCCTCGAAACCATATTGTTCGGCGTCAGTCCACGCGACGCAATTACTTACGCCGTCGTGGCGGGGGTGATCGCGGTGGTGGGCGCGGTGGCGAATTACATACCGGCGCGACGGGCGGCGCGGGTGGATCCGAACCAAGCGCTGCGGTTCGAGTAAGGCGCGGTCGGGAGCGTGGTAGGGACGGGCGGATTCGAACCGCCGACCTGTCGCTTAGGAGGCGACCGCTCTATCCATCTGAGCTACGTCCCCACGTGTCCTTTATTGTACCGTTCCAGGCCTTTGCGGCCAATGTCGCGGGGCGCCGATGGCGAGCGGTTGCGCTACTCTGAAAGCGTAGGGGCGCCGATTATGACGGTCACACTCGACTTGCCACCGGACAAGGAAGCTGCGTTCAAGGCGGAAGCGCAGGCGCGCGGGCTGAGCCTGGAGCAGTGGATGCTGGAAGCCGCCGAACGGCAGGTCCAGCCGGTTTCGATTGCCCACTTGCAGAAGACGAATCCCGAGGAGTGGGCGCGGCAATTTCGCGAGTGGTCTGACAGTCATGATCCCAACATCCCGGTTCTCTCCGACGAGGCCATGAGCCGGGAGAGCATCTACCCGGACCTGATTTAGGGCGGCGCCGTGCTCATCGACACCAACGTGCTGGTGCGAACGCTGCAAGTTCGGCACCCGCAATACGAAACTGTGATGCGCGCCTTTGCAAATCTGACCGCGCGTGGCCGTGAGCTTCACATCGTTCCGCAGAACCTCACGGAACTCTGGGTGGTGGCCACGCGGCCGGCTTCCCAAAACGGATTAGGGCTCTCGACGGCGGAGGCGGCGGTCGAATTGATGCGCCTGAAAAGCATGTTCCCCCTGCTGCCCGACCCACCGGATATATATCCTGTTTGGGAAAGCCTGGTCATTCAATACAAGGTTGCCGGGAAGCCTGCGCACGACGCCCGGCTGGTCGCCGCGATGTTGGTGCATGGCCTCACCACCATCCTCACCTTCGACAGAACCGGGCTCTCCCGCTTCGCCGGTATCGAGGTTCTGCACCCTGCCGAGGCCGCCATCTAGGCGCTCTGGCAGTGCATGGGCAGATCAGGATCGCGGCGAGTTCCTGTACCGTTCCAGGCCTTTGCGACCAATGTCGCGGCGGAAGTGAGCGCCATCGAAATGAATGGCATCGACGCCCTGGTAGGCGAGGGCGATGGCGGCGGCGAGCGTGTCACCACCGGCGGTGACGCCCAGCACGCGGCCGCCGGCGGTTTCGATGCCGTGGGCGCCGGAGCGGGTTCCGGCCTGGAAGACGACCGTGCCCAACGCTTCGGCGGCGGCGATGCCATGGATCGGCTTGCCACTTTCATACGCGCCCGGATAGCCGGCCGATGCCATCACCACGCAGACGCTCGGGCCGGCGCGCCATTCGAGACGGGCGCCGGCGAGGCGGCCTTCGGCGGCGGCGAGCAGGGCGGGCAGAAAGTCGGACTGCATGCGGTGCATGAGCGGCTGGGTTTCGGGATCGCCCAGGCGCACGTTGAACTCGAGGACCTTGGGGCCATCGGAAGTCATCATCATGCCGGCGTAAAGGAAGCCGGTGAAGGCGGTGGCTTCGACGGTGGGGAGAATCACGTAATTGAGAATCTGGTCGGCCTGGCGACGGGTGAGGATCGCGGCGTCGCAGTAAGCGCCCATGCCACCGGTGTTAGGACCGCGGTCGCCATCGAAGGCGGCTTTGTGATCCTGGGTGGCGGCGAGCGGGACCACGTCGCGGCCGTCGCAGAGCGCGATGAAACTGACTTCCTCGCCGCGCAGGAATTCCTCGATGACGAGGCGACCGCGCAGGGTCGCGAGGGCGGCTTCGGCCTGCGCGCGGTCCTCGGCCACCACAACGCCTTTGCCCGCGGCGAGGCCATCGGCTTTGAGCACCACGGGGAAGCCGAAACGATCGAGGGCCTTGCGCGCATCGATTTCGTTTTCGACGGTGACGAACCGGGCGGTGGGGATGTTCCGCTCGACGAGGAAGTTCTTGGAGAAAACCTTGCTGCCTTCGAGTTGCGCGGCTGCGCGATCGGGCCCGACGATCAGGCGGCCGGCGGTGCGGAATTCGTCGACCACGCCAGCCACCAGCGGCACCTCCGGCCCGACCACGGTTAACTCCGCATCAATCGATTCCGCCGCAGCCAGCAACTGGGCGGAGCCGGCGCCTTTGGCGGGCAGGCACGTGGCGATGCCCGCCATGCCAGGGTTGCCGGGCGCCGCGAACACTTGGGTTCCCGGCGATTGCGCCAACTTCCACACGAGCGCGTGCTCTCTGCCGCCACTGCCGATCACGAGGACTCTCATCTTGGTTGCACCATTAGAATGGTATCAATGCGCGAACGCTACGATGTGGTGGTCATCGGCGCCGGTCATGCCGGATGCGAAGCTGCGCGCGCGGCGGCGCGGATGGGGCTGCGGACGGCCATGGTCACGATGAACCTGGACCTGATCGCGCAAATGTCGTGCAACCCCGCGATTGGCGGCATCGCCAAGGGCCACCTGGTGCGCGAAGTGGACGCGCTGGGCGGCGCGATGGGGGAAGCGGCCGACGCGGTGGGGATACAATTCCGGCTGCTGAACACGAGCCGCGGACCGGCCGTGTGGTCGCCGCGCGCGCAGATGGACAGGAAGCTCTACCGGGCGCACATGCGCGAGGTGCTGGAGCGGGAACCGAATCTGCGCATCAAGCAAGCCGAGGTGGCAGCGCTGAACATCGAGGCGGGCCGTACCACGGGCGTGACGCTGCGCGACGGGCGCACGCTCGAGGCGGGCGCGGTGATCGTCACCACGGGGACGTTTCTGAACGGCTTGGCGCACGTGGGCGAAGCGCAGTACAGTTGCGGGCGCAACGGGGAAGCGCCATCGCAATTGCTGGGCGAACAGTTGCGCGCGCTGGGCCTCGATTGGAAACGGTTGAAGACCGGCACGCCGCCGCGCCTGGACGGCCGCACGATCGATTGGTCGCAATTCGAACCGCAGCCGGGCGACGCCGAACCGACGCCGTTTTCGTTCATGACGACGCGCATCGAGCGGGCGCAGATTGAATGTCACATAGGCTACACGACCGAAGAGACGCACCGAATTCTGCGCGAGGCGATTCCGCGGTCGCCGCTATACAGCGGACAGATTCAGGGGGTCGGGCCGCGCTACTGCCCTTCGATTGAAGACAAGATCGTCAAATTCCCGGACAAGCTGCGGCACCAGATTTTCCTCGAACCGGAGGGGCTGGACACGAACGAGGTGTACGTCAACGGGATGTCGACCAGTATGCCGATTGACGTGCAGGCGGCGATGGTGGCCTCGGTGCCGGGACTGGAGCGGGCGGAGATGATCCGGCCGGGGTACGCGATTGAATACGATGCGATCGACCCGCGGCAGTTGGCGCACACGCTCGAAGTGAAATCGATCGCGGGGCTGTATTTGGCGGGGCAGATCAACGGGACGTCGGGATATGAAGAGGCGGCGTGCCAGGGGTTGGTCGCTGGCATCAATGCGGCGGCGAAATTGAGCGGGCGCGAGGCGGTGGTGATCGGCCGCGCGGAAGGCTACACGGGAATTCTGATCGACGATCTGATTACGAAGGGCGCCGACGAGCCATACCGCATGTTCACGTCGCGCGCGGAGTTTCGCCTGCACCTGCGGATCGACAACGCCGACGTGCGGTTGACGCCGATGGGCAGGCGCGCGGGCCTGGTGACGGATGCGCGTTGGGAAGCGTTCGAGTGCAAGCAGAGGCAGTACGCGACGCTGAAGCGTGCGATCGAGAGCCATCGCAACGGGCAATGGTTGAAGCGGCCCGAGGCGCGGATCGGGGAGATCGACGCGTGGATTCGCGAGGTGCTGAAAGAGGACCCGATACCGGCGATGCTGACCACGGTCGAAACGGAGACCAAGTATAGCGGTTACATCGGGCAGCAGGAGCGGCAGATGGAGCGGCTGAAGTCGGCAGAGCGCCGGCGGATTCCGGCGGAGTTCGTTTTCGACGGCATTCCCGGGTTATCGCGCGAGGTGCGCGATAAGCTCAACCGGGTGCGCCCGGCGACGCTGGGACAGGCCGCGCGGATTCCGGGTGTAACTCCGGCGGCGGTGGCTGTGCTCGACGTCTATCTGGGGATAAGTCATGTTTCGTGACTTACTTAGAGAGCGACTGAGCGGGATCGCGGAACTTACCGACGCGCAAGCCGCGGCGCTGGAAGCGCATTACAACTTACTGGTTCACTGGAACCGTAAGCTGAATCTCACCGCGATTCGGGACTTGCCCGAGGCCGTGGAGCGGCACTATGGCGAGTCCATTTTTCTTGCTGCGCACCTGGCGGCCGGCGCGCTGCGCATCGCCGACGTGGGATCGGGGGCTGGCTTTCCCGGCTTTCCGGTGGCGATCTATCGCCCGGATTGCACAGTTACTCTGATTGAATCGCACCAACGCAAGGCGGTGTTTCTGAAAGAGGCGGCGCGCGGGTTGCCGAATGTGCGCGTGCTGGCGCGGCGCGCGGAGGAGGTAAGCGCGGAGTTCGAGCTGGCGATCTCGCGCGCGGTGAGTTACGACGACTTAGTGCCCAGCCTGCGGCGGCTCGCCCCCACCGCGGCGTTGCTGACCGGCGCCGATGCCCCGCCGCCCGGCCTGGGCTACACCTGGGAAGAGCCCATAGCGCTGCCCTGGGCCAAGCGGCGCTACGTGAGGTTGGGACGGCGGAGCCGAGGCTCCGCCGCGGTTTTCACTGGATCGCCAGGGCGAGGGTCTGCGTGCTCGAGGTGCCGGCAAGCGTGAAGGTCACCGGAACCGCGTCGCCCGGCGTCACGTTCGGCACTGTGGCGTTGAACTGGTATAGGCCGATGGCGCCGGGCGCGAGACCGTCGTAGGCGATGCTGGCCTCCACGCCGCCGATCAGGAGATGAAACGCGGCGGCCAGCGTGTTGAGCCCAGGCACGATCTGGCCGGCGGCCGTGACCGGCGTGACGGAGCCGAAGCCGACGCCGTACAGAACGATCGTGTCGCCAACGTGCGCGCGGCGCGAGGTCACGCCCGTGATCGAACCAGGCGGCAGGACATAGGTCGAGTTGTCGGAGAACAGCGCCGCCGCGTATTGGGTGCCGCCGATCTTGAACGAGGTGGGCGCCAGCAGGCCGGGTTCCTCCAGGTTCACCGTGACGTCGACCGAGTTGCTGGAGCCGGCCGCGGCGGAGACAACGAGCGGCTGCGCGCCGGTGCCGATGTTGGATGGCACCTGGACATTCACCTGGCCGGAACTGATGTAGGCGACGAATGCGTACTGGCCGCCGATGCTGACGCGCGTGTTGTCGAGCGCGGTGGGCGCGGCGCTGCCCGTGAAATCGGCGCTGGCCCAGGGGCGGGAATCCGCGGCGAGATTGGCGCCGTAGATCTCGATCCAGGAGCCGGGCGCAACCGCCGGGAAAGCGCCGAACTGGCCGGCGCTGATGACGCCGCCCGTGAAGACCGTGGGTGCCGGGAGGCCGGCTTTGGCGAGAAATGTGACGTTGTTGAGACTGGTGAGCGTCACGGCGCCGAGCGAGGTTGGAATGCTCGTCCAATCGCTGGTGGACGGGTTGTTGCCGGCCTGCGGGCCGATTGGTCCGATGGGTGTCGCCAGGTCATATCCCAACAGAACGCTCGACGAGAGAGCCTGATCCATGACGGTGATCAGAGGGCTGCCGGTGTTGAACGACACTCGGCCGCCGAATCCATTGTCGGCGAAAATGTTGATGGCGGTACTGAAACTGCCCGCTCCAATGCCAGCGACGTAGATTGTGGCGACTCCGGGAAGAACGCGCTGATAGAAGCTCGACCCGTTGTTTGCGACCGACCCGGTGTTGGCAGTCACGGCGACGGAGAAAGTGGCGTTGGTGAACGACGTTGTGCCGGCCGTTCCCGTCGCGGTTCCGCTAAACGTGTAGGTGATCGGCGAGGCGACGGCGGCCTGGAACGTAACGCTCGTTTCGCTCGAGAGCGTAATGGGGCCGAGCGACGTCGCTATGCTTACCCAGTCCGCCGTGGAAGGATTGGTAGCCAGCGGACCCAGCGGACCAATCGGCGTGGCGAGATTATAGCCGGCGAGAACGTTCGTACCGAGCGCCTGGTCCGAGATTTCGATCAATGGAGTGCCTTGGTGAGAAAAGAACAGGGAGCCATTGAACCCGGTGGAAGTCTGGATGCTCATCCCGTCGGTGAAGACGCCGCTTCCGACGCCGCCGATGTAGATGGCCGCGTTACCCGCGTAGGCGCCCACATAGTACCCGCCCGGGCCGCCACCGGCGGTGCTCGAGTCGGCCGAGATGCTGACGATCAAATTGGCGCCAGTGAATGCCGTCCCGCCGGCGGTTCCCGTGGCGGTTCCGGTAAAAATATAAACCATTTGGGTCGCAAAGGCCGCTGGGGTCAGCAGCAGCAAAGCGCAAAGGTGCTTGCACATTAGGAGCATGTCCTCCAGAGAATAATGCGAAATCGGCGTACGGATTTGTCCGAACCGCGGAATTATGTTAACATCCGCCGCGATACAACGCCATCCTGGGTGACGGCGCCAAGACGGGCAGTTGAGCGAAGACTTGCCGGCTGTCCCCGCGCGCCCGAAAGCCGCTAAACTAATCCCTGAACGCGAGGAGGGTGTCCTCTGCGCCTATTTGGAAAGGAAGCCATGAAGCTCACCAGACGAAACGCGCTCGGACTGATGGCGGCAGCGCCGTTTGCACGCGGCCTGCGCGCCGATGCGCCGGCCGGAATCGAGATTGCCAGGGGTCCGTTCGCGGGGACGCGCGAATCGCTCGCGGCCTACCGCGTGCCGGATTGGTTCCGCGACGCGAAGTTCGGAATCTGGGCNNTGGGGACCGCAATCCGCCGCCGAGGACGGGGATTGGTATGCGCGCAACATGTACATGGAGGGCAGCCCGCAGTACAAGTATCATGTCGAGCATTACGGGCATCCGAGTAAGTTCGGCTTCAAGGACATTATTCCGACCTGGAAGGGCGATAAGTTCGATCCCGACCATCTGGTGGAGATATACAAGAAAGCCGGCGCGAAGTACTTCGTCAGTATGGGCGTGCACCACGATAACTTCGATCTCTGGAACTCGAAACACACGCGTTGGAACTCGGTGAACATGGGGCCGAAGAAAGATATCGTGGGGCTGTTCCGCGAGGCCACTTTAAAGCACGGCCTTAAGTTCGGCGTGAGCGACCACCTGTGGATCAGTTATAAGTGGTGGGGAGTAAGCCACGCGAGCGACGCACAGGGACTGCTGGCGGGAGTTCCATACGACGGCACGGAAACGGAGAACGCGGATCTCTACCACGACGCCGGCTGCGCGCAATTCGCGGGGCCGAAGCTGGGCTGGAACGAAGACGGTATTCCGGAAGCGTGGAAGCGGCATTGGTTCGACCGGATCAAGGACCTGATCGACAACTACGAACCCGACCTGATCTATACCGACGGATTGCTGCCGTTCGAAGACTACGGGCTAAGCCAAGTGGCGAACATGTATAACCGCAGCGCGGCGCGGCACGGCGGCGTAGCGGAGGCGATTTACACGAGCAAGCGGGAAGCGGACTGCGAGACGGGAAGCTGCCTGCTCGACGTGGAACGAGGCGTGCCCGACGGGATTCTGACCAATCCGTGGCAGACCGATACGTGCGTGGGCGACTGGCACTACCAGCGCGGAATCAAGTATAAGACGCCCAAGACCGTGATCGACCTGCTGGTGGACATCGTAAGCCGCAACGGGAACCTGCTGCTGAATTTCCCGCTTCCCAACAGCGGCGCGCCGGACGCGGAAGAGTTGAAGATCGTAGCCGCGATCACGGATTGGATGGCCGTGAACAGCGAGGGCATCTACGGCACGCGTCCGTGGAAGATCTTCGGCGTTGGGCCGGGAACGCAATCGGCGAAGAAGGGCGCGTTCAACGAATCGGCGCGCAAGGACCTCACCATGGAGGACGTGCGGTTCACCACCAAGGGCAGAGCGCTGTATGCGTTCGTGATGGGATGGCCGGCGGGGAGTACGCTGATTAAGCCACTGGGAACCGCCAGCCCGCAAGAGCCAGGGAAGATCGCGAACGTGGAGTTGCTCGGCTACAAGGGCAAAATCGCATGGGCGCAGACCGCAGCCGGACTGCAGGTGACGCTGCCGACCGAAGCGCCATCGAAACATGCGGTGACACTGAAGGTATCGCTGGGGTGAGAGAGGGGGAGAACCGGCAGCGGGCTGTTCGAGGGCGAGACGCGCTGGTCAATACGGCGCGCCGCTCCCTGACGGTCGCGGCTCCGATCAGAGCGGCTGGACAGGCGATCGATGTAGGTCGCCTGTCCAGCGCCATTATCAGGCGATGCCTTCGAACAGTACCGACGTCAGATAACGTTCGCCGGAATCGGGAAGTATGACGACGATGGTCTTGCCGGCAAACTCGGGTAGCTTGGCCAGGCGCGCAGCCACCGCGACGGCGGCGCCGCTCGAAATGCCGCTCAGGATGCCTTCTTCGCGCGCCAACCGCCGGGCCGTTTCGATCGACTCTTCGTTACTGGCCGGCTCCACGCGGTCCACCACCGAGAGATCGAGCGTGTCGGGAATGAAGCCGGCGCCGAGGCCCTGAATCTTGTGCGGGCCCGGCTGCAGCGGCAGTCCGGCCAACTTCTGCGCAATCACCGGGCTGGCCGACGGTTCGACGGCCACCGCCGTGATTGCCTTGCCGCGCGTCTTCTTCAGGTAGCGGGAGACGCCGCTAATGGTCCCGCCCGTGCCCACGCCGCTCACAAGCACGTCGATCTCGCCGTTAGTATCGTCCCAGATCTCGGGACCAGTGGTGAGAAAGTGTATCTCGGGGTTAGCCGGGTTGGAGAACTGTTGCAGCAGCAGGTACCGCTTGGGATCGGAGTTACGAATCTCTTCCGCCTTGGCGATGGCACCCTTCATTCCCTTGGCGCCGTCGGTAAGTACTAAGTTGGCGCCGAACGCCTTGAGTACCTTGCGCCGTTCGAGCGACATGGTCTCCGGCATGGTGAGTGTGATCGAGTAACCGCGCGACGCTGCGACGAACGCCAGCGCGATCCCGGTGTTACCGCTGGTCGGTTCCACCAGCTCGACGCCGGGCTTCAACACGCCGCGTTTTTCGGCGTCCCAAATCATGTTGGCGCCGATGCGGCACTTGACCGAGTAAGCCGGGTTGCGGCCCTCGACCTTGCCGTACACCTTCGTCCCCGCTCCGTCCACGATGCGATTCAGCTTGATGAGCGGGGTCTTTCCGATGCTAAGTGAGTTGTCTGCGAACTTTGCCATTTGAGTTACTCCTGAGAGATTCGCAAGGCCTGGTCCAGATCGGCCTTAATGTCCTCGATATCTTCGATTCCGACCGAAACGCGAATATAGTCCGCCGTGACTCCTGTGTCGGCCTGTTCCTTTTCGGTCAGTTGGGAATGCGTGGTCGACGCGGGATGAATCACGAGTGTCTTAGCGTCTCCTACGTTTGCCAGATGGCTGGCCAGTTTCACGTTATTGATGAACTTAACTCCGGCCGCTTTTCCGCCGCGCACGCCAAAGCCGAGAATCGCTCCCGCGCCTTGCGGCAGATACTTCTTCGCATTCGCGTAGTGCGGATGGTTCGGCAGGCCGGGGTAATTCACCCAAGTCACCGCCGGGTGTTGCAACAACCATTCCGCCAGCGCCTGCGCGTTCCGCACATGGCGTTCGATGCGCAGTTGCAGGGTCTCGATGCCCAGCAGCAGCAGGAACGACGCAAACGGACTCTGGGCGGCACCGGTGTCGCGCAGCCAGTGGGTGCGGATGTGCAGAATATACGATAAGTTACCGAGCGGCTTGAGGGCTTCGGTGAACACGATACCGTGATAAGACTCGCTCGGCTCGGTAAACTCCGGCCACTTCTTCGGATTCTCCGCCCAGAGAAAGTTGCCGCTGTCGACGATGGCGCCGCCGATGTGCACGCCGTGGCCGCCGAGGAACTTGGTGGTCGAATACACGGCGATATCGATGCCGTGCTCGAAGGGGCGGAACAGCGCCGGCGTCAGCACCGTGTTATCCACGATCACGGGCAACCCGAGCGCGTGCGCCGCGTCGGCGATGGCGCGGAAATCGGGCACGTCGTTCTTCGGATTGCCGACCGATTCGAGATACACGAGGCGCGTGTTCTCGTCCACCAGTTTGGCGATTTCCTCGGGATGGTCCGGATTGAAGAACCGCACCTCGACGCCGAGTTTCTTCAGCGTCTGCGAGAAGAGTGTCCAGGTGCCTCCATAGAGGCTGGTCGAGGAAATGAAGTTCTGCCCGGCGTGCGTGATGGTGAGGATCGCCGCCGTGATGGCCGCCTGGCCGGAGGCGAACACCAGCGCGCCGACGCCGCCATCGAGCGCCGCCAGGCGCTTCTCGAGCACGTCGTTGGTCGGGTTCATTATCCGCGAGTAAATGTTGCCGAACTCGCGCAACCCGAACAGATTCGCCGCCGTGTCGGCGTCCTTGAAAACGTAGCTCGCGGTAGCGTAGATCGGAACCGCCCGCGCCGTCGTGGTGGGGTCCGGTTCCTGCCCGGCATGCAAAGCCAGCGTGCCGAGTCCGAGTTTCCGTGGTGCGTCTGCCATGATGAGTTTTCTCCGCTTCTGCCGTATGCAACCAGGTATGAATTCTTCAGCGCTGCAATATTGCCCTAATGTCTATAGAGTATGTGACATTCCACACGGAATTGCAAGTGCGGCGCGGGCAGAAACGTCGCAACATGCGTTATCCGTTTGATGCCAGAGACGATTTGCAGGGATGAGAAATGCGGCTGGAACGGCAGGGCGTCGCGGCCTGGATGCCTTCCACGCGATTTCCCGGATCAGCTCCGCCCGCCGCCAATCCCTACGCCGCCCCAAACGCTATGCTGGCTGAGATGCTTGACGGCCAGTTTGCCGTAATACCCATCGGGGTCCAGTTCCGCGGCCCGGCGGAAGTGGGCGATGGCGGTGGAGACGTTTTCGATGGCGAGCATGGCCATACCGGCGCGCCAGTAAAATCCAGCCACTTCGGGCATGTAGGTCGGGGACATCTCGCGAGCGCCCGCTTCAATCGCCTGGAGCGCTTCGGCGGACCGGCCCAAGCGCGCCAGCGCCCATGCCTGGTTGCCGCGAATGACGGCCGGGCGCTCGCGGGCGCCCTTGCGTTCGGCCAGCGAAGAGCCGTACAGCAGGAGCGCGCGCTCGGCGTCGGCGAGAGCCTGCGCGGTTTCCACGCCTTGCCGCAAGCGCACCTCGGCGAGTCCGGCGGACGCGGCCGATCGGCTGGGCTTGAGCTGGATGGCGGCTTCAAAGGCGCGCCTGGCATCGTCGAAACGGCCCTGGGCCATGAGAACCTGGCCGAGGTGTTCGAACGCGAGGGTCTTATGGGAGGCGCTGTGTTCGGTTTCGATCAACCCGCGAAGGACCGTCTCGGCTTCCCGATCCCTGCCGGAATAGAATAGCGCGTCCGCGCGCATCAGCTTCCAGAGGCCAGTGGGCGGCCAGCCGAGCGGCCCGTCGAGCGTCTGCAACGCCTTCGGGTAGCGGCATCGCTTGATATCGCGCTCGACCAGGTAGGCGCGGAACATGTCGTAGCCGCTGAACAGAAGCTTGCCGCCAATCAGCAGCGCGATGCCTGGGATAGCCCTGAGCCAGCGAATATGGAAATAGCGGGCAATGCTGTTTCCATAAAGCAGGAAGAGCACGGCCAAGCCGCTCAGGATTGCGGTGCTCGAGTTCGCCCAATCGTAGCGCCCCGGGCCACCGGGACCGATCGGGTCGGAAGCGAGCGGCTTGCGCTTCTTAAGCCCACTCATCACGGTAGAGATAATGTGGATGGCGACGAAGAACGCCGGCAGCAGCCAGAGCGGCGCATTCGGCCAGTGCCGCTTGAGCAACCAATAGGCGGCAACGCTCAGAACTATCCCGATCACGATGGCGGCAGCGGATTGCGCCGGGGATGGCTCGGGAGTCTGTAACTCTTCGGGGACCGTGCCAGTGGCGTGCAGGATCGCTTCGCGCGTGGCCTGCCGCTGATAGTGATGCCGCCGGCTGAACCACCAAATGGTGTAGATGATGGCGAGGATGGGCAGCAGCAGCAGCATCGCGAGAACAGCGAAGCCCTCGAGAGGGTTGCGTGTATAGCCGATGCCCCACACGGTGCCATCGGGGCCCACGGCGACGCTGGCCGCCGTGGTCAAGCCCAGTTGCTTCAGTTGCGCGCCCTGCCAGCGGGCACCATCGAACCAAACCAGGCCCTGGCTGCTCGTAACCACGAACACCGGCGCCCGTCCGGCAACTGCGTAGATTCTGGCCGAATCGAGCAGACCCAGCTCGCGGCGCGTGTAGCGAACCTTGAGAGCGCCATCGACGTCGAACCCAATCAAGTCGTGCCCGTCCTGCACCCACACTCCGCCGCGACTGACTATCCCTTTTCCGTCGGCTAGAATCGCGCCCGGCCGCGACGTTCCCAACAACTCGGCGTCGCTGGTGATGCCAGCGACGCGTGTCCAAGATCCGCCGGTGTATCTCCAGAGGCCCTGATACACCAGCCACAGCGCGCCATCCGCCGTAGCCGCCAGTTTGGGCTCACTGGCCAGCGTTACGCTCCAGCGCACGCCGGGCAGGTCGAGCTTGCTTACCGTCCAGGCGCCTCCCTCGAAGTGCGAGAGGTTGCCCGTTTGATCGATCACCCAAGCTTGACCATTGACGGCGGCGATCGACGTGGGCCAGTGCGTCGCCAGGGCATGCGGGTAGCGCTGCCAGCGTTCGCCATCGAAGTGGACTACGCCGTACGCGCCGGCGCCCCAAATCTCATCGCCATCGAGCGCGAACCCGCCGCGAAGAATGCCGCTCTCCGTACCGAAATCGGCAGCGGCGATACTGTGCCAGCGTGTGCCCTCAAGGCGGCTCAGCCCCTTAAGCGTCCGCACCCAGGCCACCCCGCAATCGGAGATCCGGATGCCGGATGCGAACGTGCCGAGAGGAGGCACCGGTTCCCATCCGTGCGCCGTCTGGCGAAACACAGTGGCATTGCGGCCGAGAACGCCGGAATGCACGAGATACGCCAGGAATACAAACGACCCAACGAAGAGGGCTATCGTGCCGAGCCACGCCAGCCAAAGTGACTTTGCGCTGGGCGGCGCCGCGGTTGGTTGCGCGTCCATATGTGCTGGCGAGTCTACCGCAGGAACGGCGCGGATTCATAGTTAACTAACGCCAGGGTCGTCCTACTGCCATCGACCGCCAGCGTCGGATGGGCCGGCGACTAATCTCTATGACCCTTGCATGCGCGAGCGGGCAAATCGCGATTGTTAAAATCGTGATAACATAACCTGGAATTGTCCACTGGCGACCGTGCAGTCGCCGGGCTTCGCCTCATACCGCCGAGTGAGTGTGCCATCTCACGCGGCACGATTGCAGCGGCCGGCGCGTTTCCGTTTCCGCAACCTCTTGGGAAAAGAGGTTTCATGAGCGATGCCATCCGGGCGATTCCCGCATATCCACACCACTAGAGGTAAGAAGATGCGATCATCCGCAGCAGCCGTATCCGGATTTCGATACGCGATCTCGGTGCTCACACTGGCCGCGTTCCCCGTTTTGGCGCAAGACACGACCGGCAAGATTGTCGGCATCGTCTCCGATTCGAGCGGCGCAGTTGTCGCCGGCGCCACGGTCACAGTAACCAACACCGGGACGCAGATTGCCCGGCGCACCGCGACCGACAAAGCGGGTTACTACCAGGTGCTGGAATTGCCGATTGGCCGCTACGAGGTGGCCGCCGAAACGGCCGGATTCTCGCGTACGGTGGTATCGGCCAGGAACTCGCTCGAGATCAACCAGACGTTGCACATCGACATCACGCTGCAGGTGGGCGCGGTGAAGGACGTGGTCACGGTGGAAGGCGGCGCGAGCGCGGTGGAGACCGAGAACTCGACGGTCGGCGCCACGGTGAGCGGACTCGCGATCGAGGAACTGCCGTTGAACGGACGCAACACACTCGACCTGCTGGCCACGCAGCCCGGCGTGACGCCGAAGGACAACGACGCGTCGCGGCAGGCGGGAGCTTACAGCATAGGCGGCGGGCGTTCCGATTCGGTGACGTATCTGCTCGATGGAGGCTTGAACAACCACCTCATCGACAACGACATCGTGATCAACCCGAATCCCGATGCGGTGGCCGAGTTTCGCGTGCTGCAAAGCAACTACGCCGCCGAATACGGACGCGGCGGCGGCGGCATCGTCAGCATGGTGATTAAGAGCGGCACCAACGCGGTGCATGGCACGGCGTTCGACTATCTGCGGAACGAAGACCTGGATGCGAACACATTCTTCAACAACGAGCAGGGCGTGGCGCGGCAGATTTTGAAACGCAATCAGTACGGCGGCACGGTGGGCGGCCCGATCTACGTGCCGCACGTGGTGGACGGCCGCAATAAGCTGTTCTTCTTTTTCGCCTATCAGGGGCAAAGGCAGAACGCCAATGTGCAAGCCGGCAAGATCACGACTTTTACGCCGCTCGAGGCGCAGGGCAATTTCTCGCAATCCGTGAGCGGCGGGCCGGACCCGGTGGTGGCCAGTTTCCTGTTGGCGAACCCGTATTTTCAGCCCAGCCCCACGCTGGCGAGCGAAGCCATCATCGATCCCAGCCGCATCAGCCCGGTGGCGCTCAATTACTTCAAGAACGGGTTGGTTCCAACGTCGGCGGCCGGGTATGTGTTCCCACAAGCCGCGGCGCGCACGAACCACGCCGAGTACCTGGGGAAATTCGATTACAACATGGGCGCGCGCGACACGCTGAGCGGCACCTTCGCCGCGCAGGATAGCCCGGTAACGGTTCCATTCTCCGGCTCCTCAGGCGCCACCACGGTGAACGGCTACCCGGTTTCGAACGAGATAGCGGCCTACATGGGCAACGTGGGATATACGCACAGCTTTTCGCCCACCACGATCAACGTCGCCCGCTTCACGGCGCAGCGGAACAACAAGAAGCAGAATTACCCGATCGGCACGCAGCCCGGCCCAGCGGCATTGGGGATTAACATCACGCCGGACCTGGTGGACGGGCCGACCAACATGAATCTGATCGGCAGCACCCTGTTTGCCGGCTACAATCCCTTCGGGCCGGCCAACATCGTGGACAACACGCTGACCTTCACCGACGATTACTCGTGGAACCGCGGCAGCCATTTGCTGAAGGCGGGATTCCTGTTCTCCTCGTATCGCGACGCGATGATTTACGGCTACTACCTGAACGGCGAATTCGATTTCAACGGCCCATTGACAGGAATCGGTTCCGGCAACGATCTGGCCGACATGCTGATGGGCCTGCCGGACGACTTCCAGGAATATCCGAACGCGCCCACCAATATCCGCTCGCATTCCTTCGCCGGATATGTGCAGGACGCCTGGAAGATCACGCCCCGGCTGACGCTGAACTACGGCCTGCGCTACGAATACAATCAGCCCAAGTACGACACGCAGAAGCGGTCGTTCTCGTTCGTGCCGGGCCAGCAATCGACTGTTTTTCCGGGCGCACCGCTGGGGCTGCTCTTCCCCGGCGATAAAGACGCCCCGCGCGGTTCCAACTGGCCGGACCGCACAAATTTCGCGCCGCGCGTGGGCTTGGCCTGGGACGTATTTGGCAACGCGAAGACCAGCGTGCGCGGAGGCTTCGGCGTCTTCTACGATATTCTGAAGGCCGAGGACAATCTGCAATTCAACGGTCAGAGCCCGTTCTTCGGTTCGGCTTACCTGACTTTCAGCGCGCCCACCGGCGGGTTCACTTCCGACCCCGGCATTCTGTCCGATCCGTTCGGCGCTGCGGGATCGCCCAACCCGTTCCCGTCCAAGCCGGTGGATCACAATGTCGATTTCGCCACTGCGGGCGACCTGCCCATCGGTGGCGCCAATCCGTTCTTCGTGGATCCGAACCTGAAGACGCCGCGCATTTATCAGTACAACGTCTCGATCCAGCAGCAGTTCGCGAACAACCTGACGCTCGAAGCCGGCTACATCGGCTACGTGACGCATGGGCTGACCGGATTGACCGACATCGATCCATTCAAGCCCGGCAGCGCCACCCGCATTCTGGACCTGGCGCCCGGCCTGAATGGCGACTACAACTTCATGAACGAGTTTCAGAACCTGGGCCACGCCAACTACAACGCGCTGCAAACCGACTTGACGAAGCGCCTGTCGGGTTCGCGGTTAGGCAACACGTTTTTCACGCTGGCTTACACGTGGTCGCACGCGCTCGATAACGAATCGGGCTACCGGCAGCGCAATAACTTCGTGCCGGCCGCCAATCACAGCCAGTTCTGGGCTTCGGGCGACGCCGACATTCGTCAGTTCATCACGCTATCGGGCGGCTGGGAGTTGCCGTTCGACAAGCTGAGCACGCACGGGCGCTGGTTCACCAGGGGTTGGACGCTGTACCCCATCGTCACCTGGCGCTCCGGCTTCCCGCTGGACGTGATGGCAAGCCCTGGCACGACGTCTTCGATTTCGAGCCCCGGTCCATCGGGCGCGGGCGATATTCAAGTGGTGCGCTCCGATGTGGTAGCCCCGATTCAGTACCTGACGCCCGGAGCCTACCAGACGGTCAACGTCACCACGACCAGCGCGGGCGCGCAGAGCGGCAATTTCTGGTTCAACCCGAACAGCTTTTCGAACGCACGCGAGGTGGCGCTCAACAACGAGGCGACTTCGGTGAACCCAGCCACGCTGGTGGGACAGTTCACCTACGGCACGCTCGGCCGCAACGTGCTGCGCGGGCCCGGCGCTTTCAACACCAATCTCTCGCTCGCCAAGATCTTCCAACTGCACGAATCGTCGGAGCTTGAATTCCGCGTGGATGCTTTCAACGTATTCAACAACGTGGAATTCCTCAACCCGGATACGAACATCGGCGACCAGAGTTTCGGCCAGGTTTCCAACACGGCCGACCCACGCATTCTGCAAGTCGCGTTGCACCTGAAGTTCTAACCCGCCGGCTTTTTGCCGGAGCGCCGCAAGTGTCTTGTGCGGCGCTCCGGGTGTGCGCGCAAGCCGCGGGCGCGTGGCTGGGTCACTCCCTGAAAGCGATCGCGGTGTTCGGGTAATAGTAAGTCAGTATGGCGCGATGATCGGCGCCGGAGGCGGCCATCGCACTGGCGCCGCGCTGGCAGAGGCCGATGCCGTGGCCCGCGCCGCGACCGTGCAACATAATCGTGCCGCCCGCGCGAGTTACCCGGTAGTTATATCCAGGTATAACATCCCAACCGAGGATGCGGCCTAACTCGATTCGATGGGCCTCGCTCCGGTTCTCGATGGACGCAAGGTACTTCGCCGGAAGCGAACTCTCCCACTCGGGGGCGGTGGTGCGGCAGGGCGGGCACTCGACGGCGTAATAAGGATACGATTCCGGGGCCATGCCCGCTTCGGCGAGAGTGCGCGTCCGCCCGCCGCAACTGGCGGAGAAAAGCGCGGCCAGAACGTCGCCCGCGTGGAGCAGCACCAGGCCCTTGGTGGAGGCGGCAGCGGCGGCGGCCGCGGAAGAGTTCGCCGGCGGCTCTCGCACAAACTGGCAGTGGCTGGTATCGCAGAATTCGAAATCGCGATGGCGCGCGGCGGAGGCCAGGTAGAACGAGCGGGCTGCGATGGCCTGGGCTTGGAGGGCTGCGGCGGGCGTGCCGGGAAGGCTTTCCGCGGCGACCGCCGATGCGACCGCGGTTTCCAGATCGGTGACGACGATCGGCACCAGTTCCCCGTCGCGCACGCGCACTTCGAGCGACGCCAGGAACCGCCGCTCGATTCTTCCAGGCACGGCGAGGAAGAACTCCGTTTTGCCGCGCTGGCCGGATGCACGCACCACGGCAGCGCTCGACTCGCGGCCGCGAGCCGTGCAGAGAATGCCGGCGCGCCCGACGCGCAGGCGGGCAGTTTGCGGGCCCTCGAGATTCCACACAGTGCCCGCCGCATCGACCTGCAACGCGCCGCCGGGCACCGCGCGCAGAATCAACTCAGACGGATGAAAGAGGCCGAAGACACCGATGCGCAGGTCCTTGCCGCTCGCGGCCGCGTGCAGCGCCAGCAGCAGGATTGCGATTCGGGTCATGCTACCGCGCCCCCGCGAGGTCGCGCAGTAGGTGCGCCGCGGTTGCCGCCGCCTGCCGCCCGGTCTCCCCGTGCACTCGGACGAGCAGCACGTAGCGCGGGCTATCGCCGGGATAGACGACCACGGCGTAGCCATCGCCGGGTGCGGCGGGCGAATGGGAACAGGGCGCGGTGCCCGTCTTGGCAAGCACGGAAGTGCCCGGCAGCGCGGCTCCCACAGCGGAGGCGGTGCCGATGCTGGCGCTCAGCCGCATTCCGTCGATCACTTGGGCGATGCCCGGCTCGGCGCGACGCGCGGCCAATTCGGCATAGGCGCGCGCGGCATAGAGGGGCGGAATCAACCATTCGCGTCTCATGCCAAACAGCGTTTCCCGGTCGCATTCGAGCGGCGGCCCGGGCAGACCGAAATGGTTTGCGACCTCGCGCACGTCGGCAACTGGAACGTCGGCGGCGAGTTGGCGGAAGTAGGAATTGCAGGAGTGCGCAATGGCGGCCGAAAGTCCCAGGCGGCCGTGGCCCGTCTTCAGCCAGCAATCGACGCCGCCGCATTGGTAAACGGGAAAACGCATCTGATGGGACTGGCCGTAGGCGACCGCGGTGAACGGTTTGACCAGCGAACCGAGCGGGACGGCAACCTCGGCGGAGCGCCAGTCGATCGCGACGACGGTCTTACGATTGGCGTCGAGCAAGACATACGACACCGCGCCGGGCGCGCTCTGGGCTTGCGCCGCGAGAACGGCGACGGCACAGATAGCGAACAGACGCGCGACAAGAAAACCATACGGGCAAGCTAAAGCATGCCCCACACAGGTCATCGTGTGAGCTCGTAAGTTACGGTCTGCTTCAAGGCGTCGCCCTGTTCGCTCTCGACGATGGTGGCCGAGCCGACTTGCGAAAGCGTGTCGCTCAAGCTGACGAGGTTCTGCGAGAGGAACGGCGGCGGCGCGTCGGCGGACGGATCGGCGGGCGCGTGGACGCTATCGAGCTGGCGCATCCAGACGGCGAAGTTGTGGCTCTCGTGGCTATGGCGGAAACCGGCCGCGTAGATGCCGGTGTTGGCAGGGGCCGGCGCGCCGGTCCGCGACAACATGCGTTCGAGCAACTCTTGCGAGTTGGCGACGATCAACCGGTTGCCATCGACCGCTACGGCGAGCGGCACCAGGCCGTCCAGCGCGAAGTAGCGCAGGTTGCCGCGATGCACTTCGGTCCATCCGGCGCCGAGGCGCGATGTGGTCCACATTCGCTCGATGGCGGACACGATGGTCTCGCGGACCGCCGCCGCATCCCAGGCCGATTGACGAACGACGGCCAGTGCGCGGTTGGTGCCGATGAAGACGGCGTCCGGCGCCGGGCGCGTCTCTTCCACTTGCACCAGCGCCGTGAGCTTGTCGGCTGAGAACAATTGACGGAGAGGCTCGGGCGCAAGCTGGCCGGCGTTGTCGGAATACTCCGGCTCATCGATGCGTGTGTCGAGATCGGCCTCGCTGCCGGCTTCGCTGGCGGCGCTCGGCGCGGAGGGCGCCAGATCGGGCTTGCGTCCGGCACTCGCCACGGCGGGATTGAGCAACTTGGCCGTGAACAGCGCCAGCGCGTCGCGCGCATCGGGAGCGGCCCATCCGCGATAGAAGCCCGCGTCGTCGGGAACCAGGCGCAGGGCATCTGCGAGCGGTTGACCATCGGCGGCGGATTCGGCGGGAGCGGCGGCGCGGAAGAGCAGCCGCTCTTCGCGATCCGAGGCGGCGCCCAGGAACAGGTCCGAAATGCCGGACGTGTATTGCCGAACCAGCGAGACGTTGCCCTGAATCCAGTGCGAGCGGAAATGCGGACTGCGGCCAAGCGCCGCGAAATCCATGACCAGGCGCAGATCGCCCGCGCCGCCGGCAGCATGGGTGGGCTGCGCGAACCAGCCTTCGTCGATCATCCGGTTGGCATGCTCATGCGCCATCAACACGAGCGCGCCGGCGATCAAGTCCTCGCGCGTCGCCATCAACAACACGTCATTGGTCGCGGCGAAGGCCACCACGCGGCCGGATGGGTCCGTGCGCACGTAGAAGTCCACGCCGCCAGCCTTACGCGGCGTGAACTTCGTCCGCGAGCGCCACAGCACGGTCTGGACCGCTTTGGCCGAAGGGAGGCGAGTCATGTAGAGGAATTCGAGCTTGCCGATATCGTAGAGCGCGAGCGAGGATTCCGTGCCCGCCACGCTTTCAAGGAGCGACATGTCCGGCGCGAAGCCGGCCGTGCCCGCATAATCCTTGTAGACTTCGTCGAGCCGCATAAAAAGATGCGACTGCGCGAAGGCGGCGTGGTTGGCGCTCGCGAGCCAGCGCTCGCGGACCTGGGAGGCGCGCCAGCGCGAGAGCAGCGACGCGAAGTCCTTGGCCTCCAGGTAGAGCACGGGACCGGCCGGCACGAATTCGGCGAGCTTGGGCGGCGCGGGCTGAGCGAGCTGCGCGAAAACGACGGCTATCGAGACGGCTCCCACGCCGATTCCGGCGCGCAGCAGATTCTTCTTCATAAAGACCCCCGTTTGGTTGCTGCCAGCATGGGCCGGACAACGCCCGGCTGTTCCAGGTTCGGACTGACGACCGGGTGCCGCTCGATATTCTCGCGGCGGCGGTTGGCTTCCGCGGTGACGGCGGCCAGCCGCGTATCCAGGCGCGGGCTGGGTTCGATTTCGCGTGCGACCCGAAGCAAGGTGGAAGCCATCGCGAGGTCGTCCAAGCGCTCAAACGCCGCGGCCAAGCGCTGCGCCACCGCGGCGCGCTCCGAGTTGGCGAGGTCGAAGGTCGAAAGGAAACCCTTCGCCGCCCAACTGAGTTGGCCTTGATCGGTATCGGATGCATCGTCGTTCCCGCGCCAACCAGGAAGAACCGGTTCGGCGGCGGCGACAGCGGTTCGATCGCGGCCGGCATCGAGCGCGGCGCGCAGCAGCGCCACGCGGACGGGCACCGGCTCCGGATCGATGGCCAGCGCTCCCAGAAGAAGGCGCAGACGGGTGGCCGGATCCTTGGCGGCCGCGGCGGCGCGCAAGCGCGCCTCGAAATAGAGCGGCTTTTCGGCGGCGGCCGGATCGACGCTGCCGGTGGCCAGCAGGTCCAGCTCCCCGCTGCCAGTCTGCACGGCGGGCCGCACGGAGGCGAGCGCGCCGGCGGCGCGGACGCGCATCGCATAAGGAGCGGCGGGATTGGCGGCCACCGCGGAGAGCGTTTCCGTGGTGTGCCGGATGGCGGCCAGACGCAGGCGCGCGTCGTCGTCCCAGGGCACGGCGCGTTCGCGCGTGGAGAGGAATTCAGACGCTTCGGCGGCGTGCCCGGTTCTCTCCAACAGATCCGCCGCGGCCATCAGGTTTTCGAACGGCACGGCGGAGACAAGGTTCATGCGGCGGAGCAGCGCCATCGCGGCATCCACATCGCCGGTTTCGAGACGCACTCCGGCCAGGCCCAGGAAATTGGTTGGGCTCAAATCCCGCTCGTCCAGCGCGCGTGTGTACAGGTAATCCAAGACCGCGCGCGCGGATGCCAGGTCGCCCTGGTTGCGCAACTGGGTGGCGGCGCTTTCGAGGACTTCCGTGGTGGGCGCGTTGGCGCGGTCGCGGCGATAGCGATCGAGCCGGGCGGCCAGTTCGCCCGATTGCGCGGCAACTTCGATTTCGACATCGGCCGGCGGATCCTTAATGGCAGCCAGCAACGTGCGGGCGCGGTCCGAGCGGCGGTGCTCGATCAGATATTGCAGCAGCTCGATGCGATGCCGATTCAGTTCCGCCTGGGCGCTGACGCGTGCATCGCCGGCGCTTTGCAGCATCTCGGCTTCCGCAATCTCGACGATGCGGCGGAACACGGGCTCCCGCTGATCGTCGGGAATCGAGGAAGAGACGATTTGCGAAAGGAAGTAGGCGGATTCGGCCGGCGTTCGCGCCGCGTGCGACAGATCCAGAATCCAGCTCACGCCGGCTTCCGGATTGCCCGCCGCGGTCAGCGCGCCGCGCAGCAATGGCCCCGCCTGATAAGCGCCGTTGATGCGGATGTAATCGTGCAGCAGCCGGTCGGCCTGCGAACGCACGGCGGCGAGAATCTTGCGTTGGCCGATGGCGGTGAGGGTGCGTTCGGTATCATGCCAGAACTCGGGCGGCACGCGGCCTGAGTTTACCTGACGGCGGAATGCTTCGAGCGCCAGTTTGGTCTGCGCGATCGAATCGTCCCGCTTGTCCTGGCGCCAGAGAACGTCCGCGATCGAGGCGCGCGCGGACCCGGAATCGGGATCGAATTGAAGACCGTTTTCGTATTCGGCGACGGCGCGGCCGTGTTGCCCCAGCTCTTCGTAGGATTGCGCCAGCCCAAAGTACGCGGCGGCGTGCGCGGGCGCCGCTTCCAACATGGCGGGCAAATAGTCTTCCGCGCCCTCGCGATTGGTGAGGCCGAGATACTCGCCGTAGCGCGAGCCGAAATAGAACCACCGCTCACCGGCCAACTGTTGGTTGCGATCGACGCGTTTGCCGAGGCGCTCGCCGATCGTGCCGCCGCCGAGCAGGGCGCCGAATGCGTCGTTCACTTCGGCGGCAGGGTCGCGGTAATAGAGGCCCACCAGGCCGAGGTAAGCGCGCGCCCACACTGGCGTAAGCCTGGCGCCGCCGAGCGAGACGGCGGCGCGCGCGAACGACGCGTCGCCCGAGTCGATAGCAACTTGCATGCCGGCCGGGGTGGCCGACAACTTCAGCCGGCCGTCCGGATCGCGTTTTTTCAACAGACTCAGGTAGCGCGCGAGATCGATGCTGCCGCCAGTCTGCGCCAGCACGCGAAACTCGCTATCGGTGTCTCCCGCGGTCGCATAGGCCCGGGCAGCCTGGCCGAGCAGATCGAGTTGGGTCATGCGATCGCTCTTGGCGCGCCAGTAGCGTTCCAGCAGAGAACCCAATTCGGCGAATTGCATTCTGGATTTCTGAAGTTCCGTGATCCGCGACAGGTGCGCCTGGGCGGACGGCGCATCGGGCGCGGCCAGCAGCAGATCGCTCCGCCAACGGACCTCGCGCTCCTTCAATCCCGCGGCTTGCACCAGTGCGAGCAGGCTGTCGTTCCAGCCCGCCGGATTGCCCGCCGTGGCACGCGCCTTATCGAGGTAAGCGGCGAGCGAAACCTTCTCTTCGGGCGTGAAGTACGTGTTGGCGGTCTGCCCGATCTGGCGCAGCGCCTGATCGGCCATCTGCGGCACGGCCTCGCGTTGCGGCAGCTTCAGGCCGGCCTGCGCGGCCGAATAGATGCGCCGGTAAGCCTCGTCGTGCTTGCGCAAGCGGGTCATCAACCGCGCGTACAGCTTGGCATCTCCCTGGTCGATCAGGAGCCGCGCTCCGGCCATATCGACGCCACGCGCGGCGTAGGTCGCGGCCTCCTGCAGCAGCCCCAAGTTCTCGAGCGTTGCCGCGGCATCGAAGAACAGCTCCGGCTTGGCGGGCCGGCCTTCGATCATGGCGTCTTCGACGGCCTTCACGGCTTCCGCCGGGCGCCGCTCGCGAGCCATCAGTTCGGCCACCTTCAGCAGCCATTGCGGATCGTGGTAACTCAGCGCGTACAGCTTCCGATAAGCCTCGATCGCCTGATCGAAACGAGTCAGTCTCTCCTCCAATTGCGCCTGTGCGATGCGCAGCTCCAGCCGGTCCGGACGCACCGCGATGGCGCGATCGTAAGCCGCAACGGCCGCCGGATAATCCTCGAACTGCGTCGCGAACCGCGCCAGTACGACGTGCAGGCGCACGTCCTTGGGAGATTCGGCGGAGGCCTTGGTGTAATACGCGGCCAGCTTCGCCTGCAGCCCGTGCCGGATCGCGAACAGCGCCGCGTCCTTCACCAGGTCCTCGTCTTCCGGGAAGCGGTTGACGATTTCGATGTACTGATCGACGGCCGCCGAGTATTCGGTGAGGTGCTCGAGCGCGGGAATCAGGCCGCGCCGCAAACCGGCCACGCGCTGATTGCGCTCGACGGCGGGGATGGGCGCATTGCTCATCTCGGCAATCCTGGCGGCATAGAAATCGCGAAGCTGCGCGTACTCGCCGGCGCGCGCATAGGTGGCCGCGACGGCTGCCAGGTAGTCGGCATTGAACGGTTCGGTCGCGAGCAGTTCGCCGAGCAGATCGCGCGCACGCGCATACTTGGCGGAGTTGGCGGCCTTCTGGGCGGCCTCGAAGGTGAACTGCTTCTTGAATGCCGGGTTCGACGTGCGCGCGGCGGCGACCAGCGTATCGACGGCCTGTTCGGGCAAATGGTTGCGCCAGTAGAAATCCGTGGCGGCGCGCACCACGCCGAGGGTGGTTGGGTTGGCGCGCAGAACGTCTTCGATTACGGCGCGCGCCGCTGCGAGGTCGGGCTTGCTCTCGTAATAGTGGGCCAACGCCAGACGCAGGCGAATATGCTCGACATCGTCGGTGGCCAGGGCGATCTGGCGCTCGAGCACCGATTGGCGAACATTGTCGAAGCCGAGGCGCGCGGCGGCGGCGCTCACATCGTCCAGCAACTCGGACGAAGCGGTGGAGTGCGCCAGAGTCAGAAGCAGTGCGCCCGAATCGTCTCTGCGGTTCTCCTCTTCCAGAATCGCCAGCCGCAACGCCACTGCCGCGCGGCTGGGATTGGCGCCGGAAACCAGGGCGAGGGAGCGCGCCTCGATAATCGGCCGCATCGCTTGCCGGCGTGCGAGCCGCAGCAGGCGCGAGTGAGCGGGCGAAGCGGCGTCGGCGGTGGCGTCACTGTTTGCGAGTGCGCCCTTGACGTACTCTTCGATGGCGCGATCGAATTCGCCCTTGTTCTCGTAGATCGCGCCCGCCTGGTAAGCGAACAGCGCGGGATCGGAGAGCTTCTGGCGCCCCTCGGCGAGCAAACGCAGCGCATCGTCAAACTGGAAGTAGTCCCAGAACACGGTGGCGGCTTCGAGATAGCCGTCCGCATTGCCGGGTTCGGTTTGCGGGATGCGATTCCAGAACGGGCCGGCTTGCGCATAGCGTTCCCGATCCGCGTAGATCTCGCCGGCCTCGGTCAGCGCGGCGTGATTGCCGGGATCGTACTTAATGGCGTTCTCGACCAGAGCCACGGCTTTCGCCGCGTACTCGGGCCGATACGCGGCGAGCGAGCGATCGACGGCCGCGGCGCGCAGAGCGATGGATGCATCGCCAGGGAACTGCGCGGCCAGCGCTTCGAAGGCCGGTGCGGCGTCTTCGAAGTGCGACCGCCAAGCCGCCATCTCTGCCACCAGCCGGGTGCCCCAAGGATTGGCGGCCGCCAGTTTCGCCGTGTCGCCCGCCTGTGTGCGCAAGGCATCGGCCTCCTTCTGTTCTTCGCCGCTATAGTTAGACAGGAAGGTCTGACGGAGGGTGTCGTCGTAGAACCAGTTCTGGCGGAGCAACTCGCGATACGCGGCGCGGTCGACGGTCTCTTTGCGCGAGTACGCATCGAGCAGGTTGCGGACGAATTGTAAGTTGTTCGGGAAGCGTTGATGCGCGAATAAGTTGACCTGCCGGTACGCGGCGGGGCCGACGGCGGAGGAGTTGACCAGTTCCTCAAAGTACTTATCCAGATCGGTGCCGGAGAACATCTTGACGACCGCGGTGGTCAGCTTCTCGAAATCGGCGCGGCGCTCGCGGCGCAGATACCAGCGCGCCAGTTTGTGCGTCCAGGAGGTGTCGGGAAAACGCTCCATGGCCTTGCGGTACACCGCTTCCACTTGCGCACCCAGCTTGTTCTGATCGAGAAACGCGGCCAGGCGTTCGTAGAGCCCCGGATCGTCCGGATTGCGCACGATCTCGCCGCGGCACACGGCCAGCGCGTCCATCACACGATCCATTGAGACCAGGCGCGAGATGTAGCGGTCGAGTACGCGCGCATACTCGGGCGAGCGCGCGGCGTTGGAGGGGTCCGGTTGACGCGCGGGCTTACCGCCCTCCTGCTCGTTTTCCGCCGGCGCTTCGGGTGCCGCGGCGGCAGCACCGAGCGGCACACCGTCCGCCTGCGCGGCGAGTTCCTTCAAGAGCGAGTCGTAGAGCGCGAACTCTTCGCGCGGTTGCGCCTTGCGCGCGTACGCATCGGCCATCGTCAATGCCACCGAGGTGCGCTGCGGCGCGGATGGAAATGCAGTCAGAAATTCGCGACCGTGGCGAACCACGCCATCGCTCTCGCCATAGATCGCGCAGGCTTCGATCAGCCGCGCATGCAGCGCGGGCCGCTCGGCCGACTGGGGAAACTGGCGGTCGAACAAGCCGACCAATTCGGAAGCGCGTGCGCGATGGAAATAGGAAACCGCGCCTTTCTCCTGTTCGGCCAGGCTCGTACTCGGCGATTCGGAATTCAGCAGCAGCGAGAGGACGCCGTTGAGGTACCCGGGATACGGGTCCATGGTCGCGATGTCGCGATAGAGCGACAGGTCGCCCGCGCCGAAACGGATGGGCGCTTCGGGCGAAGCGAGCAACACATTCGCAATGCCGGCCAGCGCCTCTTCGCGGGCGGCCGCGGGCGCGCCGGGCAGGCTGTACAGCGCGTAGTAATGGCGGATGGATTCGTTCGCGTCCTGCGCCCGATCGAACAGGCGGGCGAGCGTGATGAGTTCGTCGGCGGTCCAGGTTGCGTGGCGAGCTTCCTTGGCGAGCCGGAATTCGACCAATGCGCGCCGGGCCGCGGGCTGGTTGCCCAACTTTCGCAGGCAGAAGAAGAGCTTCGCGACCGAACGGAGATCGCCGGGGTTCTTCTGTACGGCGGCGCGCGTTTCGGCGAGATGCGAACGAAGCCGTCCCGCCTTGGCGAGCGTGTCGAGATAGGATTCGATCAGGCTCGCGTCCCAGAGCGGCTGAAACTCGCGTTCATAAAGAGCGAGCGCCTGGGTCGTGTTGCCGCGGTGCAATTCGAGATCGGCGCGAGCGGTGAACGGATAGATCTTATCGTCCGGAAAAGCCTGTTGATAAGTGGCTATCTGCCGTTCGGCGTCGTCGAACTGGCGGTGGTCGCGAAGGTAGTCGAAGTACCGCGTGTACGGCTCCGCTTCCTTTGGGTAGCGCGCCATCCAATCGCGGTAAGTCCGGTCGACTAAGTCGGCTGATAACTGCTGAGTCCGAATTAAGTCGAGCATTTGCCCGAAGGTGCGCCAGCTACGTTGGCTGGCGGCGGGAGTAAGACGCTCGGCCGCCGGTGACGGAGCTTGCGCGGCGGCGCGTAACGCGGTCATCTCATCGCCGGGCTGCAAACGTCGGTGATAGAACTGCGCCAGGGCGAGTTGCCCGTCGGCGGGATCGGGCAGGGACTGCGCGTACTTTTGCCAGTCGGCTTCCGCGGCGGCGAAATCCAACTGCAATTCCGCTTCACCAGCGCGCAGACGATATAGTTCGGCATTGCCGGGCGCGACGGTAATCAGGCCGGTCAATGCAGGGCGTGTCTCGGCCGGAGGCCTGCGCACGCGCACCGCGCCATTAGGCCAAGCGGAGCTACGGAAGAAGGCATCCTGGATCGACTTAGCTTCGACGTACTTCAGCCAGGCGCTCATTTCCGCGCGCAATGGTGCATGAAAGAGCAGGACGGCTGCGCCAAGCAGTCCGGAGCAAACCAATAGGCGCGAACTATGGCACCACTTCAAGGGCCACCTCCTGGGTTCCGATGTTATGCGCGAAATCTTCCGCGGTAATCGTCAAATTGTACTTACCGGCGGGCAAAGTCGCGGGAACGACGATCTTACCCGTGTTGGTCTCTTCACCGGGATTCCAATAAAGATGGACCGGCGCCGCGCCATACAGCCGCGCCATGACAGTGCGTGTGTTTTGCGAGGCACTTACCTGCATCTCGATAGTCTCGCCCGGCCGGTAGCGGAACTTAGCGAGCTTCGCCCGCACCACCGGCGGCTTACTCGCGATCACGAACGTCTTTGCCTCGCGATAGGTGTGGCCGGCGCGGTCGCGCAGCACCAGTCTCACCTGGTAAGAGCCGTCGGCCATGTCGGCTGGCGCGAGAAAGCGCGTCTGCCAGATGTCTTCTTCTTTCAAGAATCGCAGTTCCTTCACCAGACCGAACGGAAACAGCGCCACCACGGAGGCGATATCGGGATCGGTCCTGACGCGCAGCACCGGGTCGCCGGGGCGGATCACGCGCGGCCGCAGCAAGGAGCGCGGCGCGGCGAGGAACGAAGTATACGGCGTGACGAATTTGTATTGCCGCGCCAGGCGGATGATCTCATCGACGCTGGCGCGGTCCTCGCCATCGCGCTCGATCTTGGCGAGCAACGCGTCCACGCGCGCCTTGGCCCACGTGCGCGGCAAATCCGCATGTTCGAGGTTCTGTTCCGGCAGATCGGCGGTTGCGGTCATGTGAAGCGGCTTGCCCCCATCGAACCCGGCGGCGGTAAACGTGGCATGATGCGCAGCCTTGCGATACTCGCCGACCCAGGCAGCCAGGGCTCCGCCGAACCAGCTCTCTTCGAGCGGATAGACGAAATCGAAATTCGCCTTCGGCTCGGCAGTCAGCCGCAGGCCCTCCACCGGGCGCCGGCCCAACTTGGAAAGAAACGCGTTGAGCTTGAACTCGATCGGCTCGGTGGAGCGCACCTGCTCCCACACTCCATCGTTGCTCGCCAGCATTTTGACCAGCGGCAGATTGGCGTCGTCGCCAATACCGAGAACGAAGGTGCGCGGGCGCTGGCGCTCGGGAATCTTCTTCCACGCCGCCGCGTAGATGGCCGCCAGTTTTCCGTCCTGCAGCGCGCCCTCGGTGGCGCCGGCGTCCGATAGCAGCACCACGTACGACTCGCTCTTCGCCGAAGCGGCCTGCGCCAAGCCGGCCTGCAGCGCCTCTTCGAGGTTGGTCGCGCCGCGCAGCGAACTCTGCCGCACGAATGCGAAGGCTTTTTCAATCGCGTCGGCGTTGGCGGCCACGGGCGCCGGCGCGAACGCCGCCGTGTGCGTGTTGAATAGGAGCACGTTGAAAGTGTCCGCCGGTTTGAGCGCGTGCAGCAATCCCTCGAGCGCCTGAAACTCGCGATCCAGTTTTTCCCACTGCATGGAAAGCGAGGCGTCGAAGAGCGCGATCACGGTCTTCGGTTTGCTCGCCGCCTCGGAAGCGGTGGCAGAGGGCGCCAGCAGCGCCGACGCCTGGAAGAAACCGGGCTGCGGGCCGGTGGCCTTTACGGGCGCATCGACGGGCGATGGCGCGGGCGGCGCGGGATTCCGGTACGTGACGACTTCGAGCGTGTTGGTGCGGCTGTTATCCAGCCGGTAATCGACCGCGAAGTCCTGGTCCATTTTGAAATTGGCGGCGGTGAAGCTCGCGCGCACCAAGTGGGCGTTGCGCTCGCCGATTTGCAGCGGATAGAGTTTGCCGGCGATCTGAAAATCTTTCAGTGCGTGTTGCGAGCGCAGCTCGAAGGCGATTTTCAGCTTGCCCGCCTGCTGCGCCTGGTACGCGTCCGGCCGCAACGGAATGGCGAAATGCGACAGCAGGTTTTCGACCGGGATGCGCTCGTGGTATTCGATCTCCAGGCGCTTGGTGCCGCCGGTTGGAATGGGCACGATCTGGGCGCGGAACTCGGTCGCGCGGCGCGCTTCGTCGGCGCCGCCCTCGCCGACCTGCAGCAAGCCGGGATCGATCGACTGCCATTTGAGATCGTTATAGACGTCGCCCGCGCGGCGCCGCTCCATAATCACGCCGGGGATGCGCGTGACGTCGTCCCAAACGGCAAAATCGGAAACGATGGCGCGCGCCGGCAGCGCGAAAACATAGGTCCCCTCCGACACGTGGGCCGAATGGTTGGCGAAGATCTGTCGGATGGAGACGTGGGCATCGCCGTTATCGATGCGAACGTCGATCTCCATTTCGGCCAGCGAGAGAATGGCCGCGTCCGGCCGGTCGTGGCCGTTCGCGATCAACACGCCCGCATCGCCACGCGCCAGCGCGCAAGCCGTCATCAGCGGCACGCATAATTTCACAAAGGCTCTCATCGGTTCTCCAGATTCCGTTCCGGAATGCGGACCAATCCGTTATCCGTACCTATATGTATGTAGCCGTCGCGCGCGGCCAGCGCCGTCACGTTGCGCGAGGGCAAGCCGTTCGAGACCGGCGTCCAGCGCCCGCCGCGGCGGTCGTAGGCGTAGAGGCCGTGGTCGAGCGTGCCGGCATAAACGCGGTTTTCGGTGACCAGCATGGCGTTCGGATTGATCACGCCGGCGTCGTTCGCATCCGGGAAGCTGCGCCATTGCCCCGTCGAGTCCAGCCGCTCGATGCCGGCGCCGTAAGTGCCTGCGAACCACTCGTCGCCGACGCGGGCGAGCGCCGTGATCCAGTGATGCTTCAGCCGCGAATTGGACGTGGTGTAGGAAGCCTTCACCACGCCGTTTTCGAAAATGGACAAACCGCCCAACGTGCCGGCGAGAATCGTCGGCCCTTCGGATGCGATCGCGTACACGTGGTTGTTGACCAGGCCGTGAAACGCGTTCAGGCTGCGGGTTCCGGTCGAATCGACGATGGTAAGCCCAGCCGGCGTGGCGATCAGCATGCCATCGTCGCGCAGTTCGACATCGGTGACGTGATTGGCAATCAGGCCGTCGCGGCGCGTGAGCGTCTGGCGCGGTCTGGCCGCGGCATCGAACAGCACCAGGCCGTTGGCGGTGGCCACCGCGGTGCGCCGGCCCTGGCGGTCAAGCGCGATTCGGTTGACGCAGAATACGGCGTCGTTTTCGATGTGGGTCGCGTGGGCAAAGCCGGAATCGATCACGTCGAGGCCGCGGTCGAAGTAGCCGACCCACAACCGTCCGGCCGCGTCCGCCGCCAGCGCCGATACGTGCGCGTCGGCCAGCAGAGCGGTCCCCGATTGCAGCATGGGCTGCCACGCGCTTCCATCCGTGCCGAGCGAGTAAACGCCATCGCGCGCCACGGCGTACAGATTCGCACCCATCTGGAAAATGCGTTCGATGCGCACCGCGGGCAACTCCGGCTGGCGGACCAGCGGGCGCGCGGCGGCGGTGTGTAAGGGAACCGGCACTACTCCCTGCTCGAGGGTGCCGACCAGGAGCGTATCGCCGCGAACGAACAGAGTGCGCGCGAAGGTGCCGGCAGCCAGCGTTCGGACGTATTTTCCGCCATCGAATTCCGCTACGCCCACCGGCGTTCCGGCAAACGCGCGGCCGCCATCCACGGCCAGCGAGAGCACCTGCGGATCGGGCAATCCGTCGCTGGAGCCGAAGGCGTCCAACTGTCCGGCATGAAAGTGGAGGACGCCGCGATCGATGGTGCCCACCCATAGGTCCGCGTAATCGCCGGCCAGGGAAGTGACGTTGAGCTTGGCGAGCGACGGATGGAACAGGCCGATTCGCTTGCCATCGTAGACGATCACGCCGTCCTTTTCGGTGCCGAGCAGCACCTGGCCGGTGGAGAGCGGTAAGACGGCGGTAAGCTTCCTGTAGGCCGGGTCGACGGGACGGATCTGCCGGAAGCCGCCACGCCCGAGAATGACTAGGCCCTCGCCCGCGGTTGTGATGTACAACTCCGGCTGCCCGCTGCCGGTGCCCACCGCCAACGTCCCCAGCGGCGCGGGAGGCAGTTCCAGGCCCGGCCGGAAACGCCGCTTGAGCGCGCCCTGTGCGTCGTATTCAAAGAGTCCGGCCGGGCCGCAGAGGTACAGCGCATCGCGAAACGGGACCGCATCGGCGAAGACGGCGGGCGTCGAGAACCACTCGAAACCGCCTGCCGGCGGCCGATCGAGCCGCGCCGTGGTGAAGCGGATTTCCGACGCCGCCTGGAGTTCGCGAGCGGATTCCGTACTGGCGCGCGAGGCTCGCCACAGCACGCCCGCCGCGTATATCGCGATGGCCAGCACCGAGACGGCGCCGCCGATCAGGAGTGTTTTCTTCCTTCCGGGCCTCATCATCCGAAGATTCTCCATTATCCTCTGGCGGTGGCACACCTTGGCGTTCCCTCCGTGTTTTTCCGAACCAGCGCCAATCGAAGCGACGGTCCGAAACCCGCCATGTCCTCAGTCGCAAATTGGTCGCCGACCGTGACAACCGGAATGAAGCAATTGGCGCGCCACGGCGAATTCGCGGCAATGCGGCTCACTTTCTACTGTGTCGCCCACGCAAACGAGTGTCAACGCTAACACTCGTGTCATCCGGGACACGAAGCGTAGCGACTACTTCGCGCAGCCGGGGCGGCCCTGGCAGAGGGCCTGGCCGCGCAACAGGAGCGCGTAGGCGAGCAACTGGCGGTCCTTGGGCCGCAGCCGCGAAAGTTCGGCGATGAAAGCGTCGAGCGGCGCCACGGCCTCCTGGAAACGGCCCTCGCGGATCAGCAAATCCAGCCCTGTGATCCGGGCCCACATCAGATGAGCCTCGCCCGGCAGTAGAGCCCGCTCCAGGCCCGGCATGGATTGCTCGACAAGCCGTCTGGCTTCCCGCAGGTTCCCGTGCCTCATTTCCTTCCGGGCGAGCACATAGCGCAGTTCGCAGTCCTCGAGCGGCAGTGGCTGGATCGCGTCCATCATCGACAGCGCACGGCGCATCTCGCGCAACCCTTCTTCGGCTTGCCCGCGATCAAAGGTCTGGTCGCCTTGATCGAATAGCGCCGCCGCGTAGAGCGGGCTGGCTTCGCCGACCTGGCGGCCGAGCCGCAACTCGCGTTCGAGAAATGCCGCGGCTTCGGCGGGCGAAGACGCCATGGTCGACGCGTTCAACACCAGCACGCCTTCCGCCACCGCCGGCATCGCGCCGTGCGCCGCATCGGCCAGTCGCAGGGCTTCACGGAAGCCGCGTGCGGCGGATTCGTCGCCACCCTCTAAAAAGCTCTTGCGTGCCAGGTAGCCGGTCAGTTCCGCCGCCAGCGCCGGGTTACGCCGGGCGTCGACCAATGCCAACCCTCGGCGCAGGTTGGCATCGGCTGCCGCCGTATCGCCCAGTTCCTCGAGCACGTGCCCGATATTGGCGCGCATGCGCGCTTCCATTTCCGGTTGGCCCGCCATCTCGATTGGCAGCCGGTCGGCGGCGTAGCGGATTACGTCGATCACGCGCGCCGACGCCCCCTCGGATCGAAACGGGCCGGAATCCCGGTCGAACCCCAGGCCCATCACGTGGGTGAGGAAATCGGCCAGGCGGCGGCTGCGTTCCGCCTCGAGGCGCGCCTGCCGCGACTGCACGGCCAGCCCCACGCCCGCCGCGGCCACCGTCAACACCAAAAGAGTGCAAAGGGCGACCGGGAGGCGATGGCGGGCGACGAATCGTTCCGCCCGATATGCCCAGTTGCCGGCCCGCGCATGCACTGGCTGCCGGTGCAGATGGCGCTCGACGTCCTCGGCCAGCTTTTCGACCGATGCGTAGCGCCGCGCCGGCTCCGGCGCAATCGCCTTGAGAACGATGTTGTCCAGATCGCCGCGCAACCCGCGCCGCCGGGCCTCATCCAAGCCGGGTGCCGCGCTGGGCGCAACCGTGGAACCCGCGACGGCCTGCTGCACGGTCTCGTACGCACTCTTGCTTCCGTGACCGAACGGCAGCGTCCCGCTCACCAGTTGGTAGAGCGTCATCCCCAGACCGTAGACGTCGCTCAACGTGGTCACCGGCTCGCCGCGCAACTGTTCCGGACTGGCGAAGGATGGCGTCATCGGCGCTATCGTTTCGAGCGAACCGGTGTCCATCCGCCGCGCCGCGCCGAAATCCACCAGCTTCAGTGTGCCGTCCCCGGTCACCAGAACGTTGGCCGGTTTGATATCGCGGTGCAGAATCAGGTTGCGGTGCGCGCCCTCCACCGCCGCGCAGAGGGTGAGGAACAGCCGCAGGCGCGCTTCGAGCGGCAGCCTGTGCCGTTCGCAATAATGGTCGAGCCGCTCGCCGTCCACATACTCCATCACCAGGTACGGTTCGCCCGTATCGCCCACGCCGCCATCGAGCAGGCGCGCCACGTTCGGCAGCTCGAGTTGCGCCAGGATATCGCGCTCCCGGCGGAAGCGGTCCATCGAATCGGCCGAGAGCAGGCTGCGCGCCATCACCTTGAGTGCCGCGCGCTGCGCGTGCTGCCCATCGGCGCGCCGCGCCAGGTAGACCTCGCCCATGCCGCCGCGCCCGAGTAGTTCGCCCGTCTCCCATACGCCAAAACGGCGGCTGGAGGGCGGCGGCCCGATCGCGGGATCGATGGCCGCCGCCCGCGCGCCGAGTTCGCCATTCCTGCGGTCCGCGGCGAGAAGCGACCGCACCTCGTCGCGAACCGCGGGATCGAACCCGGTCTGCGAAGCGAGCCAGCTCTCGCGCTCGTCCTCGGGCCGCTCGAGCGCGGAGTGAAACAGCTCCTCTACGCGCTGCCAGAGTGGATCCATCTCGGTGCCCTCCCATCGGTCGGCATTCTCCGCCGCGGATGTGGACGCGTCACTCGCCGGGCCGCAGCTCGCGGCAAAGCCAGGCGCAAGCCAGCCTCATATCCCGGTCCACGGTGGCCTTGGAAAGGTTGAGAATCCGGGCCGTCTCGTCGGCCGTGCAGCCCAGGTAGACGCGCAACTCGATAATCCTCGTCTTGCGGGAATCGACTTCTTCCAGGCGCGACAGCGCCCGATCCAGATCGAAGGTATCTTCCGCGCGCTCGCCGAGCCATCGGATATCCTCCGTCAGCGGCAGCAGCAACTCGACGCCGCGTTTCCCACTCGCGCGCGCCCGGGCATGGTCGGTGAGAATCCACCGCATCGCCCGCGCGCAGAACGCATAGAAGTGCTCCCGATCCTCCCAGTTCCCCAGCTTCGCTCCGGCCAGCCGTAAGTAGAGTTCGCCAACCAGCGCGGTCGGCTGCAGCGTGTGATCCGGCCTCTCGCACCGCATGCGGGTGGTCGCGATTCGCCGCAGGCGGTTATAAGCGAGGGGCAGTAACTCGCGAAAAGCGTCGTCGCGCCCGTCGCTCCACTGGCGCAACAACCGGGTAATGTCGCCGTCGGCGGCAGGCCCTGTCTCGATACTCTGGTCCATTTAGGCCGGCTGGTATACATTATCATATCCGGTTGTGTAACCGATGACAGCGGCCCTCCCGCGGAATATGCCGCTAACGCGGAACGCGCCGGCGAGCCACCGCCATCAGCGATTGTCTCTAAGTTGCTCCTAGTCGCGCCCGTTGTTCGGTGGGTGCTGCGCGGCATTTTCCCCGGTATCCAGGTACGTATCGCGGCACCTCCTGGTTCGCCGCCGGAGCGGGCACGCCGTTCACCGTCAGCGCCGCCTCCGCGCACGCCGCGCTGGTCGATGCGCCGGCCGGGTAAGTGAAATCCACCCGGTCGACGATCTCGCCATGTGCGACGCCGCAGTACCAGATGACGATAGACGACTTCATCGACCCGACCTCTCACATGAGTAGCGGCGATCACGGCATGAATGACTCACGCCGGTTCGAATCTCTTCGATCGGTGGTGGGGCATGCTTGAGCTTGCCCGTCTTCCTGATCGAGAACCGTTACGCCGCAGAGTTACGCCGCAGAGCCCGCTGGTGCACGCGATTTGGGCTACCCTGGTGTGGTGTTGCGGGCGCCTTCGGGCGCGCACGCCGTTCCCGCAAAATGCCGTTTGCTCTTCCACCGATGACAGCCAGCCGGCGCAGGTCCCGGATCGGGCTCCTGGCGGTGTTGCTCGCCGCCCTGGTGCTGGGCGGGTGCGCCCACAAGAAGCGGACCGGGCGAACGCCTGCCCCGCCGGCGCGCGCTCCCATGGTCGGCGATACCGAAACGGGCCTCGCCAGTTGGTACGGCCATCCCTACCACGGGCGTCAGGCAGCCGACGGCGAGATCTACGATATGGAAACACTGGTGGCGGCGCACCGCACGCTGCCGTTCAACACCTGGGTGCGCGTGGTGAACATGGCCAACTCCAAATCGGTGGACGTGCGCATCATCGATCGCGGACCGTTCGTCGACGGGCGGATAATAGACTTGTCCCACGCTGCGGCGCGCGCGATCGACCTGCTCGGTCCGGGCGTGGGCCCGGTGCGGCTGGAGGTGATCCGCCTGCCGGAGACCGTCGAGCCGGGCGTCTTCGCCGTGCAGGTGGGCGCATTTCGCAACCGGGACAACGCGGACCGGCTACGCGAAACGATGGCCGCCCGCTACGGCGAGGCGCGCGTGGTGTCGAGGGCGGACAGCCCAGACCTGTGGCGCGTGGTAGTGGGCGCGGAAGCGACCATCGACGGCGCCGCCGCTCTGGCCGCGCGCATTCGCGACGAAACCGGTGAGAATAACGGCTTCGTGGTGCGACTAGATTCCGAGTAGCACCCCGCGAGCCTCCCAATCCTCGCGGGGCGAGAGAAGCGACTCTATGAATCGCACCTTGCCGGACGCAGCCCATGGCCTGGTGGGCGAGACGCCCGCCATCGACGCTCTTCGCCGCATGATCGAGAAGGCCTCGCGCAACCGCCTGCCTGTGCTGCTGCTGGGTGAAAGCGGCACGGGAAAGGAAGTGGTGGCGCGCGCCGTCCACGACGCCAACCCGCGCGGCCAGTTCGTCCCGATCGATTGCGGCTCGCTGGTGGGCACGCTGGTCGAAAGCGACCTGTTCGGCCACGTGAAGGGCTCCTTCAGCGGCGCGCAGGAGAGCAAGCGCGGGTTGGTCGAGATGGCCGACGGAGGCACGGCGTTTTTCGATGAGATCGGCGACCTGCCGCTCGAAATGCAGGTCAAACTTCTGCGGTTGATTCAGGAACGCCAGTTCCGCGCCGTGGGCGCGCTCAAATGGCGCAGCGTCGACCTGCGCATCATCGCCGCCACGCATCGCGACCTGAAAGCGGAAATCGCCAAGGGCCGCTTCCGCGAGGACCTCTATTTCCGGCTCAACGTGTTCACGGTGCGGCTGCCGACGCTGCGCGAGCGCAAGGCCGACATCCCGATGCTTGTCGAGTACTTTCTCGAAAGCGCCCACGCCGCCGGCCTTCCTTGGTTCGATCCCGACCCCGACCTATGCGCCCGGCTGCTCGACTACGACTGGCCCGGCAACGTACGCGAGTTGAAAAACTCGATCGACCGCATGGCCGCGATGCATTCCGAGAATCATCCCGAGGCCGCGCTGCCTTCCGCGCTCGCGAATCACGGCCGTTCGACCGAGTTGGAGCGGCTCTCGGCCGCGGTCGCCGTTGCGGACCAGGACGAACCCGGCTGCGAATTCATGGTGCATCCGAAGTCGCCCGTGTTCAGCATCCAGGAAAGCGAGAAGACCGCCATCGAACGCGCCCTGGCCGAGACCCACGGCGAACGCGGCAAGACCGCGCGCCTGCTCGGCATGGGCCGCACCACTCTGTATCGAAAGATGAAAGAATACAGACTGAGTTGAGAATCGCGCTCGATGCCACTTACGCAATAGGCGAAGAACTAAGCGGGGTCGGCGTGTATTCCCGCGAAATGCTGGACGGGCTGGCTCGCCTGCGGCCGGAGGCGCGGTTCGAGTACTGGCTGCGTCCGCACCGTTTCTTTCGCGCCGCCGGCCTGGCGGCGCGGTCGAACGCGCGGCGGCGTTTGCTCCTCTGGCCGTTCGGTCCGCGCGGCGCGGCGCTCTTTCACGGTCTGAATCAGCGGCTGCCGGCCATGCGCCTGCGCGCGGCAGTGGTCACCTTTCACGATCTGTTCGTGATGACGGGCGATTATTCGACGCCGGAATTTCGCGCCCGTTTCACCGCCCAGGCGCGCGACGCGGCGCAACGCGCCGACGCGATCATCGCCGTTTCCGAATTCACCCGGCGGCAAGTGGTCGGGCTGCTCGGCGTGCCCGAAGCGCGCGTGCGCGTGGTGCATCACGGCGCGCGTCCGCTCGATTTCCCGAACGTCGCACGCGAACCGGTGATCCTGCACGTCGGCGCGCTCCAATCGCGCAAGAACGTCGCGCGTCTCGTCGAGGCGTTCGAATCGCTCGACGAGCCCTGGCGCCTCGTGCTGGCCGGCTCCGCCGGTTTCGGCGCGGCGGCGATTCTCGACCGCATCGCGCGCAGCCCGGCGCGCGCCCGCATCGAAATGCCGGGCTACGTGACGCCGGCCGAACTTGGCCGTTGGTACGCGCGCGCCTCGGTCTTCGCTTTCCCCTCGCTCGACGAAGGCTTCGGCATGCCGCTGCTGGAGGCGATGGCCGCCGGCACCCCCATCGTGACCTCGCTCCGCTCCGCGCTGCCCGAAGTGGCGGGCGATGCCGCGTTGCTTGTAGATCCCGAAGACACCGCGGCATTGGCCGCCGCCTTGGGCCGACTTACTCGCGACAGTGACCTGCGCGAAGACCTGGTACGCCGCGGCAGGGCGCGCGTGCAGACTTTCAGTTGGGATAAAGCCGTCCGCGAAACCTGGGATGTATATACCCAATTGCTCGGGCCGCAGGATTAGCGCTCCAACCGTGTGACGCCTATCGTCTGAGGCGTATCGCCCCAAGCCCAATCGGAGCCGCGACCAGAGGGAGCGGTTTTTCAATTGAAACGAATCTGCCGCCCGAAGGTCCCGCGTAATCCGCCCACCGTGGCGCCGGCTGTCCAGCCGGCTGTGTCGAGAGTCATCTCGACATTTCTTTGTGTGTGCTTCGTCGCAAAGGCTGTGCTACTTTCTAAGTACCATGTCGAAGTTCTTTTTGGGACTATTCACCGGCGTACTGCTGGTGTTTCTGGGCGGATTCCTGCTGCTGGTGCTGGTCTTCCTTCTGGTCCGCGACCACCAGCCGGAGGTTGCCTCGAACTCGGTGCTGGTGATGCGCCTGGAGGGCGAGATTCCGGAAAAGCCCGCGATGGAAATGCCGTTTGTCGATAGCCCGCGCGCTGCCGTGACGGTCGCCAGCGTGTGGACGTCGCTGCGGCGCGCGGCGCAGGATAGCCGCATACGGGCCGTGGTGTTGGAACCCGAAGGCCTGTCGGTCGGCTGGGCCAAGCTCGAAGAGATCCGCAGCGATGTCGAACAGTTTCGCAAATCCGGCAAGCCCGTGTTCGCCTATCTGCGCAATCCATCGGCGCGCGAGTATTACGTGGCGCTCGCGGCCGACCGCATCTATCTCGGTCCGGAAGATCCGCTAATGCTGAAGGGCATGCGCGCGGAGATTTTCTATTTCAAGAACACACTCGAGAAGCTGGGCGTTTCGGTCGACGTCGAGCACGACGGCAAATACAAAGACTTCGGCGACATGTTCACGCGGACCGACATGAGTGCGGAGACCAAGGAAGTCATCAACTCGGTGGTGGACGATCTGTACGGAAACCTGGTCGACCGCATCGCGACCGCGCGGCGGAAGACGCCGGAGCAAGTGCGGATGCTGATCGACCAGGGGCCGTTCAGCGCGCCCGACGCGGTCGAGGCGGGGCTGGTGGATGAGCTGCGCTTCGAAGACCAGATGTGGGGCGAACTGCGCGACCGGTTGCGCGGCGGCGAGCCAAACAAATTGGCGCTTTCAAAATACCTGAAGACCACGCCGCGCAATACTCCGCGCAATCATTTCGCGCTGGTGGTGGCCGAAGGCGACATCGTGCGCGGCGCCCCGAGCGACGATGGCGGCGATGGTCTCACGTCGTACGGATTCGGCAAGCTGCTGCGTGATGCCGTGGCGGACTCGCAGGTTGGCGGCATCCTGGTGCGCATCGATTCGCCCGGCGGCGAAGTCAGCGCATCGGACGAGATGTGGCGCGCGATGAGCTTGGCCAGCAAGAAGAAGCCGCTGGTTATTTCGATGTCGGATCTGGCGGCCTCGGGCGGTTATTACATGGCGATGACGGGCGACCCGATTGTGGCGTATCCCGAAACCGAAACCGGCTCGATCGGCGTGGTCTTCGGCAAGCCGAATCTGCACGGGCTGTACGACAAGCTGGGCATCACGAAGGACTCGGTCGAGCGCGGACGCAACGCCGGGATCGATTCCGATTACGCGCCGCTCAACGCGGACCAACGCGCGCTCCTGCAGCGCGGCATCGACCAGAGCTATCGCGAGTTCGTGACGAAGGTCTCGACCGCGCGCCATCGCCCATACGCCGAGATCGAAGAAGTAGCGCAGGGCCGCGTCTGGCTCGGTTCGCAAGCGAAACCGCGCCGTCTGGTGGACGAGTTAGGCGGCCTCGATACCGCAGTGACGCTGCTCAAGAAGAAAGCTGGAATCCCCGCAGGGGAAGAAGTCGGCCTGCTGCTCTATCCCGGAAAGCGCAGCCTGCTCGACCTATGGTTCAAGCGCTCGCAGGACGACGCCCTAGAGACCAAGCTCCGCGCCGTCTTCGGAAGAGTTCCCTTCCGCGCGTGGATGCAAGGAGGGATGCTGCGGATGATGCCGGAGTGGGTGGAAGTGAGGTAGGGGGCATTCAGCGACTCGGGAACGTGCGGGAATCCAGAAGCCTAAGAGACGTCCCGACGCAACTACCGCCGCCTGCGTCTCTTCTCTCCAGTATGAGCGTGTCACGAGTCGCGCTGGGACTGAGATCGAGCAGCACGTCCGTCCCGTCGTAATCCCGGCCACTTGTGCCCCCTTCAACATGGAGCACGTAGATTCCCGGCTTAGCGTCCTCAATTGCGAAAGCGCCGTTCTCATCGGACACTGCGCTGTAGACGCTGCCAGTTAGCGGATCCCGCAGCTTCAGCTTGGCGTCGCGAATCGGTACGTTCACCCTGTGGACGAGGTTCAATAAAGGACTCTCGCCAGTGCCAAATTGAGAGTCGATCAGCTTGCCCACGACCCGGCGCGTCGCCTGCGGGTAGTTGCCCCACTCATACGTCATCCGCCGCTTCGCCTTCCATGAGGTCTTCTCGGCCACATGGAAACAGTGGTAGGCTGCATTGACTCCCAGCAAGCTGGCGTCCATCCAATAGTCCCCCGGTGGCAGACCCGCAATGTGGATGGCCCCGTCCGAAGCGGTCACGCCGGAGAAGCGCACGGCGGCGGCGTAGTCCGTCACCTTAACGCTTGCGCCCTGCAGAGGCCTTCCCTGGTGCTTGACAACCACAACGAAGTCTCGGCGCACTTCAATGCCGTGGTCCACGCAAGCAACAGCCGAGCACGCGCGCGTCGGTACCGGAACGAGTGGAAGCAGTGCCGACACGACACCGCACATCAGCAGCCTGCTCAAAAGTCCGTCTCCATAACCCTAACCACAGCATATGGCGCCCCCATGGAGCAATCAAGCCCACCTACTGCGCCGGCACGAATCCCAATCCCTGCACCACGGCGCCCAGCGTGCGCAGGTCTTTGGCGGTGGGGCGGATAGACGGACTTACTCGGATGGTCACGCGGGTGACGGGCTGAGTTAGTAACTCGGGGGGGACGGGCGCTGCGAGCGTTTGGCCGCCGGGGGCGTAATAGAAGGCGCTGGTGAAGGGCCTGCCATTTAGGCGCACGGAGACAGTCACGGGCGCGCCGGCGCGGTCCATGAAATCGGGGGGGAAGAAGAGTTGCAATTCGAATTGCTGCGCTCGATTGGGGAGCGGGCGAAGGGTGGCTTCGGCCTGATTCGACATCCAGCGCCATGCGCCATCCTCCATGGCGTACCAACCGGACACAAGTTGCGCGCGGGTGCGAATGTCGCCGAGGTGTAAGTAAGAAAGTAACTCGGGCGGCGCGGCGGCGTCCGGCGCGGGTTCATCGGAATCGATCACCATCTCTCCCCAACCAACGCGCATGGCGGGCGGAGCCTCGATTGCGAAAACAGCTTCGCCAATTCCCGACACCGGCAGTGTGTGCGGCTCCCACAACTCGCCGTCAACCCGCACGGTTTCAGAGAAGGGACTGTCCCCGGAACTGCTGTAGATGTGGAATCCGGCGGTGCCGCTGCCGTGGGCGTAGAGCGCGAAGTGTAGGGTGCCGCGGGAGCCGAGCGGCAAATGGATGGGATCTCTGATGTTCTCAACCGGGTACGGGTAGACACTTGGTACAAGTGCGTGACCGGGGCCTTGCCGAAGGGCAAGGGCCGCGTCCTCACGTGGCGCGGGAAAGTAGACCAAGTGGCCATCGAACTCGCTCGGCGTCCAATTGACCGGCGCATTTAGGAATGACGATGTGCGCGAATAGGTGATGCGGTCGAGCGCGCGATTCGAAAAAGAGAACGGCAACAGACCCATCGACGCGGAAGAGTTGCCGGTGTGGGCGTGGCGATCGACGATGCGCAGCGGTGTGCGGACGCGTAGATCAATCGATCGCAGCGGCGCCGCGGTCTCTTCAGCGAGGCTGTCGTACTTGCCGGCGAGCGAAAGATCGGACGCGACGATCCATTCGCCGGGCGTGGGCACGCTCACATCTTCGAGCGCTCGCCCGCCCTTCGCCACCATGTAATAGCGGAAGCCCCAATCGCCATTGACCAGAAACGTGCGGCCGGGCGGAGGCGGAACGTCGGCGTAAACCCGGGCGAATTCATAGGCGGCGAAGGAGATGTTCAGACCGAGCACGACGTTCACCGCGAGCCCGAGCCACAGGATGCGCGGGCGGTCGCGGAACTGGATCACGAAGAGGATGACCATCGGCGCGGCCAGCGGAAGCAGGTAGCGCGCGGCGCCGGCGAAGAAGGCCACGCAGGCGAACGCGAAATAGACGAGGCACCATGCCGCGAGCACCGGTTGGCTGCGCGACTCCCACAACCAGACGAGCGCGTTGACGCCGAGCGCGACAAAGACAACCAGCAGCGCGCGCTCCCACCACGGATAGCCCGTCACGAGATAAGCGGCGAGAAGCCCCGGCGCAACGCCCCACAATCTGCGCCACGCTAGCGGAACGAGCGTGACCAAAACGCCGAGGTGGGCGAGCAGGGCGAGCGCGCTCGCGGCTTTCACCGCCTTGCCCGACAAATCTGGATTCGCCGCATAGCCCGCCAGCACTGCGAACGGCAGCCGGCCGGTGAGCGCCCATTGCAATGCCTGCCAACCGCCCAGCGCAAGGAACGGCGCGGCCAGCGCGCACCACGCGGCGCGCGGCGGGCGCTCCCGCTGGATCAAGTAAGAGAGCAAGAGAATCGGCGGCAGGGCCAGCGCTTGCAGCGCCGTCATGCCGGCGAGTGCCAGCGCGATTCCGGCCAGCCAGAACCAACGTCCAAAAAACGCGGCGGCGCCGATCAGCAACAACGCGAGCGCGGGCGCTTCCGGCCCGGCGAGCGTGTTGGTATTCACCTGCACGATCGGCGATGCTGCGACCAATAGCGCCGCCCAAAGCGGATGCGTGGTGAAGCGCGCCGCGAGCGCGTACGCGGCGAAGCTGATGGCCAGCGTAAACAGAAGATAGAAGCAATGGAAGAAGACAACCGAGAAGTGGCCGCGCGCGAGCCAGGCCACGGCCAGAATGTACGCGTTCAGCGGCGGATGCGGATGGCCGTTCGCATCCACCATGCGGCCCTGAAACACGTATTGATAATTGAGCGGCGTCAGCGGATGCTGCAGGACGTGCGCGGCCATATCCAGGTAAGTGACTTCGTCGCCCTGGACGGGCTGGCGCAGAAACGGCGCGTGCAGCACCAGCGTGAACGCGGTCAGCAGCAGCAGGTCGCGCGCGAGGTTTTTCTTCAGGCCGGTTTCCATCGGAGCACGGGCTTGCGGGCAGCGGCGACCTCATCGACGCGGCTGGTGCGCGTCGAATGTGGCGCGTGTTTCACCAGCTCGGGATCGGTCTCGACTTCCTTGGCGATGGAGATCATGGCGTCGATGAACAGATCCAGCTCCAGCTTGCTTTCAGTTTCGGTCGGTTCGATCATCAACGCACCGTGCACGATCATCGGGAAACTGACGGTGTATGGATGGAAGCCGTAATCGATCAGGCGCTTGGCGATGTCGCCCGTGCGCACGCCGAGCTTGGCCTGGCGGTCGTCGCTGAAAACCACTTCGTGCATGTTGGGCGAGGGGTACGGCAGGTCGAAGAAGGGCTCGAGGCGTTTGCGAATGTAGACGGCGTTGAGCACCGCGTCCACCGTGGCGTTGCGCAAGCCGGGGCCGCCATGCGCCAGGATGTAAGCGAGCGCGCGCACCGTCACGCCGAAATTACCGTAGAAAGCGCGCACGCGGCCGATGGAGCGCGCGCGTTTGAAATCCCACGCCCACTTGCCGCGAACGCGTTTCAAACGCGGCGTCGGCAGGTAAGGTTCGAGCGCCTTCTTCACGGCCACGGGACCGGCGCCGGGACCACCGCCGCCGTGGGGCGTCGAAAACGTCTTATGCAGATTGAGGTGCATCACGTCGACGCCGAAATCGCCTGGGCGTGCGATGCCGACGAGCGCGTTCATGTTGGCGCCGTCCATATAGAGCATGGCGCCTTTGGCGTGCAGGATTTCCGCGGCCTGTGCGATGTTCGCTTCAAACACGCCGAGCGTATTGGGATTGGTCACCATTAACGCGGCGACGTCGCCGTCGGCCGCGCGGGCCAGCGCTTCGAGATCGAGCACGCCGGCATCGGTCGATTTCACATTCTCGACCGTGTACCCGGCAATCGCCGCGCTCGCGGGGTTGGTGCCGTGGGCGGAATCGGGGATAAGAATCCTGCGGCGCGGGTTGCCGCGCTTTTCGAGCAGCGCGCGAATCAGCAGGATGCCCGTCAACTCGCCCTGCGCGCCGGCGGCGGGCTGCAGCGTGACCGCGTCCATGCCGGTGATTTCGGCGAGCGCGGATTCCAGGCGCGCCATCACTTCCATCGCGCCCTGCGCCAGCGATTCGGGTTGATACGGATGCGCCCAGGCCAGGCCCTCCATGCGCGCGACCACTTCGTTGATGCGCGGGTTGTATTTCATGGTGCAGGAGCCGAGCGGGTACATCCCGTGATCGATCGAATAATTCCAACTCGAGAGGCGGGTGAAGTGGCGGATGGCCTCGACCTCGCTCACTTCGGGGAAGCCGGGGATTTCGCCGCGCACGTTGGCGGCGCCAAGCGCCTCGGCCGCGTCCACCGCTGGCACATCGAGCTCGGGAAGCTGCCACGCGCGCTTGCCCGGAGAGCTGCACTCGAACAGCAGCGCTTCGTTCTGCGACGGGTGCGTGCGGACTTTGCGGATCATGCCATCTCCTCCGCCGCGAGGCGCGGGCGCAGCGCGTCGCTCAGCGCGTCCATATCGGCGCGGCGCGTCATTTCGGTGGCGCAGATCAGCATCGAATCGGCCAACTCCGGATAGAAGCGGCCCAAGGGCAGCCCGCCGACGATCTTCTTCTTGAGCAGAGCCTTGTTGATCGATTCGGGATCGCCCGTCCTGACGACGAATTCGTTAAAACATTTTCCAGTGAATACGGTTTGGAGCTTCCCGGCCAAATACCGCGCTTTCGCCACGTTCTGCAACGCCAGTTCGCGCAGGCCTTCTTTCCCGTAGACGGTCATGAAGACGGTGGCCATCAGGGCGATCAGCGCCTGGTTGGTGCAGATGTTGGATGTCGCCTTCTCGCGGCGGATGTGTTGTTCGCGCGTCGAAAGCGTCAGACAGAAGGCGCGGTTGCCGCGCGTATCGACGGTCTGGCCCACCAACCGGCCCGGCATTTGGCGCACGAACTGATCGCGGGTGGCGATGATGCCGGCGTAAGGCCCGCCGTAGCTGGGCGAGATAGCGAAGGATTGCAATTCGCCGGCCACGATATCGGCGCCTGCGGGCGGCGCCAGAATTCCCAGCGACACGGCTTCGGTGAACACCATGATCAGCAGCGCGCCGCGGGCGTGAGCGATCTCCGCGGCCGCACCAACATCGTCGATGACGCCGAAGAAGTTGGGCGATTGAACGATCACGGCGGCGGTCTCGCCGTCGATCTTGCGCTCGAGATCGTCGAGGTCGAATGCACCCGAATCCTTCGCGTAGTCGAATTCCTCCACCGGCATTCCCTGGTGCCGCGCATAGGTGCGCAGCGCTTCGCGATACTCGGGGTGCACGCTGCGCGCGGCCAGCACGCGGTGGCGGCCAGTGATGCGCGCGGCCATCATTGCCGCTTCGGGCACCGCGGTCGAGCCATCGTACATGGACGCGTTGGCCACGTCCATGCCGGTAAGCTGGCAGATGAGAGTCTGAAATTCGAAGATAGCGGTGAGGGTGCCCTGCGAGATTTCGGCCTGATAGGGCGTGTACGAGGTCAGAAACTCGCCGCGCGAAACGACGGCGTCCACCAGCACGGGGCGGTAATGTCGATACACGCCAGCGCCCAGAAACGATGCATAGCCGTCCGCATTCTCACCGGCGCGCGCACGGAAGTAATCGGCAATTTCGTATTCGGAGATGCCCGGCTCGAGGTCGAGCGGGCGGCGCAAACGCACCGCATCCGGCAAGTGGGCGAACAGGTCCTCCGCCGACGCCGCGCCGCAAGCGTCCAGCATTTGACGGCGTTCGGAATCCGATTTCGGCAGGTAGCGCAACTACTTTTCGGCTCCTATGAAAGACTCATAGTCGGCCGCCGTCATCAGATCCTCCAACTCGCCGGGCGCGCTGAGGCGTATCTTCACCAGCCAGGCGTCGCCGTGCGGATCCGCGTTGAGCTTCTCCGGCGCGTCGGCCAGCGCCGGATTGATCGCGGTCACTTCGCCCGATACCGGCGCGAACACATCGGAAACCGCCTTGACGGATTCCACGCTGCCGAGCGACCTGCCCTGCTCCACGCGCGTGCCGGGCTTGGGCAGATCGACATAAACGATGTCGCCGAGTTCCTGCTGGGCGTGATCGGTGATCCCTATGGTGCCGATGCCGCCTTCCACCAGGACCCATTCGTGTTCCTTGGAATATCGAAAGTTTTCCGGATACATGGTCATCTCGCTCGCTTGTAAAAAGGGGTTTCGACGGTCATCGCATCGGCCGGTTGGCCGCGCACGACGACTTGAATGGCTACGCCGGGCCGCGCAAGCCCGACCGGCAGATAGCAGAGGCCGATGTTCTTATTCAACGCCGGCGCGGGCGAGCCGCTGGTCACCCATCCCGCTGCGGCGCCGTGCACTTGCACTTCGTACCCATCGCGCGCGATCGGCCGGCTGCGCATTTCAAATCCCGTCAGCTTGCGCGTCACGCCTTTTTCCCGCTGCTTCAGCAGCGCCTCGCGGCCGGCGAATTCGCCTTTGTCGAGTTTGACGATCCAGCCGAGTCCGGCTTCGAACGGCGAAATGGAGGCGTCGATCTCGTGGCCGTAGAGCGCCATCGCGGCTTCCAGGCGCAGTGTGTTGCGCGCGCCCAGGCCGCATGGTTGAATGCCAAACTCCGCGCCCGCTTCGAAGATGCGCGCCCAGACGCGTTCGGATTCCGCGGGCGGAATGTAGATTTCGAAACCGTCCTCGCCGGTGTAGCCGGTGTGGGCAATCCGCGCGGGCACGCCGCACACTTGCGCGTCGGCGAACCAATAATACTTGATCGCGCTCAATTCGACCGCCGTCAGCTTCTGCAAAGTGGCGCGGGCTTCGGGGCCCTGAATGGCAAGCTGGGTGTAGCGGTCGCTGGTCAATTCGACTGTGGCATCGAACCGGTTGTGCGCGCGGATGTGCTCAAAATCCTTCTCCTGGTTGGAAGCGTTCACGCAAAGGAAGAAATCGGCGTCGCTCACCTTATGTACCAGGATATCGTCTACAAAGCCGCCGTGCTCGTAAAGCAACCCGGAATAGTGCGCCTGGCCGATGCGCAACTTCGCCACCGAGTTAGTGGTGACGTAATCGGCGAGTCGCGCCGCCTCGCGACCGCGAATTTCGATCTCGCCCATGTGGCTGACGTCGAACACGCCGACCGATTGCCGCACCGCCATGTGCTCAGCTAGGATGCCCGAATACTGCACCGGCATATCCCACCCGCCGAAATCGACCATCCTGGCGCCCAGCGCCCGATGGACCGAATTGAGCGCCGTGCGGCGCAGCGGCGAAGCGAGAGGCATGAAAACTCAGGCTATCAGCGGAAGGTAGGGGTGTCAATCAGTGGCAGCTGCACAAACGTTCTTCCACCTGAGCTCGGGCGCCTTTGCCGCATAAACAACGACCCAGCGCGCCGTTCCTCCGCGCGATGCTCCGAACGCCACCCCGATTCATGCCCTGTTGGAGTAGAAGCACCCGGCTTGCGAGGCATGATCGAAATCACTGCCGAGCAGCGCGGGAGCGCTGGTTTATGGCGCCAAGTCGCGTTTTGTCACAGACATTGCGGTACCGCAATTAGTGCTCCCGCAAGGCGCGCATCGGATCGATCCGCGTAGCCAGCCGGGCGGGAAGATAGCTGGCTAAGAGGCAGCCAGCCAGCAAAATCGAAGCCGAAACCAAGAATGCCGGTGGATCGAGCGGCGTGATGCCGAACAACAGCGTCCGCATCCAGCGGGTCGCGATTAACGCCAAGGTCAGCCCAATGACGACGCCGGTGCCAGCGAGCGCGGCGCCGTCGGCAAGAACCATCCACAGAACGCTCCCGCGACGCGCACCGACCGCCATTCGAACGGCGATTTCGTGCGTGCGCTGCTTAACGGAATACGCCACCACGCCATAAGTCCCAACTACGGCCAATAGCAGTGCCAGCGCTGAGAACGAGCCAAGAAGAACGGTGCTGAACCGCGAGCCGGACAAAAACCGATCAATGACTTCGCGCATCGTCATGACTGACTGGACGGGCTGATCCCGATCCAGCGCGGTCACCGCCCTCCGCACGCCGGATGCGGCGGCGCGCGGATCGCCCGATGTGCGCAATACAAGCCCTAGAAACATCGTGGGCTGTTCGGAGAACGGCAGGTAGACCTCCCGATCCGCCGGGAGGTCCAGTTCTCGACTAGTTGTATCGGCGACCACGCCGACCACTGTGCGCACGATGCCATCTTCGACGGAGAAGCGCTGGCCGATTGGGTCCGCCGCCGGCCAGTACTGTCGCGCCGCGGTCTGATTGATCAGCGCCACATCGTGCCGGTCCTCGTCCGATTCGACGAGAAACCGTCCTCTCAGCAGGGCGATTCGCATCGTACGAAAGTAGTCTCCGGTCACCGCGCGTAGGAAAACAGTCGATTCCGACTCCGGTAATCTCCGTCCGGCAATCTGCAAGTCGGCGGTCATGGAAAACACGGTCGCCATCGGCAGCGAGTTGCTGATGGCCGCGCTTTGCACCGCCGGGATCGTCTGTGCGCGCTGCAGGAGATCCCGCGCAAATGCCACCTGGCGCGCTGGCTCGCCATAGAGGGCTTTCGGTAGCGGCACGGTCAACGTCAATAGACCTTCGGGGTTGAAGCCGAAATCAACCGCCCCCAGCAGGGTAAGAGATCGGACGAGCAGCCCGGCCCCGATGAGGAGCACTAGCGTCAACGCGACCTGCGCGACCGCCAGCAGGCGCCGGGGAGCGAACGGGCCGCGCGTCCGGCCCCAACCGGAACGGCCCTGTTTTAGAACCTCGCTTCCGTCGATTCGTGAGAGCCTCAAAGCTGGAATCAGACCGGCGATCATGCCGACCGCCCCCGTAATGGCAATGCCGAAAAGGATGACCCAGGCATCGGGCCGGACTTCGTCAAGGCGCGGGATGCCGCTAGGATGGAGCCGGACAATGGCGTTAGCAATCCAAATGGAAAGTACTATCCCGAGGGCACCGCCGGAAACCGAAACCAAACTGCTTTCCGTGACCAATTGCCTGATCAACCGGGACCGCGACGCGCCCAACATGCCGCGCACCGCGATCTCTCTCCGGCGCGCCGCGGTCCACACGAGGAACATTCCCATCAGATTGATACTGGCGATCAATAGGACGCACAGAACAGCTCCGAACGCGATCATCAGTGCGGAGCGGAACCGACCGACAACCTGGCGGTCCAGTCGAGCAAGAGTGACCCTGCCGCCGGGCGACGACCTACCCTCCTCCACGAGGTGCTTGGTAATCGCACCGATGTCGGCTTCGGCCTGTGCCACAGAAACACCCGGCTTTAGTCGTCCGACGGCTGTCGCAACTGTCCAGGGGCGCCGGGGGCGGTACGCGCGGCTGATGGGCACCCACAGTTCGGTATCCGGAAGCGAGTTTGGAAGCAGATACTGAAACCCTGTTGGCATGACGCCGATGACTGTATGCGGCTCACCATCCAGGCGGACCGTCTTTCCGACTGTCCGAGGGTCGGAGGCAAACATTCGCCGCCAGAGGCTGTCGCTCAAAATCGCAACATGGTCGCTACCGGGATACATGTCGTTTTGCAGGAACAAGCGCCCCAGCGCCGGTGCTGTCCCTAGGCATGTGAACAGATCGGCCGAAACTGCTGCGCTCGCAATGCGCTGCGGCTCGCCCGTGCCCGAGACATTCAACATCCATGCGCGGTACCATCCGATCCGGTCGAACGACCTACTCAGGCCGCGCCAGTCCTCCGCGAGGTCCGTGCGAACGGGCGTTTGACGGCTGCTATCGACTCTCCAAACGACGACAAGCCTGTCCGGCGCGGCGTACGGAAGGGGGCGCAGCATGACGGCATTGATGACGCTGAAGGTGGCACTCGCCGATGCGATGCCGAGCGCGATGGTGACGAGCGCAGCCACGGTCCAACCCCAACTCCGGCCCAACAGCCTGATTCCAAATCGAATGTCCTGGATAATAACATGCATGGGTTATGGTCACTCGGAACGTCCAACTCACTCAATCCAATTCTCACACTTCTCGAAACGCGCGTCATTTCATGCAAGATCCCAACTCCTCCAGTTCGGGAACTGGCGGGGCCGTGACGACGATGGTGTCCAAGAAGTCGAAAGCTCTGGGGTTAGCCTCGAGCGTGGAGCAGTATCGGACCAGATGACCGCGCCAGTAATCGATGGCAGCACGGCAATCGTTCGGTCGAAATCGATGTGCCGTCGATGGATGGTGAGATAGGGCGGCTCAAACAGAGTGCGCAGAAGAACCGTTTCGCTGGCGCCGGCCTCTCCGGTCGTAAGCTTGGACAGAAAGCGCTGCTCAAGTCTGCCGAGGCCGGTTCGTTCCCCGCGCTCACGGCGATCATATGCACGATGCCCCGGCGCCATTCTAGCCAACTTGACCCGTCCCGCGGCGAAGACGCTGGGGTAGGATAGAAAAAAGTCTACCACTCGCTCGGCGTCGGACGGATCTGCTATCGTAGCTTCGAACGATACGGATGCCTGATAATAGTCGCCGTGGCGCTCACGGAGCCTGGTCAGATTGGCCCAGATCCGTTCAAACGATCCGGTTCCGTCGGCAGCGACTCGGTTCCGATCGTGAACCTCGCGGGGTCCGTCCAGACTCACCCGTATCTTGACATCGTGGGCTGCCAAATAATCGGCGAGATCGTCAGTCAGGAGGGTTCCATTAGTCGTGGTGTGAAACTGAACGTAGGGCGCCTTGGCCGAGACGTAAGCTATCGATGCCTGGATGAGGCGAGCATTGAGCCATGGCTCACCTCCATAAAAGGTCACGAATTTCGGCCACTCGGCGTCGGCCATGCTTTGGAGAAAGTAGTCGAGGGCGGCCTTTGCGGTTTCCCACGACATGTCATCTAGGCCGTGTGTGCGCCTGCCTGGATAGCCTCCCGAATAGACGCAGTATCGGCAGCGGAGGTTGCACCGTTCCGTGACGCTCAGCGTCAGTTTGGTGAACCGCCCGACGATCTTGTGCACATGCTCTCGGACCAGTTTGGGAGAGGTTAGCCTGGATCGGATGCGGACCGGCCTGAAAAGACCCGACGTTTCGGAGACCTCGCGGAGCCTAGCTCCGCCTCCGGTCTCGATGGGCGGGTCGAGACGCGTGCCGCCTGGCGGGAACGGCGGTTCATCGCTAAATGGCGACAGCTCTTTTAGGGCGTCAAACAGGGGCTCGGGAAGGCTAGCAATTACCCCGGTATTGGCATCGAACGCATAGCAGGCGGACGACGTTCGAAACTTCGCAAGAAGTGGCTCAGGCTGATCGCACATTTTAAGTCTCGTGGTTGCGGGTTCTTGGGAATACCGGCAGTACGCCCAGGGACGGCGCGGCGTCACAGATGGGCCGGCTTCCCAGGCAGGCTAAGTTCCTAAACAGGAAACGCGGGCACACGGACGTTCGCCGCAATCGAGCCCTCGCGTGAGCGCGTGTCGGTGACACCGGAGCTGCGGGACGCCGTTTCTTTCCTCGGGCTCACACCATCTCGGAGGCCCGATCGCCGAAGCCCCAGGATACTCCCGGCTCATAGTAATGGGCAGGGAGTATCCCGCGATTTCAAGAGCGGTCAGAGCAGGTGCCCGAAGGCGCTGCTTGACTTCTCACTAGTCCGCGCTTGCCCCTTTGTGCACGTCACTGGAGTCGTCGCCGGCCTGAACATAGCAGACACAGGCGCAACGGGCGGTGCTGGACGGACGGTTGCTTGCGTGCCGTTGAATTTCGGCCCGGGTCGGGATAACCTCCCCAATGTTAACGATCATCGCTTATGGTCTCCTTTCAGAATGGTTAAGCTTCGAAGACGCGCCATTAATCCTCGCCTTAGCGGGCTGTAGGTATTTGAAATACCTGGCGCTAATGCCGAAGCATAACGTTCTTAGAATTATAAACTCGGCGGGGGGGGTGTCAACAAAAAAGTCGGCGAAAAAAATGAAAAAGTAATGGAAACGGCCACAATGCCCTTGACTGAAGTCGATAAGAAGCAGCTCTTCGCGCTCGCGGCCAAGATCACGCCGGCGTTTCCGAAGAATCATGACGGCGAAACTCTCCACATACGCGCGAAGGTGGACGTCAGGCTGGAGATGGCGACGCAGATTGATCAACGCCGGAGGACACCGTGATGGTCATTGTTCGCGCCATCGGGACCTCCGCCGACAACAGCCACGATGTCATCCATGCGAAGAGCGTATATACAAAGAGATTCTCCGACACGAAGTCCGTCGGCCTCGATCAATCGCTCGATAAGATTGAAATCCCAGGTTCGGCTGCGTAGAATCGGTAAGTTGTGAGACGGTTCTGTCGCCTGAGAACCGCCGCCTTCTCGATATCAATAACGACCGAGCGCGCCGTTCCTCCGCGCGATGCTCCGAACGCCACCCCGATTCATGCCATGCTGGAGATGTTCCACGCGACTTGCGAGGCATGAGTGAAATTGTTGCCGGGAAGTACGCAAGCCGCGTCGATCCACTTCCATGCGGCAGGACGAATTCGATGCGATGGTGGCCGAAGCGTTCACGCGGATTCCTGCGCGGTTCCGGCGGCGGATGAAGAACGTGGCGCTGATGGTGGAGGCGGAGCCCACGGCCGGACAACTGGCGCGTGGGCGGGTGCCGCGCGGAGGAACGCTGCTCGGTTTGTACGAGGGGCGCCCGCTCACCCAGCGCAGCGTGTTCGAGCCGTTCGCCATGCCGGATCGCATCGTGATCTTCCAGGGGCCGCACGAGCGGCTGGCGCGCTCGTCCGCGCACCTGGCGCAACTCGTCGCGGACACCGTGTGGCACGAGGTAGCGCACTACTTCGGCATGAACGAGGCGCAGGTGCGCGCCGCCGAGCGAAAGCGTCGCGCGCGGTGAACGGCGCGCCATCGGCTACAATCGCAGTAATGAGAATAGCGGGGCTTCTCATCCTCGGTTGTTGCGGTCTGGGAGCTGCCAGTGTCCCGATGACGCTGCTCTCCGAGGACGAAGCCGAACCGATTCACAGCGCCATTCTTCGCAAGGAACCCTGGACGGTGGACGCGGTTCGCCACCTGCGCGCGGAGGCCGATAAGCGCCTGCGCGAGGGCCCCTGGAGCGTTACCACCGACCGTCCGCCGGGCGTCAACCTCGACGTGCACGATTACTACGGCGAAGCGCCTTTCTGGTGGCCCGATCCCGCCAATCCCGCCGCGCCGTGGATTCGCCGCGAGGGACGCGTCAACCCGGACCGTTTCACGGCCAATAAGAACGCGCTCAGCGCCACCTGCGATTCCATCTTTACGCTGGGTGCGGCGTCGTTCTTTCTCGACGACCCGCGCTACGGCCGGCATGCCGCGCGGCTCATCAACGCCTGGTTTCTCAGTCCCAAGACGCGCATGAATCCGAGTCTCGAATACGCGCAGGCCATCCGCGGCGTCAATGAGGCCAGAGGCGGCTCGATCGATGGACGCGTCTTCGTGCGCGCCGCGCAGGGCATGGAATTTCTGGCGCAGAGCGGACAGTGGGATGCGAAGGAAGCCGCCGCCACGCGCAAGTGGTTCGAGGAATACCTGCGCTGGCTCGAGCGCAGCAAGACTGGCACGGACGAGCGGGGCAGCGGCAGCCTGCGCGCTTCCTGGTGGGCCGCGCAAGTGGCCGCCATCGCCACTTTCCTGGACGATAAGGCCGGCGTGCAGATGGCGTTCAACTACTACCGCGACTCGCTCTTCCCCCGGCAGCTCGGCGCCGACGGGAACGCGGTGCGCGAGGAAGAACGCATCCGCCCGCTTTCCGCTTCGGCGTCTAACGCCGAAGCCATGGCCACCACTTGCCGCATCGCTCAAGCGCAGGGCGTGGACCTGTGGAGCACACAGGGCAAGGGCGGCGCCACGCTCGCGACCGCCATCGACTATCTGGCTCCTCATCTGGCCGACCGGAAGAGATGGGATCGCGAGCAAATCGCGGAGTTCGAGACCGACGGAATCTACTTGCTCGCTTTCGCCGGTATGGGGACGAAGAAGCCCGAGTATCTGACGCTCTACCGCCAACTCGAGCATCCCGACAGCGCCTGGCTCAGCGTTGTCGACTTGATAGCCGGCCGCTGGGAAGCCGCCGCGCACCAGACCCGGCATTGAGAAAGTAATTCGTTCCGATGCGCGTGTGGACGTGGAACATTCGCTTCAATGGCTTTCGACGGTCAGATCCGGGCGAATGCGAAACGGTCCGGTTGCGCGCGTGAAACTGCGTCGCGCGGGCTGCCAGATGTAGACGTCGCGTGTTTCGGCAAGCGGGTGCGCTCGCCCGTATGCCAGTTTGCCGGCATCCCACGCGAGCGCCCCGGCGTATGGGTTGTACACGACAAACGTCCGCCCCTGGAGGCTGGGATATTTCCATGGCATCGCGCTATTGAGATCCCACGCCGCAGTGAAGATCGGCGCACCGTTCACATATGCCTGGCCGGCGAAAACAACGGTGGCGCCCGGCGGCGTACTCCGAAGATCGGCCAAAGGCGCGTCGGCCAGAATCGTCGTTTCCATGCTCCATGCGGCGGCCCAATCGCGGCTTCGCAGGACATGCGCGAAAGCGAGCGACCCGCCAAGACCGGCGAGCACCAACGCGATCGCACCGTTCATGCGCGGTCCGGAGCGCGCCAGAGCGGATCCGGATAGGACGGCCGCTCCAAGCACAAACCAGTAATTGAAGATCAGCAAGGTGCGCGTGTCGACACCGGTGGCGGCCACACCGCGGCCGCCCAGAGCGAACGCGACGATCGACAGAACGCCGCCCACCAGAAAACAGAATCCCAGCATCGCCGGCTTGCGCGACCGATACGCTTCGAACGCCCACACGACGATCAGGACCCGCCCAAGAATCGACATCGCAGCGCGAACTTCCCAGGCGCTTCGGAACATGGTCGGTATGATCGTCAGCAGATCGCCAGTGGCGACCCTCAGCCAATCGGAGACGATCGGCCGTTCCATGCCCGGCGCCGGCACGATCAACACGTGCACCAACGCCGCACATATCTGCGCCACCAGCAGTCCTGTGGAACTGAAGAGCACATCCCTGAGCCTGGCACGCCCGAAATGCACCATCGCCAGGCCAATCAGAGCCAGCGCGATCCACTGGAAATAGAAAGCCTCATAACTCAGACATATCCATAGATAGATGGCCCCCATCCACAACGCATTGTGCCGCTGCCGGTCCCAACTCCGAATCGAATACGCGCAGAGGAGACCGAACATGAGCAGCACCAGGACACTGGGCAGATAGGTTGGCCAGAACGATGCCGCCGCGTTCCAGGGAAGGACTAACCAGACTGCGCCGATCCACATGCCATGCTTCGACACTCCCTCGCCCAGAAACGCCCGGACGAGCCATACCAGCGCCAGCGCCATCGCGCAGTTCGCGATCAGTAACCCGGCTTGCCATAGGAACGCGTGGTCCCGAAAGAGCGAAGAGAGAAGAAAGCGGATGGGCACCAATCCAGGACGTGTCGAATCGATCGCATACACATACCGCAGCAACGCCTTACTGAAGGGAGGGCCCGCTTTCGCGGCCAACGCGCACACCGGCCAGTCATCCAGATAGAACCCCAGAGTAAATGGCTGCGCACAGACCGACGCCAGCACCAGGACCAGCCAAGCGGCTGTGCCCCAGGAGATATTGACGCGATCTCGCAGCGTCAGTTGGCGTTCAGTCGAGGAGAGTGGCGGCAAGTTCGACCATTGTAACTCGCGCGGATACGAACGGAGCCACTTATTCGTCAGAGAGCAATCCTCTGATTCGGCCGCACGGCCACTTCCCGTGCCACCCGGCCGGTCAATTGGATCACGATCCTCTGCGGCTGTTCACTAATCCCGACTAACTCCCGCGGCGCCCCGGACCGATTCGTAACCAGCCTGACCACGCCGGATTCTATGCGGCCGAGTTGCTTGCCACCCAACCGAAGATCGGCCCCGCGCGCATCGTAGCGCATCTCGGCCTCCCCGCCCTCGTCGGTCCGCACGCGGAACCGCGCCGATTCCGCCGCGGGATGGCCGGGCCGCACATTCCAGTGCAACGTATCGAGATCTTCCCGCACACCCGCCAGCCGCCAGGTGTAATCGATCATCACCAGCGACACCGGCGAGTAGTTGGGTGAGCCATCGCTCGTGAAGGTGCCATCGAGCGGATCCATCTGCTGGCGGAACGTCATGTCGCGCTGAATCGCCTCGCACCAGCGATCCATCGGGAAAGTGAACTCCGCGGAGCGCCCATAGTGATCGAACCAGCGGCCCGCGCGCAGCGCCGTCAACGCCTGCGACGGGCCGCCCCACGTATTGCGCGGGATGGGACGAACGAACAGCGGGTCGTCGAGCGCAACCGATGGCAGCGGATAGGCCGCCCAGAACGCGCGTGGGTTGTGGATCTGGCGCGTCCAGAGATCGTCGAAGAGCGCTTGGTCGGGAACATGCTCGCCGCACATGCGGCTCAGGATATCGCAGCGAATCTTGACGAAGCGATCCTGCGCGTCCAGGTCGTAGAACGCGGCATCCTCCGCGACATACAACCTGGAGAGAATCAGGCGGCGAATTCGCCCCGCGCTTTCGATCCACCGGTCGGCCTCCGCGCCTTTCCCGAGCGCCTTCGCCATCGCCGCCATCGCCACCCGCCCGCCGTAGACCGTGGCCGAGAGATCCGGGCAAAGCCGCGGCAGGGTAGCGATGGGAGGATAGCGCTTCGCGTCCTTGTCCGGACATCGCGGCGGAATGCCTGCCCAGCGCGGGCTATTATCGTGACCAGTGTCATAAGTACAGAAGCCTTCGACCAAGCCGGTCTGGCGCGTGTTGCGATAACGCATCAACCAATCGTCCCATCGCGAGTAAGCGCCATAGGTGGCGTGCAGTAACTCGTCGTCGCCGGTCGCCTGTGCGAGTTCCCACGCCGTGGCGGCAATCGGCACCACCATCTGCGTCTGTCCATAACCCGCTTCGGATAACTTATTACATGCGGGTAACTGCCCATCCGCGCGTTGTAACTCGAAGAAAGCCAGGTGGCCGTTGCGCGCCACGTCGGGACGGAACTTGCGGTAAGTGAGCGCTTCCTGCGGCGCGCATTCGAGCCAGATGCCCGGATACTCGGCGCCCTCGATCAGCACCGGCTGGCCATACCGCGGCAGCACTCGCACATTGCCGGCGAGAATAGCCAGAGCCTTGTCGTACGCCGCCTGCCAGCGCGCGTTGGCGGTTGTGAATTGCGGCCCTCGCGCGCCCGCTTCCGATATCGCGGCGGCGCGCCCGGCCGTCGCCGCCAGACATGCTCCGGCGCCCTGCTGCAAGAACCGCCGTCGATTCATCTCCAATCTCCCGCTCGCTCGAGTGACCAACACTTCGGCCAGCGCCGTCGGGTTACAGTCACAACGCCATGGTAAAGCATATACGGGCGGCCGGATTCCTTTCTGAGTGGGGACGCCGCCGCACGGCTCACAGCCCCATGCGGCGCTTCAGCGCCAGAAAACGGGGTTCCGCGCGCAGGCTGGCCAGCATCGGATCGACGCCCATGAAGTTGAGATCGATGTTCGCTTGCGCGAACGCGCGGTCGAGCGCGTCCAGTGCCCGCTGGCGGTCGCCCAGTCCCGCGTAGATGAAGGCGGTCTGTACGGCGGGACCTTGCAGGCGGTCGATCTCGTCGACGATGTCGAGGGCTTGGGCCCTCTGCCCGCCGCGGGCCAGCGTGTAGCCTAGGCGGCCCAGAATCCACGGCTCCCGTCCGTATTTCCGCAACGCCAGATCGAACTCGGCGGCTGCGTGCGCGAAGTCCCCTTTGACGGCCAGGCCGCGGCCGATGGCGACGTGGGCCGAGGCATAGCCGGGATCGGCGGCGAGCGTGTGCCGCGCGGCGGCGATGGACTCGTCGTAGCGGCCCGCGCAGTATAGGGCGATCGCCACGTAGTTGGAAGCGGCGAAGGAAAGCGGGTCCGGCGTCCGCGCCTGGTCGGCGTGCGCGATGGCCTTCGAGAACCGCCCGCGCGTCACCAGGCCCATGGCATATTGCAGATGCGCGCGGGCGTCGCTGGGGTTCAGCTCCAGGGCCTGTTCGAAGCCTCGCTGCGCCGCGGCCCAGTCGTGGTCGAAAGCGAAAGCGATCATGGCCAGCGACGCGTACGCTTCCGAAGAGCCAGGGTCCAACTCCAGCGCCCTCGCGCCCTCGCGCCGCGCCTTGCGCAACGCTTCGTCGCGCTCGCCGATCGTCCCGTGGTACAGCGCCATGACGTACGCGGTGGCCAGGGCCGCGCGCGCCGGCGCATATTGCGGATCGGCCTCGACGGCCTTCTCGAGCAGCGGGATGCTGGCGGCCTGCACCTCGACCGGCTTGCTCAGCAGTATCCTGCCCCGCCAGTACGCTTCCTGCGCTGCGGACGCGGGCGGCCGGGCAGCCGCCGCGCCGGCGCCCTCCCGCTTGCCGGGCGGTTTTCCCAACGCCCGGCGAACCTCCCGCACAATCTGTTCTTCGAACACCGGCGCATCGGCCGCCGGGCCTTCCCAATCCGCCGACCAGAGGTCGAACCCGCTCCGCGCATTCACCAGTCGCGCGGCGATCTTCAGATGATCCGAGCCGCCGCGTACGCTCCCTTCGATCAGGAAGCCGACCCCCAGCTCGCGACCTATGGAACGCGCGCCCACATCCGGTTTGCGAAACTGGAAGGCCGAGGTGCGCGCCGCCACTCGCAAGCCCGGCGCGCGGGCCAGCGCCGTCATCAAGTCCTCCGCAATGCCCTCGTTCAGGTAGTCCGCTTCCGCCGCGCCGTCGAGCGATGCGAACGGCAACACGGCGATCGGCACCGCGGTGTCGCGCGTCCACCAGGCGTACGCTCCCCACGCGGCGCCGGCCAGTCCGGCCGCCAGCGCCACCGGCAGCACCCAACGCCGCCACACGTGCCGGGCGGCGGGCGATCCGGCCGCGGGCAGAAAAGCGGGCGCGTAGGTGCCTGGCGGGAGTTCGATGACGATCGCGTCCCGCGCGCCTCGCTCCCGGTAGTACTCGCGCAGCCGCTCGCGCACGTGCGTGGCGTGGGCACGCACCACCGAGTCGCTGCGGGAGTCGAAGTCGCCCGCGCGGCCGAAGACCTGCACCGCCACCACGCTTTCCTTGATCTCGCCCGACCGGCCCGCCAGCGCCTCTTCCACCACGAAGCGCAGAAATTGCTGGGCGCGCGCCGCTCCGGCAAACTGCGGCGACGTCAGGACCGCGTCGAGCTGCTCGCGAACCTCGCGCGCGTCCACCGCCGAGCCCGGAGCCGGCTCAGAGCCAGGCGCTCCGGTCTTGAATAGGATGCCGACGTCCCCAATGTACCTTGCCCCTACCGGCATTGCAACCGGTTGTAGCGATTGGACATTAGCACGTTAAAAGCGCCTTTTAACGTTAGATTCCGCACTAACTGCAATTAAAGTGGATGCAGCAGGCGCGGACGGCTCGGCGGGCTTGGCGGTCGGGACGCGCGATTGCCGGGTCCGCCACGAATTCGAACGGGACGGGTTCTTCATAATGGGACTTCATACTCGCATTGCGTTCTTCTTAGCGTTGGTTTTCCTGTTGGCCGCGTCGCCGGCACGAGCTATCGACATCAACACCACCTCGGACACCGTCGTCATCAGCAACGAGGCGCCGGGCTACCTCATCACCAAGTTGATCGCGGCGGGGACTCGCCGTACCAAGCCTTGGTGTTCCTCGCCAGCATGCCAGGGGGGAATGCCGGCATTCCACCGGCGTTCCTGAGCTTCCTCGCGGACGCACCCCCGTCGGCCACGATATTCACGGCCACGCTGTCGCAGTACAGTGCAGCCACCGGAATCGCGATCAGCGACAACGGAACGGTCCACGTCGTAAGCATCAGCGGCAGTCCCTATAACGGCCAAAGCGGCACTACTACGGTCGACACCGGGACTGCGGCGGTCCAAAACGTGCGCATGGTGTACGACTACGGGACTCCCCTGACCCAATGGGTCGAGACGGTTACTATCGTGACCACCACTTACAAGGTGTTCAGTATCGCCTTGGCACTGCCGGACACGGCGGCCACGCCCGTGCCGCCGAGCCTGTGGCTGGCGGTGGCCGGATGCCTGGCCGTGCTTGGCTATGCGCTATGGAAGCGGCGGCGCTATGCAAAGTAGGACAGGCCATCGGTTTATGTGGCCTGTCGCCGCCGAGCGGCCGGGCCGGTTGACAGACGGAAGCGTCTGTCCCACTTTGCCGTCCACTCTGCTGCCGGAGGACCGCAGCCAAGTGGGGCAGGCGCTTCCGCCTGCCAACCGTTCTTGGGAGGAACAATCGTGAAACTCCGCAGTTACTATCTGATCGCAATCGCACTCGTCCTGGCCGCGCTGCCGGCCCAGGCCGCTACCTACCAGACGTTCGTGCTGAGCAACGAGGGGGCGAATGGGCTGGTCTCGCAACTCGTCGCCGCCGGCTACGGGAACCTGGAATTATATGGCGCTCTTGTCCAAGTCGAGACTGAAACCGATCCTAGCGTTGGGGGCATTATCACGCCTGCTGTCATCCTGGCGCTGCAGAACGCCCCTCTGTCGAGCGCGATTTTTGCCACGCAACTGAAGAGTGTCAACCTCGGCACGCAGGCTCTCGCCATTAGCACGGACGGCACGGTGCAGGTGGTGAGCATCGTTGGCGCGAGCTATCAAGGCAAGTCGGGCGTCACCACGCTGGTCTCAAACATCTCAGGCGTCGGACACGCCAAGTTCCTTTCGGGCGGCACGATCACGTCGTTCAGCGCGGGCGGCAACACGTACAACGTGTTCGGTATCGCCTTCAGCGGCGAGCAGACGTTCGTGCTGAGCAACGAAGGGAGCAACGGCCTCATCACGCAACTGGTGGCCGGCGGATATGGGAATCTCAACCTCACCAGACGCTGGTCATGATTCAGGGGGACACCAACCCGAGCGTTGCGGGCATTCTCACCGACGCGTTTCTAGGAGGGGCGCTGCAGTACCTGCCGGCGTCGAGCGCGATTTTCACGACACCACTGAAGAGCTTCAGCCTCGGGAGCCAAGGTCTGGCCATCGGCACGGATGGCACCGTGCAGGTGGTGAACATTTCCGGCAGGTCCTACTACGATGACGGGGCCCCACTTTGAGCGCCGAGATCTCGGGAGTGGGCCGCGGCCTCTTCACCCACTCGTCGAGCACCGGGAGCTACCTCACGTCGTTCACCTCGGGCGGGACCACCTACAACGTCTTCGCCATCGGTTGGATGGGGGGGAGCGCGCCGGTGAACACGCCGGGCACGCCCGTGCCACCGGCGCTGTGGCTCGCCATCATCGGATGCCTGGCCCTATTCGGTTACGCATTATGGTCGCGGCGGCGATCGGCGCGGCAGTGTTAGAACCCGTCATGGAGCCCGCCTCACACCTCGCCGGTCGCCGTGGCGCACGCACTCGTGCGTGCCGTGTCGAGACTCTTCTCGACACCTCTTCGCTGGTGGGAGGCCGGGCGTCGGCACGAGTGCCGACGCGGCACCGACGAGTGCGTGCGCTACGGCGGACCTGTACGGTTTTCGGAGGGAGACTCATGAAACTTCGCAGTTATTACTTGATCGCAATCGCACTCGTCCTGGCCGCGCTGCCGGCCCAGGCCGCTACCTACCAGACGTTTGTGCTGAGCAACGAGGGGGCCAACGGCTTCATCACACAACTGGTGGCCGCCGGGTATGGGAATTACAGCCTCTACGATGTCATGGTCGAACTTCGGATAGACACCAATCCGACTGTTGCGGGAATTATCACCCCTGCTTTTATAAACGCGTTGCAAAGCCTTCCGGCATCGAGCGCGATCTTCACAACGCTACTGAAGAGCTTCAACTCCGGGAGCCAAGGTCTGGCTATCAGCACGGACGGCACGGTCCAGGTGGTGAACATCCTTGGGGCGACGTATCAAGGCACGCCGGGGACTAGCACCCTGATCTCCACCGTCTCGGGTGTCGGGGCCGCCGGTTTCGTGCACTCTTCGACCGCCGGCGGCACACTCACGTCGTTCAGCGCGGGCGGCAACACGTACAACGTGTTCGGCATCGCGTTCAATTCGAAGATCAAGGTCAACCAGAACCAGGGCACTTTCGTCATCAGCAACGAGGCGCCCGGCTACCTGATCGCCAAGCTGATCAACGCCGGCCACGGCGGGGACTCGGTCTACCAGGCCACCGTGTACTTGGCCAGCATGCCCGGCGGCGGCGCTATCATTACGCCGGCTTTCCTCAATGCCCTGGCGATCGCGCCCGCAGGGTCCGAGATTTTTACCACCACTGTGGCGCAGACCCTCGCAAATGGGATTTCCGTTTCGATCAGCACGGACGGCACGGCCCGGTACGACGACATCGAAGCCAGTACCTTCGTCGGACCATACCCCGTGATCCAGACCGGGAACGGGACGGTGCAAAACGTCCGCATCGTCCATTCCACCGACAGTGCGGCTCCCCCGAACACGACGGTCATCGACGGGCCGCTCGCCGGGATGACGACCTCGTATAACGCCTTCGCCGTCGCCTACGCCGTGGCGGACACGCCCGCTGCCACGCCCGTGCCGCCGAGCCTGTGGCTCGCGGTGATCGGTTGCCTGGCGCTGTTTGGCTTCGCAGTTTGGGCACGGCGGCGCGGGGCACGGCAGTGTTGAGTGCATGTCATGAAATACCGGCTTCAAACCCCGGTTGAGCCCGTAGCGCGCGCAATCGTGCGTGCCGTGTCGACTCTCCGAACTCCTGATCTCGTGGAATTTAGAGTGAGCCGAGTTTGTAGACCAGGCGGAGATCGGTGCCGGGGAAGGTCGTTTCGGTGGCGGTGAGTTGGTCGCACAGGTGGCGGACGGCGGTATCGTGGGCGGCTTGTGTGAGATGGTGCATATGGACGGTCAAGGTCTTGGTTTCGCGATCGGGCATCAGGTCGATCTCGGTGGCGTAGATCTGACGCAGTAGAGCGCGGGCGTCGTCGCTGCGTTTCAGGTGCTCGCGAACGGTGGCGGTCATACTGGTTTCGGCCCGATACGCGATCATTTTGATGATGTCGAGAAAATACTTTCGCTCCGCGGCAACTTGGTGGCGTCGCCGTGATAGACCCGCACGTGCCCGTCGATGTAAAACGCCAAACCGGATTTCTGTTTGGACTCCCGTTGCCCGATCCACTCTTCGGCCAGGGCCACGTTCCAGCGCGCCGCCCGGCCCGGCTCGTCGCACAGAAGCTTCAGCTTCTCTCTCTCTCGCGTTCATCCCTCGCGGCACGGTAGCGCCAGAAGGAGATCGCAATTGCAGGTTCGAAAACAGCCCAGGACAGACTGATACTCGGGCTCGCGGCCGCTGTAGGGTAACGTCCTTCGCGCAACACCGCCGCCGCCACCACCTACCGCACAACGCCCCAATCTGCATCCTTGCGGATGAGGGCTTCCTTCGTAATGGGGCTGATACTGGGCCTGTTTTTGCATGGCGCTCCGCAGTGGGAATATAACTCCGGCGACGGCGACTTCCCAATCCAGGCTAAACGAGCTATCCTTGCCCGGATGACACGCCGAAGCGATGTCCGTGTACTCCGACGGGAACGCCGTCCGCCGCCCCGTTTGAGTTGCGGGCGCGACTTTCGACTCTACATTCCGCAAGCCAGCGTCACCAGATAAGCTTCGTACCTGCCGCTGGCCAGGTTGCGGACTACGGCAACGGCCGAATCCGGGCTGGCGGTCCAAAGCGCCGTGACCGGGCCTGGGAACAGGATCGGCGCAGTGACTGGAGCCGCCACGCGGTCCACCACCGCCCAGGATTGAATCGCGTCCGTCTCGCTCGTGTCGGTGGCGCGCGTGGCGAGTACCTGGCTTGTGGCGCCGCATCGAGCGTCGATGCCGGCCAGGTCGCTGCCCCACGCTGGCAGCGGCGCCAGCGCATTGAAGTTGCTATCGAAGAGTTCCGCGTGGCCGTCCGCCAGCGCCAGCACCCAGTGCGTGGACCCTCGATCTTCGACCGCGGCCGCGGAGTAGAACGGAGGCGCCGAGTGCGTCGCGCCCGTCGGCAGCGTCACGCGTCCATCGAAGTAGTTGCGGCCGGCCGCGAAATCGGCGCTGAGCGCGGTTCGGCTGCCGGAAGCGATCGTCCACGGCCGATCCCCCGGCCTGCAATCCAGGCTCAATTCGGGCTCCATCGTACCCTGGCAGGACATGCCCGGAAGATACGCCTCGAAGCGCGGCGCGCTCACCCGCAGGCGTCCGCGCAAGTCGCGCGGCCACGCGACCGGTGGCGTCAACCGCACAGTCTGCCGCGGTTCCCAGCGATCCGCATTCCGCACCAGCAGCGCGACCCGCGAGGGCGCCAGCACCAGCATGGCGTCGCCCGCAATCGCCAAGTCGAGAATCTGCTCCTCCTGCTCCCAGATCGGCTTTTTCTCGAGACCCACCCCCGCCACTGCCGGCTGTCCCGCCGCCGTGCGCTTCCATGCGGCGATCCACACCATGCGCTCGTCGCCCTTGCGCGCTTCTTCCACCAGCAGGTAATCGGTTGCGTTCTCGGAAAGCGTCAGCGACACATCCATCGCCGCCGCGCCTTGCCCCGCGCGGCCGCCGGCCTGCCGCAGCAATCGTTCAAACGCCGCCCGCAGGCGCGCCACATCCGCCGAATCGAGCGACGACAGATTGCGGCAGGCCACCGCGACCGGCGTGCCCGCGCCCGCCGCCAGCGCCGTCTTCGCCGCCAGCTCGCGCACCGCGCCGTCCAGGTTCTCCGCCGCACTGGCCGGCAGCGCGGCCCACACCAACAGCGCGGCCCACGCCGCGCGCCACCCATTCACGGCTGCGATCATAGCACATCGCGATTACGGCTCCCGTCGAGTGCGCGGATGATGCCGCGCAGGCATCCACGCGCTACGAAGAACGATAGCGGCAACGTCACCGCCGCCATCACGATACATCCGAAGACGCTTTCCATAGTTGCCTTCTTGCCCGCTCCCCACAAGTCTTACAGCGTGCCCGCACCCGCACTCACCGCGGCGAAGATCTGGGCAGTCTCCGGCGTGGCTTCCTCATATAGATCGACGGAATCGCCCACCGACACCATATCGAAAAGCTGTTCCACGTCGTGGTTGCGCATTCGTATGCAGCCATGCGACGCGTTGTGGCCAATCGACGCGGGGTTATTGGTTCCGTGAATGCCGTATCCCGCGGCGCTCAAGCCGAGCCACCGCGTCCCCAGCGGGTTGGCCTTGCCCGGCCCGACGATGCGGCCCCTGCCGTACCAGGTGGGATCGGGAATGCGCACGACAATCTTGTAAGCGCCCACCGGGCTGGGACTTTTCGGTGCGCCCACCGCGGTCGGAAACACGCGCAGCACCCGCCCCGCCTCCATCACCGCCAGCTTGCGGTCCGGGATGCTCACCACGATGCGCCGCGCCGGCTGCTGCTTGTCCTGCGCGAAAGCCTCCGCCGCGACCATGAGCATCACACCAGTTAGTGTCGCCAGCTTCCTGATTTGCTCTTCCGTCTGAAACATTTTCCCGATCCTCCGTACGCGCCCTAAGAATGCAGCTTGCCGGCCGAACGCTAAGTGATTGAATAATCGGCCTTTGCTCGCATTCCCCCGCGTGTCAGCCGACACACACGTGTAAAATCCGGTACGGCGCCGCTGATTGGCCGAGAACCACCGCGGCGGTGCACAGCGGCCAGCTCGCAAACGGCCAGCTCGTTCCTTTTCAGTGAGTTGCGCGTGGCACACGGCTTGCATTCCTCCAATGCGTAAGCCGCTCCCAGCGGGCGGCGGAACAACGGAATAACAAGGAGGAGTTATGAAAACGAGATTGCTTGCCGTGCTGCTTCTGGCCGCTGCCAGCGCGTTTGCCGGGCCGCGGGTCTTCGTCGGCGCCAGCTTCGGCGGTTACCACCACGCATATCCCTACCGCGCCTACGTCGGCGCTCCGGTAGTTGCCTATGCCGCGCCGGTCCCCATGGCGCCGGCTTATTACGGGCCGGCTTATTACGAGCCGCCCATGCCGGGCCCCGATTACGTGTGGATCGCCGGCTGGGGAGGCCACGCCGGTTACTGGTCTCGACCTGCCTATCGGGCCGGCTTCCGTGTGGCTCCGCACTATTACGGCCGCGGCTATTACGGCGGTCACTGGCGCCGATAATGCAATGCGCGTGACCTCGGCCCGCACGCCGTCGTGCAAGCGCGCCGCTTGGTTTGTCGGGATCGCGGCGGAAGATTCCGTTGACGTGAGGTTGGCCCCTGCCGGGAGCCCAAGCTCATCGCCGCGGCCTTCCGCCGCTTTCTTCGACCCGCGCCTGTACTAAGCTGGGTGGATGACGCCGCTGCCGCAGCCCTTCCATCGCATCGCCCGCGCCTCTGCCGCGGCGTTCGCGGTGCTTTGCCTGCTGCCGGCGCACGCCGCCCCCGGCCAGGCCCGCTGCAGCCAGGTCCCCGAAATCTCCCGCCAGCTTGCGCAGATTACCGGCCTTCCCTTGCGCCATCCCGTGCCGTGTAGGTTCATCGACAAGTTTCAGGTCAACGCATTCCTAAAGAAGCGATTGACGGAAGATTCCACCCCGGACGATATCCGCGGCGAGGAGTTGACGCTCAAGAAATTCGGCCTCGTCCCCGCCAACTACGACCTCGCCGCCAGCACCGTCGATCTGCTCACCGAGCAGGCCGCCGCCTTCTACGACTACACCGCGCGCAAGCTCTTCCTCACCGATTCGCCCAGCGGAGGATCCGTCGACACCATCCTCGCGCACGAACTCGCCCACGCCCTCGCCGACCAGAATTTCCACCTCGCTCGCTACATCCAGCGCGGACGCCAGAGCGACGATGGCTCCTCCGCCCGCCTCTCCGTCATGGAGGGCCAGGCCACCTGGCTGATGAACGAATACGCCGCGCGCCGCCGCGGCCAGACCCTGTTCGGCAACCCGGCTCTGGCCGCCAGCATGGCCGGCTCCACCGATTCCGGCGCGGGCGAGTTTCCCGTTTTCGACAACGCCCCCCTCTATCTCCGCCGCTCCCTCATGTTTCCCTACGTCGAGGGGATGGCGTTCCAGACCGCCGTCCTCGAACGCGACCACCTGCGCGGCTTCGCCGAGGTCTTCACCGACCCTCCCGTCTCCACGCAACAGATCCTGCATCCCGAAAAGTACTTTGCCAAAGTGGTTCCCACCGCGCCCGCGCTTCCCGATCCGGGCCTGCCCCGCGGCTACAAGGTGCTGGTCCACGGCGAGCTGGGTGAGCTCGAGCACGCCATTCTGCTCGAACAATACGCCGGCAAACCGCAAGCGCGGGACATCGCTCCCCATTGGCGCGGTTGCCGCTTCGAGTTGATCGAAAACAAGAAGCTCTCGCGCGTCGTGCTCGCGTATGCCGTCGAGTGGGACGACGAGCAAAGCGCCGCGAGTTACTTCACCCTCTACCGTCAGGCGCTCGCCACGAAGTGGCAGCACATGACGATTGCCTCGGAAACCCCCACCCGCGTGACCGGCCTTGGCGACGATGGTCGCTTCGACCTGCGCCGCGATGGCGCCCTGGTCACCAGCGTGGAGGGAACCGACCCGGCCGGCGTTCGCTAGAACGGAGAATTCCAGGCCGCAAACTACCAGAGCCGGATGGGCGGTATGATGAGTGTGGTAGTGCCTCGACTTCGAGACCTGGGAAGCCAAGTATTCCCGACCGTGGGGATTTTGCCGTTTTCCCCGCCGGGCAAACTCGGGGCTCAATCTAATCCAAGGATGGAAATACTGAAATGCGATTCTTGATGCCTCATGCTCCCAGGGCGCTCGGGCTTCTGACGCTCTCTCTATTTGGCGTATCGCTCGCCATGGCTCAGTCCGGCCCCAAGAACATGATCTCGCTTCCGCTCTACGACGTGGAAGCGAAGTTGATCCGGTTGCAGAGTAAAGAGGGCAAGCTGTATCCTTTCGTGATCGACTCTCGCACCGTGTTTTGCAAAGGCACCCACAAGGTGTGGGATTGGTCCTACCTGAGCCACGAAGGAAAGGGCGCCAAGGTCACTCTCAAGCTGTCGCCGGACTCTAAGAACGCCCTCGTGGTTTGGAATCTGGCTCCCGTGGCCGTCCCGTCGACTGGGGCCTCGACCCCCGATAGCCCGGCATTCGATTTTCCACCGATGTGCAAATAGGATGATGGCGCGTGGCCCCGCAGGCTTCGCTCATTATGCAAGAGGCCACCCCCAACTGAATTCGCTTGACATCGACCGGCCTTCTCATGGAAGCCTCTGCGCGGTGGACCGGAATTCGATCGGACCGATCGCGCACCCACTGCGCGCTCTCTCTCGCACAGTAGAATAGGTTCATGAGGTCTCGCTGGGCCGCCGTGGCGGCCGTGCTGGCCCTGCTCGCCTGTCACTTCCCGACTCTCCGTGGAATGGCCGCGCAGTGGTCGAACGACGAAGACATGGGCCACGGCTTCCTGGTTCCGCTCGTCGTCGCCTGGGTCGTCTGGAACGAACGCGGCCGGTGGCGCGCCGTCCCGGTGCGGCCGAGTTGGTGGGGCATCCCGCCGCTGCTCGCGGCCGCGGCCCTGCACCTCGCGGCGGTGCTGGGCGTGGGATTGTTCGCCGCCTCGATGGCGCTCTGGCTGTCCGCCGTTGGCGTGATCGTGTGTCTGGCCGGTTTCGGCCGCCTGCGCGCGTGGGTCTTTCCGCTCCTGCTCAGCCTCTTCATGCTGCCCAAGCTGGCGTTTGTCTACAACCTGGTCACGCTGCCGTTGCAGTTGCTCGCCAGCCGCATGGCGGCGGCACTGCTGGCAGCCATCGGAATCGGCGTAATCCGCGAAGGGAATATTCTGGCGGTCGGCGCGCATCGTGTCGCGGTCGCCGAGGCGTGCAGCGGAATCCGCTACCTGTTGCCGCTCGGCTTCATGGCGGTGGTGCTGGCCTATGTGATCGATCCGAAGGCATGGATGCGCGTTGCGCTGCTCGCATTGGCGGTTCCGTTGGCGATCGCGGCCAACGCGCTGCGCGTGGCTGCCTCGGCTGCCATTCCCACGCTCGATTCCGGAACGCCGCATGCCGCTATGGGCGCGGTCATCTTTCTTCTCTGCCTGGCGGTGTTGGCCGCAGCACGGCAATTATTCCACGCGGTGGGTGCGCGTCATCATGCGTGATTCGCTGAAGCTTCTCGTCCCCGCATTGCTGCTGGCCGAGGCGTTCGCGGTGCAGTGGGCAGGGCACGCCGAGCGCGTGCCGGCGGCTCCCGAGCTGACTGCGCTGCCGCACCAGATCGGCCCTTGGACCCAATCGGCCGAGTTCTCGATCGACCCGGCCGTGCAGGCGCAGCTTCGGGCCGACCGCTTGCTCGATCGCTCGTATTATTCGGAAACCACCGGCGGCCCGGCCTCGCAAGCCGACTTGTTCATCGCGTGGTTCAACTCACAGAGCAAGGGCGACCGTCAGCCGCATTCGCCGCGCGTGTGCCTGCCCGGCGCCGGTTGGTTGCCGGAATCGACCGGCGCCGTGCGCATCGATACGCCGGCCGGGGAGTTGAACGCAACGCGCTATTTGGTTTCGAAGGGCGGCTTTCGTTCCGCCGTTCTGTATTGGTATCAGACGCCGCACCGCGCGATTGCCGGAGAGTGGGAAGCCAAATCGTGGATTCTCGTGGACGCCCTTCGCTACCATCGCACCGATGTCGCTCTCGTGCGCATCGTGGTTCCGTCGCTTCCCGGCCAAGGCCAGGCCGCGACCGATACCGCCGCCGGGTTCGCCCGCGCCGTGTATCCGCTGTTGCGGAAAGCGATGCCGTGACGACCTACCCTGCTTGCCTGGGAAGTCCGATGCGGCAACCGGCGAAGCCGTAGTAGGCGATGAATGCGTAGCATGCCAGCGGAACCAGCATCGCCGTCGCCATGCTATGGGTGGCTTCCGAGACCAGGCCCATCGCGGGCGTGAAGACGGCGCCGCCGATGATCGCCATCACGATCAGAGAGCCGCCTATCTTTGTGTTCGGACCAAGTCCCTTCAGACCCAACGCGAATATCGTCGGGAACATCAGTGACATGAAGAAACTGGTCAGGAAGATGGCCCACAATCCGATCCATCCGGGCAGTAACACGCCAACCGCTACCAGCAGCACGTTGATCACGCTGTAAGTGCCCATTAATACGTTGGGACGAATGTACTGCATGAACCAGGTCGCCGAGAACCGTCCCACGCCGAAAGCTACCAGAGTTCCGCTGAGGAAGTAACCGGCCACCTTCTCCGGCTGGTGCGTGTAATCCTGGACATACTGGATGAAGTAACTCCAGGTGCCCACCTGCGCTCCGACATAGAAGAACTGTGCGACTACCGCCAGCACGAAATGTGGATGCCGGAATAAGTCGCGGAAGCGGCCATGCTCGGTCGCGGCATGAGACGTGGTCTCTCCCACCACCTTGGGAAATCGCGTGCGCAGAATCAGCAGCGCCCACAGGAACACGAGCGACCCGAGCACGAGATAGGGCGTGATCACGCGCATCGTCTCATGGTGCAGATAGGGCTGCCAGGTACCGGCTATCTTCATGTCGGCAACCTGCGCCGGCTTCAGTTCGACGCCGGAAAAAATGAAGATCGTGCCAATGAGTGCGCCACTGATCGCGCCGATCGGGTTGAACGCCTGGGCGAAGTTCAGCCGCCGTTCCGAAGTATCGGGATCGCCCAACTGCGAGATAAACGGGTTGGCGCCAGTCTCTAGAAAAGCCAGTCCGCTGGCGATGACGAACAGCGCCAGGAGAAAGAACCCGTATTGCCCGACAATCGCCGCCGGCCAGAACAGCCACGTGCCGCAGGCAAAGAGAAACAGCCCTGTGACTAATCCCGTCTTATAACCAAACCGGCGCATGACCAGCGCGGCGGGCATCGATAACAGGAAGTAGCCCATGTAAAAAGCCGATTGCACGAGGCCCGCTTTGAAGCGAGTGATCTCGAACGACTTCATGAACTGCCGGATCAGGACGTCATTCAGATTGTTGGGAATGCCCCATAAGAAGAACAGCGCCGTCACCAGCGCGAACGGCACCAGATTTTCGGGTGCCAACAACTTATGGCGGACCGGATGACCGTCGATGGCCCGGTTCGCTTCTGGAAGGGCGCTCAGATTCATATCACAACCTTATCGGAGAGACTTCATGGTGTGGGCCGGTCGAACGGCGGCGAGCGGCTTCCGCGTGCCGGTTCGACCTCGCGGAACGACATCATTATAGCGCTACAGTCTCCTTAACCGCTGGCTCGCGCGCACGCCCGGATGCTACGCGTGAGAAGACGCGAGCACGTCGCCGATGGATACGAGTGCGGCTCCGGCGGCGCGCAATTCCGCGAGCGCCCTCTCGCCGCTGTCCGGGCGGAAGGCATGAACGGCGTCGGTCACCACCGCGACCGGCTTGCCATAACGCAGCAGACCGCGCGCGGCGTGCCACACGCAGACTTCCGTCACCACGCCGTAGACCACGAAGCGGTCCGCGCCAAGCCGCTCGAGCAACGGTGCAACGGTGCGCGCTTCGAACATGTTCACCGTCTGCTTTTCGATCACGATCTGCGCCGCGCCGGCCACTTCCGGCAGCACGTCCAGGTTCGGCGCCACGACGGATTTGTCGATCAGCGTCGCTCGCGGCTTGCGTTGGCCGAGCGAGCCGGCAACACAGTGTGGCGGCCAATCGGCGAATTCAACGTCGTTCTCCGCGTGCGCGTCGGTGGTTGAGACGATAACGATACCGTGCGAAGCGGCATGTCGATTGAGCCGCTCGACGGCCGCGATAACGCCCTCCGCGCCGGGCGCGTAGAGAGCGCCGGCGGGACTGACGAAGTCCAGTTGCGTATCGATATCGAAAAACACGCTCGTCATGCGACCGGCGCCGTCCCCAGCAGGTTCAGCCGCGTTTGCTCCGCGAGCGCGCGCAATTCGCGGCTGTAGATCGCTGGCCACGGGTCCGTCGTTTCCAGTTGGCGCAGCGCGGGCGCCAGGCGCGCCACGGATTCGCGCGCCCGCGTGCGCGCCTCTTCGAGCGAAGGCAGCGGCTCGATCAGGCGGCCACCGAGGATCACCGGCCGCAGCAGCGCTTCGCCGCGCCCACATTCTCCGGAGCGCGCCACCACGTCGCGCGCTACGTCGCGGAAGATCTGCTTGGCGCCGGGAATCGTGCTCTTGTCGTCGCTGTACTTAGCCGTGTAGCGCTTAATGCCGCCGATCTCCAGTTCCACCAGTTTATAAACGCCGCTCAGCGAGGGCGCATCGGCGGAAACGGCGATCTGCGTGCCCACGCCGAAGGAATCGATCGGCGCACCCGCGGCAAGCAACTCGCGAATGCGATACTCGTCCAGGTCGCCGCTCACCATGATACGGGCCGCGCCGAGGCCGGCCTCGTCGAGAATCGCGCGCACCTGCCGCGCGTTCGAGAGAAAATCGCCGCTGTCGATGCGCACGCCCGCGAGCGGCGCACCCAGCGCCGCCACGCGCCGCGCGGCCCCGGCAATGTCGTAAGTGTCCAAAAGTTGCACCGCGTGCTCGCCCAGCGCGCTTTGCAGTTTGCGGAATGCCGCATCCTCGCAGGTGAACGACATCACCCACGAGTGACCGGCGGTGCCGGCAACCGGAATCGAAAAACGGAAACCGGCGAGGATGTTGCTGGTGGACGTGCAGCCGCCCAGGTATGCCGCGCGCGCGCCGAGCACGCCGGCTTCGGGGGTGTGCGCGCGGCGCGAGCCGAATTCGATCACCGGGCGCCCGCCGGCAGCGGCCACCACGCGCGCCGCCTTGCTGGCGACCAGGGTCTGGAAACTCACGGCGGAAAGCAGGTAAGTTTCCGGCACCTGCGCTTCGATAATGGGCGCACGAACGGTCAGCAGCGGCTCGCCGGCGAACAGCGGCGTCCCCTCAGGCACGGCGAACAAATCGCCCGTGAAACGAAAGCCCCGGAGGTACTCGAAGAACTTGCCGGGCGCGCGGGCGAACTGCGGTAAGCCGCGCAGGTAGTCGATCTCCTCGCCTGCGAAGCCGAGATTCAGCAGGTAATCCACCGCCTGCGGCAATCCAGCGGCAAGGACGTAGTTCCGATTGGGCGGAAGGCGTCGAATGCCAAACTCGAAGGTGGCGATTTCAGCGCTCTTACCGGCCTCGAAGTACCCGGCCGCCATGGTCAGTTCGTAAAGATCGGTGAGAAGACCGTTCATGGGTTCCCAATCGCGCCAGCCAAAAGTACGTCACGACGTAGCCAATTCGATCGACTGCCGCCGCTCCGATTCCTTTCGGAGCCGCGACCGTTAGGGAGCGGTGAAGCGGCTGATCGGCAAACGGAAACGCCGGCTACTTCTTCTTCGGCGCCGTCGCGGCTTCCTTCACGTCCGTCGCGGCTCTTTCGAGATCGTCCACGGATTTGGCATCCAATTCATAGATGCTCGGCTCGCCTTCCCGTTGCGCCAAATATTTGTCGCCCTGCTTGCTCACGATCACGCGTTCGTTCCGCTTGCCGTTGTTCGACGTGACGCCCGCTTCGAACACCGGCTGGCCAGTGCCCTGTTCGACGAACTTACTGGCCGTCAAATCGCGCAGCTTATCGATCAGATTCTGTACGCTCGCGTTATCCAGGCTCTTCGGTCCCGCGAGCCACTTATCGCCGGACTTCAAGTAAGTCACTGGAGCGGCGGTGCCGTTCTTAATGTCCAGCTTAGTGGGATCGCTGAAGTCGAAATCGAACAGCTTCTTATTGCGGAAATCGTCCAAGCCCTTGTTCAGCCCTTCGGCCGCGTCGGCAGCGATCTTATAAACACTGGGCCCCGTGGAACTGCGGGCATAGTAGTTATTATCCTTACCCTTGCGGACTTCCATGGCTTGCGCACCGGAGCTATCCGTAACCAGCGCGAGCGCCACCGTTGTGGCAGCGGCGAACTGCTTGGCCGCTTCTTCGGTAGACGCTGAGAGATCCATCTTGGCGTCGCGTAGCTTGCCGAGCAGCACATCCACCTGGCCGCTATCGGCGCGCAATGGACGCGGCTCCACAATCTGCCACTCGTTCTGCCCGTTCTTGCCGAATACGATTGCCGGGCCCTTGGCGGCCAATTTCACCCGCGTCAGTTTGTCGGCATCGAAGATCAACAGCCGTTTATCGCGCAGGTCGTTGACGGTCTTATCGACGCTAGTCTTGAGGAAGCCGGCGACTGCGTACACGTGCGGGTCGCCGGACACCCTCGCATAGGAACCGGAGTTCGTCGGTGTGTCGTCGCCAACCGACAGTTCGACCCGCTTGCCGTCCTTCTCAATCACCTGCACCAGAAAGGCTGGGCTAGCGAGGCCGAACCCAGCCAGGTCCGCCGAGTTATCCGCGATAGTCTTTTCGGCGTTCACCGAAGAGAGCGCCGATACCAGCGTTGCCGCAGTCTCGGGATCGGCCGGAAACGGCTGCGGCGCGACAATCGCCCACTTACCGCTCTCGCGATTGAGAACGATCGGTTCCGCCCCGGCTTTGGTCAGGCGGATTTCGCGGAAACGGTTTTCCGGAATCGACACGATCTTAAGACTCGCATCGCCGGCGGGCGCCTTGTCTTTTTCCGCTTGCTTCTTGTTCGAGTACCAGACGCCGCCGCCTAGCACAGCCAAAAGAACGACGGCGATCAGTAGTCCCTTCGGCTTCATCGGTTACCTCCGCTTCCACCACGTGGCCAGACCGAACAGCACCACCGTCAATGGGAAAATGCAGATGCTGAACCAAGCCATCAGTGTGAGCCGCTGCCCGCCGACGTTCAACGCCTGATCTTCGGGCGCCTTGGGACGAATGGAAATCAGGTCTTCGTCGGACGCCAGCCAGTTCACTGCATTGACGAACAGATCGCGGTTGCCGAGTTGGCGCGAACCGGCCAGGCTATTGCCGGCCCATATCGAAGTACCACTTACCACAAAGCGGCCCTGCTTGGTACCGGAGTAAGTTCCCGCGGCCACCAGAGTCAGTGGTCCTTTCTTGCCTTTCTTCGGATCCACCGCGCCGCCGGGCCCGATCTCGGTGACGGCGAGACTATCCTCGCCGGTTGCCACCAACTTACTCACGGAAGCCCTGCCTTCGGACTTGATATCGAGCGACCGGGTCAGTGGGAATGCAGTGGGAACCCGGGTGAGCGGCTGCGTAATCGGGTGCTGCTCATATTGCAGCACCACGGGGATCTCCGGACCGAAGCCGAAGATCTGTCCCAGGCCGCCTAAGTCGAGCACCAGGTCTTTGTTGACGGTAACACCCCAGCTCGCAAGCAGAGTAGTTAATTCATCGTTGGGCGCGGCAGGTTCGGAGCGGCCGATGTGGAGCACATTGTCGAACATGAAGATAGCGCGACCGCCGTTTTCGACGTAGCCCTTGATGGCCGCTACCACAGGCGCCGGATAGTCCGCTGTGGGCCCTGCGTCCACCAGCACCGTGCAATCTTTGGGAATCTCAACTGGTGCGGATGGCGCGGCCTGCCCGATCTGAACGCTCTTGGCGTCATCGGGTTTGGCGGAGTCGGCCGCGGCGGCGGGTTTGAGAGAAACGGCGCGCGACTTATAGTTGTCTCGCTCCAGCAGCGTCTTGAGATACGACAACCCCTCGCGCTCCTGATCGTCGATCGAGTGTTCGCCCGCCCCGGTCAGGAAGCAGACGTTCCGCTCACCGGTCTTCAAGGCGCGAATCAACGCGCCCGTGACTTCCTCTTCCGTCAGGCTCTTGGCGCCCTCGTGGCGCGGGCCACTCTCGACCACCACCTGTGAATCCGGACGGAAACCGGCGGCCTTGGCCAGTGTTGGTTTCTTGTTCGGATCGATATACTCGACGAGCAGTTTAGTAGAGAGCGACGAGTACCGGTCCAGCAAATCGCGCGCGTTCGGGAAACTGCCGGTGTCGCCGAAATAGACCATGCGAACGTTGTTCTTCAGATCCTTGACGATCTTAATGGTCTGGTCGGAAAGACTGTACTGCTTGTTCTTGGTCGAATCGTACGACTTATCGTAGCGATTCGCGAGGAAGTTCACCGCGCCAAGAATGGCGAGGACGACGAGAATATAAACTGCGACGTACGCGCCGTACTTGGTTTGCCGCGCTTTGAGCCAGTTAGCCGCCATGTTAGCTCCTCCACCGCAGCGATTCCATCGATCGCGAAGTTATGAACAGCGAAAAGAAAATCATCGACAGGTAAAAGACGAGGTCCTTGAAGTCCAGTATGCCCTTAGAGAAGTTCTCGAAGTGAGTAACGATGGACACGTAGTTGATCACTTGCGACGTGGCGCCGCTATCGAAAGCCGTCGACCAGCTCAGCACCCACAGCAGCAGGCAAACGAAGAAGGTCACGCCGCCGGCGATGATCTGGTTCTTGGTGAGAGTAGAGATGAACTCGCCGATCGCCAATAGGCAGCCGCCTTGCAGGATCAGACCGAGATATGCCACCACCACGGGCTTCCAATCGGGCTTGCCCCAGGCGAACAACATGGCGATATCGATCACCGACATGCCCAGGATGCAGAGATAGAGCAACATGGCCGCGGTCCACTTGCCTAAGATGATCTGGATGTCTCTCACGGGCGAAGTGAGCAGTAACTCGATGGTGCCGGTCTTCTTCTCTTCGGCGATCAACCGCATGGTGATCATGGGGATCAAAAACAGCGAGATAGTGCTGGCGAATCCCAGCAGCGGGCGGATGATCATGTCATTCAGATTGACTGGTTGCGCCTGGCCCATCATCTGCGCCTGGAATCCCATCCGCACTACGTCGCGCGTCGCGGTGAAGAGCGCGAAACCGAAGATCAATCCGAAGAGCGCCATCAGTAGGTACGCGATGGGCGAAACGAAGTAACCCTTAAATTCTTTCTTGCAGATCAGGAAGACTAACCTCATTGCTTTGCTGCCTCGCTTTCCGCGGGCGCGCCGCCCTTTGTCTCGGCCGCAGTCAGTTGCAGGAAGACCTCTTCCAGGCTGAGCCCGACCGGGCGCAATTCGCTCAAGTTCCAACCGGCGGTGACCACGCTGCGCGCCAACTCGGGGCGGATCTGCCGCCCCTGCAGGCTCTCCACCTCGAACGTCAGTCGGCCGCTCCTGGAATCCTTCATCACCACGCGGCTCACGCCGGCCACCTTCTCCAGGCGCTGTTGCACGTCGGTCGGGTCCGGTGTGCCGGCGGTCGCCTCGACTTCGAGCGCCACCGATTCGCTGCCGCGCAGGCGGTTCGTGAGATTCGCCACCGAATCGATAGCGACCAGCTTGCCCGCGCTAATAATGATGACGCGTTCGCAGGAGTGCTCGACTTCCGAGAGAATGTGCGTACTCAGAATGATGGTGTGATTGCCCGCCAGAGACTTGAGCAACTCCCGGATTTCGATAATCTGCTTGGGATCGAGACCCGAGGTCGGCTCATCCAGAATCAGCACGTCCGGGTTGTGAATGATCGCCTGCGCCAGGCCGACGCGCTGCCGGTAGCCCTTGGAGAGCTTGCCAATCAACTTCTTCCGCACATCGCCAATGGCGCAGCGGCCGACCACTTCGTCCACCCGCTTCTTAATATCGGCTGAGCTAATGCCCTTCAGCTTGCCGGTGAATTCGAGGTACTCATCCACCTCCATCTCCGGGTACAGGGGCGGCGATTCCGGCAGGTAGCCGATGCGCCTTTTCACCTCGATCGGGTGCGTCTGAACGTCGTAGCCGGCGACCGTGGCGGTGCCTGCCGTGGGGGGCAGAAAGCACGTCAGCACTCGCATCGTGGTAGTCTTCCCGGCGCCATTGGGCCCCAGGAAACCGACGATTTGCCCCTTCTCGACCTCGAATGAAATGTTGTCCACCGCGACGGTGCGTGCGTATCGCTTGGTGAGACCTTCTACCTTAATCATACGGTTGTGTCCCCGCCTAAAGAAGACGCAGTAATTGCCATTTGGGCAGCGAACGGCGGCCCGGAAGGGCAGCCGGAACTAGATCGACTGTGAGTAACTATGATAGAAACCGTGCACAAGCCTTGTCAAATGACGCGAACGCGCGCCGGCGGGAGCCGGCAGGTCCGCCGCCCTTCGGGAACCCCCGTCGTATTATTCTCGTAACCATTTTCGGTCCAGCCGGTATTCTCTTTTGAAAAGCAGGTAATGGTGGAGGACGAGCAAATCATGCGGCAAGTTCGGGATGGTGAGGTCGGCCGCCTCGAAGTTCTGTTCGATCGCCATCACCGCGCCCTGCTGCACTACTTCCTGCATCTGACCGGGAATCGCGCCGCGAGCGAGGACCTCGTGCAGGAGGTGTTCTTCCGCGTCCTCAAGTACCGCCGGAGTTACCAGGCGGAAAACACGTTTCGCGCCTGGCTGTACCAGATTGGCCGAAACGCTTACCTGGATCACCTCGGGCGGCGGAAGAACGAAGTCGCCTGGCCGGCGGAGGCGCCGGAGTCCGCCAGTCCGGACGCCGCGCCCGACCGGTTGATGGAAGAGAAACAGGAAACCGCGCTGCTGCGCCAGGCGCTGGCCGAGATGCCGCCGGAGAAAAGAGAAGTGCTGGTGATGAGCCGTTTTCTCGATTTGAAATACGAAGAAATCGCCGCTGCGTTGCAGTGCGAGGTCGGAACGGTGAAGGTGCGCGTCTACCGGGCGCTGCACGAACTGGGCGACCGCTTCTTCGCCTTACGGGGAGAACCTCTGTCATGAACTGCGAAAATATCCGCGAACAACTTCCCGAATGCCTGGCCGGCCGGTTGAGCGAAGGCGCGCGGGAGCGCCTGATCGAGCATCTGGAAGGATGCTCCGCGTGCCGGGCTGAGTTGGCGCACCTGGGAATCGTCTGGCGCGGCCTGGAGGCGTTGAAGCTCGAAGCCGAACCGGGCGCGGCGATGAAGGGCCGTTTTCAGTCGACCCTGGCCGCATTTGAAACCGGCCTCGAACAGGGCCGCCTGGAAGGCCCTCCGCAGCCTGCGCGGTCGCTTCATGCTCCGCCGCGCTGGGTGTGGCAATTGGCCGCCGGCCTGGCCGCGCTCGCTATCGGAATGATCGCTGGCCGCGCGCTGGCGCCGCGTCCGCAAGCCGCGCCCGAGATCGCCCAGTTGCAGGGCCAGGTCGAGAGCTTGCACGAGTTGGTGGCGCTGTCGCTGATGCAGCAGCAATCTCCCGCATCGAGAATTCAAGGCGTCAGTTACGCCGATCGCATGACCCAGCCGGACCCCCAGGTCGAACAGGCGCTCCTGTACGCGGTCAGCCACGATTCGAACGTGAACGTGCGCCTGTCCGCCGTGGACGCACTCGATAGGTATGCGGGCGATCCAAACGTGCGGCGCGCTCTCGCGGCCGCGCTGGCCGTGCAGGATTCGCCCCTCACGCAAGTTGCCCTGATCGACCTGGCGGTGAAGAGCAAGGATCGCGATTGCGCCCCCGCGCTGCGCCGTTTGGCCAGCCGGCCGGAGGCCGATGAGGCCGTGCGCCAGCGCGCGCAGTGGGCTATCGGACAGTTGGGAATTGAAGGAGAATCCAGATGAAAACGCTTCTGCTGCTCACCATTTCGCTCGCGCCGCTCGTGGCGCACGATCACAACGGACACTGGCTGGTGGAAGACCAGGAGACCATCCATCACTCCTACGCCGGTGGAGCGGGCCACAAGCTAGTGGTCGAAAACTTCGCCGGCGCCATCCATGTCACCGGCGGCGGCAGCCAGATCGAAGTCACGCTGGTGCGCCACAACCGCGCCGACTCGGCCGCCAAGCTGGCCGAAGCCAAGCGCGACGTGAAGCTCGAGATCACCGAGGAAACGGGCGAGGTCAAGCTTCATCAGGATTACCACCAGGTCAGTCCTCACGGCGATGACGACAGCTATCGCGTCGAGTTCGACTACGACATCCAGGTTCCCGCCGGCACCGCGCTCGCGCTCCACAATTTCAATAGCGAAATCGCCGTCAAGGGGACCAGCGGCGATTTCAACCTCCACTCGTTCAACGGCCACATCGAGTTGGACGACGTCACCGGCGCCGGCAACGTCCACACCTTCAACGGCCCGGTGAAGGTCGCCTTCCGCCGCAATCCGGAGCGCGATCTGAGCGTGAAGACCTTCAACGGCCCGGTCGATGTCTACCTGCAGCCCGGCCTCAACGCCGAGCTCAGTTACAAGACGTTCAACGGCGGCGTGTTTTCCGATTTCGAAGTGGCGCCCATGGCGGCCGAATCGAGCGCCGAGAGAAACGGCGCGAAATACGTTTACCACAGCGGCCGCTCCGGTTCGGGCCGAATCGGCCAGGGCGGTCCCAAGCTCGAATTTGAAGGCTTCAACGGCCCCATCCGCCTGCACGAGGCGAAACCCTAGGCGGTTGGACGGAAGAGGAACCCAGTCATGAAAACCATATTCGCCCTTGCGGGCACAGCCATCATAGTGTGCGGTCTTTCGGCCGCGGAAGACCGCGCTGAGCGCGTCGTGGTCCCAGCGCCGCCGGGAGGCCACGCGCACCAAGTGAAAGTCCACGTGCTGAACAATTCGATCGTGGTGAAGACGCATACGGGCAACGACGTGATCGTGGAAACCGGGTCTCACGCCGCGGCCAGCCCTGAAGGCATGCACCGGATCGACGGACCGCGTGGCCTGACCATCGATGAAGACGATAGCGTAATCGAGGTCCACAGCGGCCCATTCCTGCCAGGTCCCTTGACGATCACCGTTCCAGCCGACATCTCGGTGGAACTGCACTCGCTGAACGGCAATCTGAGCGTGGAGGGCCTGCGTGGCGAGGTGGACACCCATACTCTCAACGGGCGCACCGAGCTGACCGGCATTTCGGGAACCGTGGTGGCGAATTCGCTGAACGGCGCGATCCACGCGGTGCTGGACCGGGTGGACCCATCCAAACCGCTATCGTTCAGCAGCCTGGATGGACCCATCGACGTGACGCTGCCCGCCGACGTCAAGGCCAACGTGAAGTTCAAAACCCTCCGCGCCGACATTTACAGCGATTTCGAAATCCGGCTTGGCGAAACCGCGGCAATGGAGAAGGACGGCTCGAGCGGGCTGAGATTCCGCCTGCGTTTCGACAACAACTTCGAAGGCCTCATCAACGGCGGCGGCTTGCTTGCCAGCTTCCACACGCTCCACGGGACCATCTATCTGCGAAAGAAGAAGTAGGCCCGTATAGCGCCGGCGGCCTCCGCGGAGACCACCGGCGTCACCTCAGCGTTCGCGAGAATCTGCAACCTTCACGGGCAGGTTTCAACGAAAACCCTACCAACGCCGCGGATTGCATAAAATGATGAAGGAATGAACACTCCCTCTACGCGGCGCGGCTTCCTCGGCGCCGCGGGATTGGCCGGCCTGGGCGCAGTGGCCGCGCCCGTGGCTTTATCCCGCGTCGATCCAGCGCCGTGGGGCATCAAGCTCGGCATCGCCACCTATACCTTCCGCAACTTCGAGCGCGCGAAAGCGATCGAAATGATCCGCCAGGTGCGCACGCCGTGGATCAGCGTCAAGAACACCCCGCAGCAACTGGCCACCAATAGCACTCCCGAACAGGCCCGCGCGGCGCGCCGCGAGTTTGACGACGCAGGGCTGAAGGTGATGAGCATCGGCAACATCGATATGACGCACGCGGCCACGGTGGACGATCTGCGCCCGCTCTTCGAACTGGCGAAGAACTTCGGCGCGCCGATGATGGTGTGCGCCCCTACGCACGCGAACCTCCCGGCCGTCGAGCGCCTGGTTCAGGAATACGACATTCGCATCGCGATCCACAATCACGGCACCGAAGACAAGCATTTCCCCAGCGCGCAATCGGTGCTCGACGCGGTGAGCGGCCTCGATGCGCGCTGCGGCCTGTGCATGGATGTCGGGCACGCGTATCGCGCCGTCCGCACGCCGCGCCTGCACGAATCGGACGCGGCGCGCTCGGGCGAAACGGTCTTCGCCGACGACCCGGTGAACGCGATCGCGCTCGCCCAAGCGCGCCTCCTCGACATGCACATCAAGGATCTCACCGACCTCACCGGCCGCGACACCCAGTGCGATGTGGGCGATGGCGAAATGCCCATCCCCGCCATCTTTCGGGAGCTCAAGAAGATTCGCTACCAGGGTTGCGTTAATCTGGAATACGAAATCAACGGCGATAATCCGCTGCCCGGCGTCCAGCGCTCGTTCAGTTACATGCGCGGCGTGCTGGCCGGGCTCGCCGCCTGATCCAACACTATGCACAACATCGTAATTGGGACCAAGGGAGAAAAGCGCGTGCCAGTGACGGCGGAGAACGCCATCAGCTTCCTCGGCGCCGCCGGACCGCGCGTGCTGGCCACGCCAAACATGATCGGCCTCATGGAGCGCACCTGCCGCGACACCGTGCTGCCGCAACTCGCGCCCGGATTCGACACCGTGGGAACCCACGTCAATGTCTTTCACCTGGCGGCGGCGCCGATGGGGGCGACGGTGCACGTCACGGCGGAAATCGCCGCGGTCGCGGACCGGCGCGTCGAATTCCGCGTGGAAGCGTGGGACGAGAAGGAAAAGATCGGCGAAGGCACCCACCAGCGCGCCATCATCAACGTGGCCAAGTTCGCCGCCCGTATGGCGGCCAAACGGAGCGCGGGCTAGTCGCGAAGTCGTTCCAGGAAAAGCCGGGACGAATGCCGGCTCTGCAGGCCCCGAGGCCTGCGCCACGGTTACCAGTTGAAGATCGAGTGCAGCGGGCGGAAACCGCCAGTGGAAGGTTGCGAGGCCGGAGCCGCTTCCGGCTCCGCATCGATCTCGCGGCGATAGAACTCGAGCAGGGCGGATTCGTCGTAATCGATCGCGCGCGCGTATTGGCGAATATAGTTGGTGTTGTAAATGCCGCCCGGCAGTTTGCGGAATTCGCCCCGCTCAATCGCTTCGAGCGTCCTTACGCCCAACTTCGTCGAGTCGGCAATCTGTTCGAGAGAGATGCCCCGGTTGCGGCGGATTTCAGCCAGTCCCAGCACGCCTTCACGCTTCGTCATCGCACAATCCTGAGCGGGCCATGCCTCAAATGAGTGCTGACCCGAATTACGCATTGTAGGAAGGAACACTATAACATCAACGTCCAGGTCTGATAAACTCTTTTTTCATGGACATATGCCGCCGCACTTTCACGCTCTCGTTGGCAGGCGGCATGTCGTTCAAGTCCTGGGCTTTAGCTCCGCGGCCGAACTTGTTCGTGCTGGTTCTGGTCGAGCTCTTGCGCCCGGACTTTCTGGAAACGGTGTTGGGTAAACTATCCAATGGGGGCTTCCGAAAGCTAATTGCTTCCGGCGCCTATTTCCCGGATTGCAGGCACCTGGCCAGCACGTTTCCCGCGACCACCCTGGCGACTCTGGCCACCGGCGCCTGGCCGGCCGAGCACGGCATCGTGGCCGATTCCTGGTGGAATAGCCGGGCGCGCCAAACCGTGAAAGCCTCCGCCAACGAGATGTTGGCGACCACGCTCGCCGGGCAGATCGCCGGCGAGCCAAATTCGCGCGTCTTCGTGGTCGCGCCCAGCCCCGTGCAGGCCGGCCTGGTGTGCGCGCACCCGGCCGCGCAATCGTTCTGGCAGGACGCAGAAGGACGCTTCAACGCGTTCGGCACCGCACCCTTCTGGCTCAGCCCGTTCAATAGCGAAAGGCCGATCGAGGCGATGCACGGCGCCGAGTGGTTGGCGGCCGGCGCAGCCGCGGGCTCGCCACCGCTGCGCGTTCTCAAATACGATGCCGCCCATCCACAGCTCTTCACCGAGTTGTACCAGGCTTCGCCATTTTCCGCGGCGGCGCAGTTCGATTTCCTGCGCGAGTTGTCGACCAACGAAAAGCTGGGGCAAACCGGCAGTTTCGATTTCGTCTGCCTGGTGGTCGCGGCGCCGGCTCGCCTGGGATTTGAGACCGGCGCTTCGTCGCCGTTGATGCAGCAGATGACGCTGCAGCTCGACCTGCAGATCGAATCGCTGCTGGCGCAGTTGCGGCGAACCGTGGGCGAGAAAGGTTTCGATCTCGCCGTGGCCGGTTGCCACGGCGCGCCGCCCGCGCCGAAGCGCAACGCCCGAACCCGCATGGTCGTGGCCGGTGAGAGCGTGGCGCAGGCCGTGCAAAACGCCTTGCACGATCGCAACCTCGGTCGCGTCGAAAAGTATCTCTACCCGTTCCTCTACCTCGATGGCGGCGCCGCGCGCGACCTGGAGCCGATGCGGCAGGCCGCCGCAGGCGCCGCCCTCGAGCACCCCGCTGTCGCCGGTTACTTCACCGCCGGCGGCGCCTGTTCCAGCCGCGACGAATGGGAGCGGCGCTTCCGCAATAGCTTCCACCCCACCCGCTGCGGCGACGTGATGCTCTCCTACCGGCCCGAATACGTGGAAGATTACGGCCAGGAATCCGGCATCTCCTACGGCTCGCTGTACAATTACGACACCGCCGTGCCGCTGTTGTTGTATGGCCCGCGCTTTCGCAGCGGCGTTTTCGAATCGCGGATCGAGGCGGTGGACCTGGCTCCCACGCTCGCGCGCGCTTGCGGCGTGGCGCCGCCTTCCTCATCCACCGGGCGCGTGCTGGCCGAGGCGCTCGCCGAATGAGCGCCGCCGGCGATCCCGCGCTGGCGACCAGCCTGTGCGGCATTCCGCTGCGCAATCCCGTCATCGCCGCTTCCGGCACGTTCGCCTATGGCGTCGAATTCGCGACCCTGCTCGATCTCGATGTGCTCGGCGGCCTGGTCGTGAAGGGCCTCTCGCGAGAGCCGATCGAGGGCAACCCGCCGCCGCGCGTGGTCGAGGCGCAATCGGGCATGATCAATTCGATCGGGCTGCAGAACATCGGCGTGCGCGCCTTCGTGCGGGACAAGCTGCCGGCGCTGGCCCGTCTCTCCACCGCCGTCTTCGCCAACGTCTTCGGCTACGCGAGCGACGATTACGCCGAGGTCGTGCGCGTGCTCGAGGACCAGCCCGGCATTGCCGGTTACGAGTTGAACGTCTCCTGCCCGAACACCAAACACGGCGGAATGTACTTCTCGAGCGACCCGGCGCTGCTGAACGAAGTCGTGACGGCGGCCAGGCGCGTGGCGCACCGTCCGCTCATCGTCAAGCTGTCGCCGAACGTCGCCGCGATCGAGCCGTTAGCCAAGGCAGCCGAAGCCGCCGGCGCCGATGCGATCTCGCTGGTCAATACCTTCGTGGCGCTGGCCATCGACCCGCGCACCCGCCGCTCGCGCATCGGCGCCGGTTTCGGCGGGCTCTCGGGTCCGGCCATCAAGCCCATCGCGCTGCGGCTGGTCTACCAGGCGGCGCAAGCCGTGCGCATTCCGGTCGTCGGGATGGGCGGCATCGCGACCGGCATCGATGCCGCCGAGTTTCTCGTCGCCGGCGCCACCGCGGTCGAGGTCGGTACCGCGACTTTCTGGGATCCGCAGTCGCCCGTCCGCATCGCCGCCGAATTGGCTCGCTTCCTGCGCAGCGAGCGAATCTCCGATGTGTCCCGCATCGTGGGCACATTGATGCTATAAGATCGACCCGCACCCGCTCCGCATTCGCGCGCGACTTACTAAGTCCGAACTCCCGAGTTAGTCGCGCAGCACGAGTGCACGGCTTCAGTCCAATGCCCTTCACGTCGTGGCGCAGGCCGCCACAGTGGGGCGGACCCCCGGGTCCGCGCGGGACGCCCTCGTCCNNCCTTCACCGGCGAATCAATCGCCCGCCCGCAGTGCGTGTTCTCGGGACTTCAGACCTCATTAGCTGCCCCGGTGGCGGAGGTCCACCATGTTCGTCCCGCGCCGCAACCGTAGGGGCCAGGCATGCTTGGCCCGCCCCTCGCCCGACAATTACCCTCTTGACAATTTGCGAAATGCCGCACTAAGTCAGTTACAGTTTTATGAGTACGAAATAGCCCCCATAGGCTATTTTTATGGCAACCTTTCCCGCCCCTGCGTCGTCTTATCAATCAGGAAACGCAACCTACCCTCTGGGTTGGACGCAAGACGCAAACATCTTGTGCGCCAGGTATTCGCCACAGGAATTTTAACCTCAAGGAAACTTTCACCTATGACGAAGAAATCGCTGTTTTTGGTTGGGTTCGTGTCCGCTTGCAGCCTTGCTCTGGCAGGCGCGAAGAGCTATTCCGTTTCTTTCGATCAGCCCGCAGTCGTCGGCACCGCGCAGTTGGCGCCCGGCGAGTACAGGCTCAAAGTCGAGAATGGTACCGCGACCTTTACCGATGTCCGCACCAGTAAGTCTGTGTCGACCCCGGTGAAGGTGGAAACCGCCAGTCAGAAGTTCTCCCGTACCGCCGTCGATTCCTTTACCGAGGGCAACGGGAAGCGCGTGGCTTCCATTCAGTTGGGCGGCTCGACCACCACGGTCGAATTCTCCTCGGAAACCGCGCAGAGGTAGTTACCAGGGGTGTGGGGTGGGTCCGCGGCCTGCCCCACACCCCTTCCTGGCTTCCCGCAACTTTCCCGCAGAGCCTTCGCACAAACCTACTCCCACTGCGCATCCAACGCTTCGTCGATGCCGGGCCCCTGCCTGCCTGTCGATATCGCTTTCCCAGGCAGCGTCGCCGAAAGTCCCTAGTACGGTTCCTCCGCCTCCCCTCCCGCCCGTGACGGCTCCGTAAGCTCCACGATCCAGGCTGATTACGGCACCACGCGCCCGGTTTCGCGCCGCCCGGCTTCCGGCTCGGGTAACCTCGCGTGTGCAATCGGCGTCCTTTAGACAGAAAATGCAACCAGCCCGAAGCGGTTGGACGCAAGACAAAAACATTTCGTGCGCGTTGTTAGCCACAGGAACTGGATCTCAAGGAAACTTTCATCTATGACGAAGAAATCGCTCTTATTGGTTGGATTTGTGTCTGCTTGCAGCCTGGCTCTCGCGGCCACCAAGAGTTATGACGTTTCGATCGACCGTCCGTCCGTCGCTGGCGCCGTGCAGTTGACCCCGGGCGAGTACAAACTTACCGTGGAGAATGGCTCCGCGACCTTTACCAACGTCCGCACCAAGGCCACGGTGTCGGCGCCGGTCAAGTTGGAAACTGGCAAGCGGAAATACGACCGCACGGCAGTGGAGTCCATCTCCGAAGGCAAGACCGAGCGCGTGGAGGCCGTCGAGTTAGGTGGTTCCACGACCAAGGTCGCGTTCGGCGCCGCCCATAGCGGCATGTAGTTCCCTAAACCCGCGGGGTGGGCCTGCAAGCCTGCCCCGCCGTCCTGCCCCACTCTGCGTTTTCCTCCGTCCACCCCACCTGGCCGAAACCGGTCTTCTATCGAATCCCGCCTGACGGTCGTGCCCATTGGCTCTATCGACGTATTCTTCAGTTGACAATCAGTTGCAAGTAGGATCTAATTGCCAGAAGGGGCGCGGCGCCGCTGCAGCGCGCATCCGCGCGCTGTGGCTCGCTATGTGGACCCCGGCTCGATGCCGGAGGGAGGCCTCTATGCGTCTTTACTACATGCAACTGATGTGCAGACTGACCGCCATGGCCGCGGTGTGGCTGTTCGGCGCCCGCTGCCGCGCTGGCGAAGGCCCCTTCTTCGTCACCTACACGCACCAGATGGAGGAGCCGGGCAACTTGGAATTCTCGGCCAAGAGCGCCACTGGCAATCCGGATCGCGGCCACCCCTTTGTGGCTACGGCCGCGGAATTTGAATACGGCATGACTGCCTGGTGGACCGCCGAGTGGTATTTGGACGGCCAGGCGACCGGCTCGGAGGGCGCCCTGTTCACCGGGTTTCGCTGGGAGAATCGATTCCGCTTATTGTGGCGCGAGCACTGGATCAACCCCGTGCTCTACCTCGAATTCGAGGATATCGATGCGGCGGACAAGACGGCGCTCGAAGTGGTGGGCCACGATGGTGTGCAGGATCTCACCGCGCCCAACCAGGTGGCCCGGCGCGAGAAGCAGCGGGAGATGGAGGCGAAGCTGATTCTCGGAAGCTATTACAGAGGCTGGACCATCGCGGAGAACTTCATCGCGGAGAAGAACCTGGCGCACGCGCCTTACGAGTTCGGCTACGCCGCTGGCATCAGCCGGCCGCTGGCGCTGGCCGCGCGGCCGGAAACCTGCAACTTCTGCCGGGAGAATTTTCAGGTGGGCGTTGAGGTGTACGGCGGGCTCGGCACGTGGGCGGGCTTCGGCCTGCGCGACACCTCGCACTACGTCGCGCCGACGGTTTCCTGGACGCTCCTTAACGGCACCGCATTCCAGGTGTCGCCCAGTTTCGGCGCCACGGCCTCGAGCGCGCGCTTCCTGCTGCGATTCGGCGTCTCGTACGAGCTCGCGCAATTCGGGCGCAGCGTCGGCGCATGGCTGCGGGGAGGGCGCCAATGAGGACGCGCGCCATCGTGCTCGCCGGCTGTCTGCTCGCTGTTGCGTGGGCCGGGGAACTGGACCTGCTTTCCCGCGCACCCGGAGCCGCCATGCGGAATCCTCTCGAGAACGACGCGCCGGCGGCGCGCGCCGGCGCCAGGCTGTATGCCCATGCGTGCGCCCCCTGCCACGGGTTGCACCGCGAAGGACATGGAAGAGTCCCGCCGCTCGATCGAGCCGCCATCCGCCAGGCGCCGCCGGGCACGTTGTTTTGGATCCTGCGCAACGGATCGCTGCGCTCGGGCATGCCATCGTTCGCCAGCCTGCCGGAGCCCGAGCGATGGCAGATTATCGCCTTCTTGCGCGAATGAGGCGCGCGCGGCGGCGTCCCCTGGTTCACACCTGTGGCCCGGCGGTCACAAGGCCGCGCGCGGGGGCTGTGCGCGATGGCATCGGGTTGAGGCAAAATAGGAGAGCGGCGTCGCGGGCATGCGTTTGGCCTGACCCGTGCAGCAGGGTCTGGCGGCATCCGGGTCCATCCTACAATCGGAACAAAGAGGATTACGTGAACAAATCGGGCATGGCGTTGGTTTGTGTTTTGTTATTGGCGTGCTGGGCGCAGGCGCGGCCGGCGGACCCGGGCGCGCCTGCTGGGACGGCCGCTGCGCCGCCCGCGGACCAACCGGCGGTACCGGCGGCTCCAGCGGACAACCAGCCACCCGTGCAGACCGGGCAGCCCACCATTACCGCGCCGCCCGAACTGCCCAAGTACCCCGACGTGCAGATGCCCGGCGAAACCGGCTTTTGGATCGGCCTCGGCTTATCCAAGCCCACCGGCAATCCGATCTTCGATAAGGGCCGCTCCTCCGGGTATACCACCAGTTCGCTGATTACCATGCAGGGCCGGCCGAAAATGGGAGAGTCCGGTGAGATCGGTTTCGCTTTGGGTGCCCACGATGTGCTCGTCTTCTCCGGCTTCTCCACGCGCCAGGCGGGCAATATCACAGTGCCCGTCGAAACGGTTCTCCAGGGCGAAACCTACAACCAGGGCGTGCTCGTCTCCACCAACTACGAGTTGAAGGATGCCAAGCTTTCCTTCGAGTACCTGATGTGGCCGTATCCGGTGGGAAGCCATCACTTCCGCTTGAAGACGCTCTGGCAGGTGCAGTACGTCGACACGCTCACCGGCTTCGATGCGCCGCTGCTGCCCGTCACCACTTCCTCTGGCAGCGCCCTGCTGAATTCCTCCGGCCAGGTCGTCAGCTATCACGCCTCGGGCAGCCACTGGTTAATCACGCCCACCTTCGGCTTGGGAGCGACCGAGTATCTTGCCAAGTTCGTCCGGCTGGAGTTGAACGCGTCCGCCTTCGCAGTTCCGCGGCACTGGACGATTTGGGATACCGGGGGTTCTCTGAACTTCCGCTTCGGACACTTCGAACTTGGCGGCGGCGTGCGCGCCTTCCACATCAAGACTTCGACCAAATCCTCTTATTACGTGCGCGGGAACATGTTCGTGCCGCAGGTCGAGCTGCGCTGGTATTTGAAGTAGCCGGCGCCGGCTGCCGCGCCCTCCCGCCCAGCGCGGCGATTTCCTCTTCGGTCAACCGCCGCCATTTGCCGATGGCGAGGTCCCCAATCCGGATCGGGCCGATCGCCGTCCGCACCAGTTTCGACACCCGGCTGCCGGCCGCTTCGATCATGCGCCGCACCTGCCGGTTGCGGCCTTCGGTGAGGACGATCTCGACAAACGTGTGCTTGGCGCCGTCCCGCAGCCGGCGTACCTCGGCCGGTCGCGTCGCGCCGTCGCTCAGTTCGATGCCGCGGCGCAGGCGTTCCAGTTGTTCGTCGGTGAGCAGCGTCGCGGCCTTTACCTGATAGGTTTTCGACACCAGGTGCGCGGGACTGGTGACGTGATCGGCGAAGGCCGTGTCGTTGGTCATCAGCAACAGACCGCTCGTGTCCAGATCCAGGCGGCCGACCGGGGCCAGCCAGGCGCCCAGGTCCTCCACCAGGTCGTACACCGTGGGGCGATGCTCCGGATCGCGATAGGTGGTCAGGTAGCCTTTCGGTTTGTACAGCAGAATGTAGATCCCGCGCTTCGTGGTGATCGGTTTGCCATCGAGCGTGATGCGATCGCGCGCCAGGTCGATCCAGTGGTCCGGGTTGCGCACCACGGCGCCATTCACCGCCACGCGCCCTTCGCCTATCCAGCCGCGCGCCTCGGTCCTCGATCCCGTTCCGGCCTTTGAAAATGCGCGCTCCAGCGTCTTCAGAACGGCGCGCTCTCGCGACTGCGTTGGGGGTTTCAGCGGTTGCTCCTGGTTAATAGCATTACACCCGATGATATAGTGATGTCAGGGGGGAACGAGAACATACGGGCGCGATACTGATTCGGGGCGCGCGCCAATTGCTCACCATGCGCGGGCCGCGGGAAGCCCGGCGCGGGCCTCTCCTGAACGATCCGGGGCTGATCTTCGACGGTTCGGTGCTGGTCCGCAACGGCCTGGTCGAGGAAGTGGGCCCAACGCGGCGCGTGGAGAATCTGAAGACGGCGCGCGGCGCGATCGAGATCAATGCCGCCGGCCGCGTGGTCATGCCGGGGTTCGTCGACGGCCACACCCACCTGGCCTTTCCGCCGCCCGGACTGGCTCGCACCGATACGGCTTCGGCGCTCAATGCGGTCAAGAGCGCGACCGCCAGCACCCTTGCCATCCAGATGCGGAACTACCTGCGGGCCATGGCGCGGCACGGCACCACCACGGTGGAAGCCAAAGCCGCGTGCGGAGGCGGGCAAAGCTCCGGCCTGAAACTGCTGCGCGCGTTGGCCCTGGTAAAGCACGATCCGGTGGATGTCGTATCCACTTTCCTGCTGTGTCTGCCGCCGCCCGGTGGCGAGCCGGATGCCGCCGAGGCCGCGGTCGTTTGGGCGTGCGAGGAACTGCTGCCGCTGGTCGCACGCAGGCGGCTGGCGCGGTTTGCCGACATCGAATGGAGTCCGGGCGAGCGCCGCCAGCGGCTGATCCGGCGCTACATCGAGACGACCGCGCGGCTCGGCATGGGCTGCCGCGTGCATGCCGATGGCGACGGGCCCGGCGAAGCCACGGCGCTCGGATGCGAACTCCGCGTCGCCGGCATCGACCATCTGGAGAAGATCGCGGTTGGGGAACTGGGCGGCGTGGCGTCCGGTCCGGTCGTGACATTGCTGCCTGGCCTGGCCTTTCACCGGGGCAGCCGCCCGGCGCCGGCGCGGGCGCTGCTCGATGCCGGCGCAGCCGTGGCGCTGGCCAGCAATTTCAACCGCTCCGATAGCCCGATTCTCAACATGCAGACGGTCGTTTCGCTGGCCTGCCGCGAGATGGGGCTGACCCCGGCCGAAGCGCTCGTGGCGGCCACCGTCAATGGCGCCTATGCGCTGGGCTGCGTCTCCACGGCCGGGTCGATCGAACATGGCAAGCCGGCCGACCTGATCGTGTTCAACGTCTCGGACTATCGGGAACTGGGCCACCATTCCGGCATGAACCTGGTGCATCTCACCATGAAGCGCGGCGAGTTCATCTACCAGGAAGGCGCCGTCGCGCCCCTCGCCGCTGAACACGTGCGCTTGCCCTGGTAGACCGGCCGCAGTCCCGCGAACGGATTCCTCTCCATCAAAAAAAGCCGGGCGGCCCGCTTACGGCCGCCCGGCATGAACTACGCGAATACAGGGTCGTCGATTACCTGACGAACTCCGAAATAGTGACGCTCACGGTCTGGCCTCCAGGTCCGTAAGCCGTCAAGGTGTAGGTTTCGTTGGTAACCGGGTTGTCGGTGTAAGAGCCGTTTACCGGCAGAGTCATCGCCGGGATGTCGGCGCCGGTGAGCACCACCGATGTGGCGTTCGCCGTGGTCCACGTCAGCGTTACCGGGGCTCCGGCAACTGGTGAGCTGACCGGGTTGGCCTGGAACGAAAGGATCTGGACCGATCCGACGTTAACCGTCAGGTTGCCCTGTACCTGGCCAACTGCATTGGTCGCGGTAAGGGTGTAAGTGGTGGTCGCGCCCGGCGTAACCGTGGCGCAATCGTTAGCCTTCAGATTGCTGCCAATGGTCGGCGAAATCGAGATGCTGGTCGCTCCCGTCACCTGCCAGCAGATCTGGGTCGACTGGCCGGACGAGACGGTTTGCGGAGTTGCCGTGAAGGCCACGATCTGCGGAATCGAGCTTCCGGTCACGGTCACCGTTGCCACGGCGGTCACGGTCGTGCCGTCCGCGCCGGTGGCGCTGATTGTGTAACTGGTGGTCGTCGCCGGCGAAACGGTCGTGCTCCCGTTGGCGCTCACCGTGCCGACGGTCGGCGAGATAGAAACGGCGGTGGCGTGGGAGGTGGTCCAGCTCAATGTGGCTTGCGCCCCCAAAGCGATGGTGCTCGGGCTGGCCGAGAAGCGGAGAATCTGGGCTGTGACCGCTCCCACCGTAACCTGCACGGTAGAGGTGACGGTCTTGCCATCCGTGCCCGTGGCACTGATTGTGTAAGTGGTCGTAGAGGTCGGCGAGACGGTGACGCTCCCATTGGGCGCCACGCTGCCGATACCCGGCGCGATGGTAACGGTGCTGGCGTTCGAAACGCTCCAACTCAACGTCGTTTGCCCACCGGTTGGGATACTACTCGGATTCGCCGTGAAGCGGACGATCTGAGCCGTGATCGCGCCCACCGTAATCTGCACGGTGGAAGTAACGGTCTTACCATCCGCGCCCGTCGCGCTGATCGTGTAAGCGGTGGTAGAAGCCGGCGAGACGGTCGTGCTCCCGTTGGCGCTCACCGTGCCTACAGTCGGCGAAATGGAAACCGCGGTGGCATTGTTGGTGCTCCAACTCAGCGTGGATTGCCCGCCGGTCGGGATGCTGCTCGGGATCGCGGTGAAGCGTACGATCTGAGCCGTGACCGCTCCCACGGTTACCTGAGCGGTTGCCGTGATAGACTTGCCGTCGCTGCCGGTGGCAGTGATCGTGTAAGTGGTGGTCGAGGTCGGCGAGACGCTCGTGCTCCCGTTGGCGGCCACACTGCCGACCGTCGGCGAGATGCTTACCGTGCTGGCGCCCGAAGTGGTCCAGCTCAACGTGGTCTGTCCACCCGTCGGGATGCTGCTCGGATTCGCCGAGAAGCGGAGAATCTGGGCCGTCGAAGCGCCCACCGTCACCGTGATGGTCTGCGTCGTGGTGCCGTTGGCGCCGGTCGCCGTCAGGGTGTAGGTAGTCGTCGTAGTCGGCGACACCGGAACCGAACCGCTGCTGGCGTTGACCGCGCCCACTCCGGGCGCGATGCTGGCCGACGTGGCGTTCTGGATTACCCAGCTCAGCGTCGAAGTCTGGCCGGCCGTGATTGCCGCCGGCTGCGCGATGAATTGCGTGATCTGCGTCTGAGTCGGCGCGGCCATGCTCACAAGCGTGCTGGCCTGGGCGGAAATGCCGTCCGTATTGGTGACCTTCAGCAGGAAGGTGTAGCTCTGGCCGGCGACGCCGGTGAACGTCGCAATCGCCTGGTTGGCACTCGAGATCGTCACCGCGGGTCCGGAGAGTTGCGACCAGGCGTACGTGAGAGCCTCGCCCAGCGGATCGTACGACCCGGAACCGTTCAGCGTGACCGTTCCGGCGGCCAGGCCCAACTGGCTGGGTCCGGCGTTCGCGATCGGCGGGCTGGTGCCCACGCGCCGCGTGCCAAACTGATAGTGGATGCGCGGCACGTCCATCGGCACCGGCGTCTTCGTCGCACCGTATTCCTTCGGGTGAATGTAGCTGCCCATCTCCACGCCGAACATCACCTGCCCGTTGCCCTTGGAGTAGATGCCGGTCTGATTATAGTCGGCGGCCGCCGTCAAGGCGACGCGCTTGGTTACCGGCTGCGTCAGCTTAACTTCCAGGCCCGCCGTGTTGTTGCCATTCACCTCGCGCCGCAGCAGGCCCACGTTGCCCTGCAAATATGCGTCGCCCCAAACGCCGACCAGGCCGTCGATGCCGTACTGGTTCACGACCTTCGCGTAAGTCTGCAGGTAGGCGCCCGGCGCCAGCGACACGCTGTTGACGACGGCGTAATTCTTGAAGCCCTGCGTGCCGAACACACCGATGCGGCCGCGGCTGAAAATGTAATCGATCAGCACCGCGCCCTGGGCCAGCCCGCCGCCGTTTTGATACTGCTTATAGTCGAGATACTTGAAACTGCCGAACACACCGCCCTGCACGTTGCCCCAGCGGTTGACCAGGCCCAGATCGAATTGTCCTTCCTGGCCCTGCGAGTTGAAGATGTACTCGCCCTGCGCCTGCACGGCGCTCGAGCCTTCGCTGCCGAAGGGCGCGAAGAAGCGCCCACTGGCGTCGAACGAAGCGTTGCCCCGGCCGCCGCCTCCGAAATTGGGACCTACGTTGATGCCGAGCAGCGAGAATTTCTGGTTCTTCTTGCGCGCCTCGTCCACCGAGTTGGTGGCTTCCTTGGGCACCGTCATCGCGGGCTCCGCCGCGGCCTTGGGCGCGCCCGTCAGTTGATCGTGCAGTGTGTTGAGCTGGTTGCGTTGATCGGCCAACTCGCCCTTCAGCGCCGCGTTTTCGCCTTGTAGCGCCTTCACCGCGGCCAGAATGTCGTCCAGCTTATCGAGCCGTTTCAGAATGGCGTCGCAGCATTCCTGCTGCTTCTTCGCCATCTTCTCGAGCATCGGCTGCCAGGCCTGCAACACTTCCCCGATGCCGCCCTCCTTCACCAGCCTGCCCTGCCCATCGGTCACCCGCAGGCTGACGCGGCGGTTCATGAAGCGGCCTTCCCGGCTCTTGTTGTCGACCTCCGGCTCGCGCTTGCCTTCGCCGCTGGCCGTCACCTGGTCCGCATTGGCGCCATACTTGACGAGGAACTGCTTGACCGTGGTGGCACGATCGAGTGCCAGTTTGTCGTTGTAGGGGTTGCTACCCACGGAATCGGTATTGCCGATGACCGCCACCTTGTAGTCGCGATGTTGGCTCAACAGATCGGCGAGACGAAGAAGGCTCGGATATCCGTCCGAAAGAACGTGGGAGTCGAACTCGAAGTTGATCTCCTCCCAGTCTTCCTTAGTTTGGTTGGCGGGCGCATTCAGCCCTTGGGCAAAGAGTGCGTAGGTAATCGCCCCCAGCGCGCTCAACGCTAAGATTCTCTTCATTGTCTTAATTGATCTCCTCGATAGAAGCAGGCGGCACATTGGAACCGGGTGTGGAAGCCCGCTGTCACTACTTCCCACGACAGGCCAGCCGTGACTCTCAAACTTGTCTCCGACTTGTAACTCTGGTTCCACTGTTAGCTCGTTCCCACTCGCCTACGCCGATATCGATTCATTTTACACCGGAAACCAGCCATATACGCAACAATTGACCTAAGTGAACCCCATTTTTCCGCCATCATGCGCGGCATGAGATAATCGTGTGCGGGAGCTGCCGGATGGACAGTCGCCTTCGGTAACGGAGGAGGAAAGTCCGGTCTCCACAGAGCAGCGTGCCGGCTAACGGCCGGGGTCCTTTACCGGATACGGCAAGTGCCACAGAAAATATACCGCCTCGCCCTTCTGGCGGGGTAAGGGTGAAATGGTGCGGTAAGAGCGCACCGCGTCCGGAGTAATCCGGGCGGCAGGGTAAACCCCACGCGGAGCAAGACCAAATAGGGGAGAAGGGGCTGCTCGTCCCGCTTGACTTCCGGGTAGGTCGCTTGAGTCCGCCAGTAATGGCGGTTCCAGAGGAATGACTGTCGCCCTCACGGGTACAGAAACCGGCTTATAGTCCGGCGGCTCCTTTCACCGGAGTGTGATCTTTAGTACGACTAAGGTTATGTGCGAATGCGCACTGTGATTCTGTATAAGTCGAGTTGGTGACGACTTATACTGCGGCCGCGCCCTTGGATCCTGCATAAGTGTAGTCAGTCGCGACTTATGTCGGGTAACCGGCCTGGCTGCGAACGGGCAAGGGTATGCGACGCAGAAGTGGATCGCACGTATCAGCACCGGGTGCGCGCCCAAGCCCCGGAGGGGCGAAAGACAGTGGGAAGAGACGGCTGCGAGCGGTCGGTGTCCCCACGGCTCACGCCGTGGGCTATTCTCTGGCGCCCTCCGGGCTGAGAACGTTTTCGAGCGTACCTATACGCTCGGATGCCCGAGCATTTCCTCGAAATCGGAGACTTCACAGCTTTCCTGTCGCGCACCCAACCGGCAACCGCGTCTCTGGCGGTGGCATGCCTTGGGCCTAGGATAGAATGAAAGTTTCCTACCCCCATGAAGACCGTACACATCCTGATTCCCGCGCTGCTGCTGGCGCCTGCCTGGGCAGCCTCGCCCGCCGAACCCGTCCGCACGCTGTCGCGTGCCATCCTTCAGGAGTTGATCGAGATCAACACCACCGATTCGGTCGGTAGCACCACCGTGGCCGCCGAAGCCATGCGCAAACGTCTGCTCGCCGCCGGCTTCGCTCCCGAAGACACAGTCGTCCTGGGGCCGAACGAGCGCAAGCGGAACCTGGTGGTACGGCTGCGCGCCGCGCACTCCGGCGCGGCCAAGCCGATCCTCATCGTCGGCCATCTGGACGTGGTCGAAGCGCGCCGCGCGGACTGGACCACCGATCCTTTCCGCCTGGTCGAGCAGGATGGGTTCTTCTACGGCCGCGGCACCCAGGACATGAAGGGCGCCGATGCGATCATGGTCACCACCCTCATCCGCTTCGCGCAGGAAGGCTACCGGCCGGACCGCGACATCATCCTCGCGCTGACCGCCGACGAAGAGGGCGGAACCTCCAACGGCGTCGACTGGCTATTGAAGAATCATCGCGACCTGGTGGATGCCGATTTTGCGCTGAATCCGGACGGGGGCGGCATCACCACCGAGCGCGGCAAACCGCTCGACGTCGAGGTGGCGTCCACCGAAAAGCTCTACGCCGATTTCGAGTTGAAGGCCGTCAACCCCGGCGGCCACAGTTCGCTGCCGGTGCCCGATAACGCCATCTATCACGTGGCCGATGCGCTCGGCCGCATCGAGCGCGCCGTGTTTCCCTTCGAACTCAACGCCGTGACCCGCGCCTATTTCGGTAGCCTGGCGAAAGCGGAGTCCGCGCAGAACGCGGCCGACATTCGCGCCATGTTGGCCGACCCTCCCGACACCGCGGCAATCGCGCGGCTCGGACGCGTGCCGCAGTTCAACGCGGAGGTGCGCACCACCTGCGTGGCCACCCGCTTCGACGCCGGTCATGCCAACAACGCCCTGCCCCAGAGCGCGCGGGCTATCGTGAATTGCCGCATCCTGCCCGGCCATTCGGCTGAAGAGGTGCGGTTGGAGGTCGAACGCATCGTGGCCGATCCGGCCGTGGCCGTGCGGCACATCAGCGATGCGACGGCCGCCGTCTCCGACCACGCGCCGCTCGAAAAGGCCCAGGCGCCGGTCGCGATGCGCTCCGACGTGCTCGGTCCGCTCGAACGCGTGGCGGCGAAATTTTGGCCTGGCGCGCCGATGCTGGTGGATATGGAAACCGGCGCTTCCGATAGCAAGTACACCAACGCCGCCGGAATTCCCAGCTTCGGCTTCTCCGCGCTGGCCGTCGATCGCGACGACGTGCGCGCCCACGGCAAGGACGAACGCCTGGGCGTGACTTCCTATTACGACGGCGTCGAATTCTACTATCAATATCTGAAGGCGCTCACCGGGGGTGCGGCGAAATAGCCCATCGCGCCGCCGTCCATAAACGCTTTCTATTGGGCATATCAAAACTTCTTGTGGCCGCGCCCCGCGCTATCCTCTAACGTGTTGTGTTCCCGCCTCGTTCGCGGGAACCGACTCCACGTTGAGGAGACCCCGTTGTCGAATCGTGTCTTCGTTGGACTATTGCTATTCGCTTCCTCCGCCCTGGCGCAGGCGCCACAGGGGGATCGCGCCGAATTGCGGGCCTTGCAGGCCGCGGTGACGGCTTCCCAGTCGGCCGGCGATAACGCCTGGATGCTGACGAGTTCCGCGCTGGTGCTCATGATGACGGGGCCCGGCCTTGCCCTGTTCTATTGCGGCCTGGTGCGCAAGCGGAACGTGCTCGGCACCATGATGCAGAGCTTCGCCATGATGGCGGTGATCACGCTGATCTGGGGCGTCTGCGGCTACAGCCTGGTGTTCTCGCAGGGCAACCCCTTCATCGGCGGCCTCGACTACCTGTTTTTGAACGGCGTCGGCGCCGACCCGAATCCCCTCTACGCGCCGACCATTCCCCACCAGACGTTCATGATCTATCAGCTCATGTTCGCCATTATCACGCCGGCGTTGATCACCGGCGCGTTTGCCGAACGGGTGCACTTCAAGGCCATGGTGATGTTCTCCGTGCTGTGGACGTTCTTCGTCTACTTCCCCACAGCGCACATGATCTGGGGCACGGGCGGATTTCTCAACGCGTACCTCGGCGGCCGGATTCCGGTGTTCGATTTCGCCGGCGGCACCGTGGTGCACATCACCAGCGGGTTTTCCGCGCTGGTTGCCGCGCTCTACATCGGCAAGCGCGCCGGCTATCCGCATGAGAAGTTCGTTCCGCACAACCTGGTGCTGAGCTTCATCGGCGCCTGCCTGCTCTGGGTCGGCTGGTTCGGTTTCAACGCCGGCAGCGCGCTGGCGGCATCCTCGCTGGCCACCAGCGCCTTCGTGGCGACCCACTTCGCCGCCGCGGCAGGCGCCGTCTCCTGGATGGCCGCCGAACGCGTGCGCAAAGGACAGGCCAGCGCGCTCGGCGCCATTTCCGGCGCCGTCGCCGGCCTTGCCACCGTCACCCAGGGCGCGGGTTTTGTAAAACCGTTCAGCGCCGTCATCATCGGCCTGGTGGCGGGCTCGCTCGGGTACTTCATGGTGACCACGGTGAAGGAGCGGTTTCACTACGACGATTCGCTCGACGTCTTCGGCGTCCACGGCATCGGCGGTTTCGTTGGCTGCCTGCTCACCGGCGTCTTCGCCACGCGCGCGGTCAACTCGGCGCTCAAGCTGGCGAGCGGCCAGCCAGCCCCGCTCGGTTGGATCGACGGCAACCCCGCCCAGGTGCTCAATCAGCTCGCCGGCGCCGCCGTCGGCATCGGCCTGGGCGTGGTCGGCACGCTCGCCGCGCTCAAGATCACCGAGCTGGTGACGCCGCTTCGCATGATGGAAGGCGAGGAAGCCACCGGCATGGACCTCTCGCTGCACGGCGAAGAGGGCTACAATTTCGAGGGGTAACGCAATGTTCAAAATCGAGGCGTTCATCCAACCTTCCAAGCTGGAGAAGGCGCGTGAAGTGCTCCAGAGCATTGGCATCGACGGCCTGACCGTCAGCGAAGTGCGCGGTCATGGCCGCCAGAAGGGCCACCGGGAGGTCTACCGCGGCCGCGAGTACGACGTGGATTTCATCCACAAGATCAAGCTCGAAACCGTGGTGCCGGACGCCCGCAAGGACGAAGTGGTCGCCGCCCTGGTCGAGGCCGTGCGCACCGGCGCTATCGGCGACGGCAAGATCTTCGTCTCCGCCGTCGTCGACGTCATCCGCATCCGCGACGACGCCCACGGCGAATCGGCCCTATAATGTGCGAATGGCTTGGACGATAGCCGGCGCAGTAATTGCTCTTCTACTATTGCGTTTTTTCGGTGGTCGCGCGCGGAGAGCACGGGCTCGATGTTTTGCCGCCGCGCACGCCTGCAGACGGAAGAAGTGGACACTAGCGGCGCAGTTCCTTCGCGAGGCGTACGAGATTGCTGACAAGCTGAAAGAGCCCTTGCGTTCCAAGACACAGTGCCAAATCGAGGCCCAGTGGGCACCGCTCCTTTACCGCCAGGGCGATCTTGCGGCTGCGGAGGACATGTTTCGTCGAAGTTCGCTGACGGGGGCCAAGCACTACGCGCCGGAATCGGACATGCTCACCATCAACTCCGTGTTCTTGGGCGATATCTGTGTCGACGAAGAGCGCTACGCAGAGGCCGAGATCCATTATAGGCAGGCGCTGGAGGTTGACGAGTCGAGCGACAACCTGGCAGGGATGATCCGCGAGGTTGAGCTGCTGAGTCGTTTGGTGATCCGCCAGGACCGCCCGTCGGAGGCCCTTCCGCTCGCGGAACGCGCCGTTGCACTGGAGACTCGAAGCGCTCGCGCGTTCGCTCAGAAGCAGGGCATGGATCCAGACCAATACCGAATCTTTAGCACAACCAGCTTGCCTGCACTCCATTTTTGCCGCGGCGAGTTCGATGAAGCTGCGCGCCTGTACGCCAGCCAAATAGCGAACTGGAAATCGCGAGCGAACAGACCGGGCAACATCGACCTGGGATACCTGAACATGCAGTTGGCGCTCAGCGAACAGCGTCTGGGCCACTTGGACGAAGCGATCAGTGCCTACGATGAAGCCGCCAGGGAGTTTGAGCGCGAGTGGTGCGAGGGACATCCCAAGGTGCTGGCTGCGCGAAAAGCCAAAGCCGCAGTCGTCGAAGCGCGCGGCAACGCCCACCCCGAATCGGCGCTATAGATTTCGCTAATGGCCGCGATAGAATCGAGCCGCGAGCATTTCGCCGCGGCTTCCATATAATAGTTCCATGTGCGGAATCGTCGGTTACGTCGGGCACCGCAAGGCGGTGCCGATCATTCTGGAGGGACTGAAGCGTCTCGAATACCGCGGCTATGATTCGGCCGGCCTCGCCGTGTATGGCGAGGACCACAACCTGGCTGTGCGCCGCGCCAAGGGCAAGCTGCGCAACCTGGAGGATGTGATCCGGCTGAGCCCGGTCGATGGCTCGTTCGGCATCGGCCACACGCGCTGGGCGACCCACGGCCGGCCTACGGAGGAGAACGCCCACCCGCACAGCGACTGCAAGGGCTCGCTCGTCGTGGTGCATAACGGGATCGTCGAGAACTACCTGGCGCTCAAGCATCAACTCGAAGCCGAAGGCCACGTGTTTCGCACCGAGACCGATACCGAGATCATCGCCCACCTGATCGAGAAGCACTTCACCGGCAACCTCGAGGAAGCCGTGCGCGCGGCCGTCGCCGAGTTGGCCGGCGTCTTCGCGCTGGCCGTGATTTCGAAAGACGACCCGGAGAAGATCGTCGCCGCGCGCAACGGCCCGCCCGTCGTCATCGGCATCGGCGACAACGAGTACTTCGTCGCCTCCGACGTGCCCGCCATTCTCAGCCACACGCGCGACATGTTTTTCCTGGCCGATGGCGACATGGCCGTCCTCACCCCGGCCGGCGTTCGTTTGAGCGATTTCCAGGGGCGCCCCGTCAACCGCCAGGTCACCCACGTGTTGTGGGATCCGATCATGGCCGAAAAGGGCGGTTACAAGCATTTCATGCTCAAGGAAAT